>NZ_CP108518.1:7664432-7996319 GCF_035989885.1 Streptomyces sp. NBC_01232
GGTGGGCCCGCTCCCCGTCATGAGCGCGCCTCCGGTTCTGCGGCCTCCGCCGTCGCGGCGGGCGCGGTGAGGCGCCGGAGATCGCGTGTGTACCGGCGGCGTCCGGCCAGGAAGGCCGCGGTGGCAGCGATCGCCACGAGCGGGACGATCCGGAGCGCGCCGAGCAGGCCGAGGCGGTCCGCGAGCAGGCCGGTGACGGCGGGGCCGGGGGCCAGTCCGAGCAGGCTCTGGGCCAGCGTGAGCGTGGCGAACGCCGTCGCGGCGATGGCCGCGGGGGTCAGGTTCGCCACCATCGCGGCTCCCGGTCCGGCCGTACCGGCGCACAGCAGGGCCCCCAGCGCCAGTACCAGCAGCTGGACCGGGCCGGCGGGCAGGCGGAACGCGGTCATCAGCAGTACGAGGGAGCCCACGCTGCAGCAGATGGCGACGGTCCACTTGCGGAGGGGGTCGCGCCGGCTGAACCGGTCCGAGGCGATTCCGCCGGCGATCATGCCGATGCCGATCATCAGGGCGAAGAGCCCGGCGGTCGCACCGGCCTTCGCGGTCGGCATCTCGTAGTAGCGGTTGAAGTAACTGGGCAGCCAGGCGATCAGGGCGCCCGCGATGAACAGCTGCAGGCCGCTGCCGATGTAGGCGCTGACCACCGAGACGGAGGAGAACAGCCGCGGCAGGAGCACCCGGAGCCGGACGTCGGAGCCGGTGCCGGTACGGGTGCCGGTGCCGGTGCCGGCTGCCCCGTCCCCGGACGGGGCCGTCCGCGGTGTCAGCCTCTTCTCCGTCACCACGACGGCGTAGACACCGGCGAGCACCAGGCCGAAGACCCCCATCACGCCGAACGCCCAGCGCCAGCCGTATGCCTGGGCCACGGCGCCGCCGATGGATATGCCCAGGACCGAGCCGAAGGCTCCGCCGGCGATGAAGGCGCCCGAGAGCGTCGCGCGCAAGGTGCGCGGGAAGACGCTGAGGACCACGGCGATGCCCACGCTGCCGTAGGCGGCCTCACCGATGCCGACGAAGAGCCGGCCGATGAACATCTGGCCGTAGCTCGCCGCCACCGCGCAGCCCAGGGTCGCCAGACTCCACATCGTCGCCGCGATGACGAGGGACCTCACCCTGCCCCACCGGTCGGCCAGCAGGGAGAGGGGGAAGGTGAGCAGGCCGACCATCAGTGCCACGACGCCGCTGAGGGAGCCCAGCCGGGCGTCCGAGAGCAGCCAGTCGGCCTTCAGCATCGGGAAGACGGCGTTGAGCACCTGCCGGGACATGTAGTCCGAGAGCAGGAGCGCGAAACTCAGTGCGAAGACCACCCAGGCGTAGCGCCGGGGCACGGGCCATTCCGAGGAGCCGGTGGCCGTGCCGGTACCGGTTCTCTCCGGGGCGGGTGCCGCAGTGGTGAGAAACCCCATTGTCATCACCTCAACTGCTGTTGACGGAAAAAGCAGGGTCAGAAGGTCTTGTCGCCGACGATCCCGGCGCGCTCCATCCTGCGGACGGCCGGCCAGTAGTCCTGGACGGCGTAGTGCTGGGTGGAGCGGTTGTCCCAGATGGCCACGCTGTTCCTCCGCCAGCGCCAGCGGACCTGGTACTCGGGCACCGCGGCCTGGCTGATCAGGTAGTTCAGCAGCTGGGCGGCACCCGGCGCGTAGTCCTGGCCGAAGCGGACGTTCGCGGGCGTGTGGTAGTTGACGAAGTGGGTCGTGAAGGCGTTGACGAAGAGGATCTCCTCGCCGGTCTCCGGGTGGGTGCGCACCACCGGATGCTCCGCGTCCGGGTACCGGGCCGCCAGCGCGTGACGCTGCTCCCCGGGCATGACCGCGCCGAAGGTCGCCTCGATGCTGTGCCGGGCGCGCAGGTCCTGGATCTGCGTCTTGATGTGCTCCGGGAGACGGCGATGGGCCTCGACCATGTTGACCCAGATCGTGTCGCCGCCCACGGGGGGCGTCGAGACGCAGCGGAGTACGGCCCCCATGGAGGGGTTCTCGCGCCATGTGCCATCGGTGTGGAGCGCGTTCTCGTAGTGCTCGGGCGCGCTGTCCAGGTCCTTGTAGATGCGGACCAGGCCCGGGTGGTCCGGGTCGCTGCCGGCCACCGGGTGGTCCTCCAGCGGTCCGAAGCGTTCGGCGAACGCGACGTGGTCGGCGCGTGTGATGTCCTGGTCGCGCAGGAACAGCACCTTGTACTCGAGCAGAAGCAGCTTGATCTCTGCGAACAGGTCGTCGTCGTGAGCGGCGTCGGCGAGGCTCACGCCGGAGAGCTCGGCGCCGATGGAACAGGTCAGCGGCTCGACGGTGAGGGAGGTACGGAGCGCGTGCGGGCGCACCAGGGCCAGAGCGTTCTGCTGCGGCCGGAGGGTTTCGGGCATGGGACTCACTCCTCGGGTGGCGTGTGGCGGGATGTCCTCAGAGGGCGAAGACGGAGGATCCCGTGGTCCGTCCGGCTTCCAGATCGCGATGTGCCTGTGCGGCGCCCGTGAGGGAGTAGCGCTGGTTGATCTCGATCGTGATGCGGCCGGAGGCGACGTGACCGAACAGTTCACCTGCAAGGGCGTCGCGCTCCGCCGGTTCGGCGATGTAGTCGGCCAGCGCAGGACGGGTGACGAAGAGGGATCCGTTCACGGCGAGCTGCATGGCATCGATCGGTGGCACGGGACCGGAGGCCGTGCCGAAGCAGACCAGCAGTCCGCGCCGCGACAACGAGGCCAGCGAGCCGGGATAGGTGTCCTTGCCGACACTGTCGAAGACGACCGGCACGCCGGCGCCGTCGGTCAGTTCGCGCACCCGCTCGGCCACGTTCTCGCGCCGGTAGTGGATGATGTGCTCGCAGCCGTGGGCCCGCGCGAGCTCCGCCTTCTCCTCGCTGGACACCGTTCCGATGACCGTGACGCCCAGCAGCCTGGCCCACTGGCTGACGATGAGGCCGACGCCGCCCGCCGCCGCGTGCAGCAGCACGGTGTCACCGGCCTTCAGCGGGTGGATCCGGCGCAGCAGATACGCCGAGGTGAGACCGCGCATGGTCATGGCGGCGGCGGTCTCGAAGCCGATCCCGTCCGGTAGCTTGATCAGGTGTGAGGCGGGCATGACCCGCTCCGTGCTGTACGCCCCCAGCGGGCTGCCGGTGTAGGTGACACGATCGCCTTCGGTGACGTGGGTGACGCCGTCGCCGACCGCCTCGATCACTCCGGAGGCCTCGACGCCGATGCCGTCGGGCAGCCGGACCGGGTAGAGGCCCGTACGGAAGTACGTGTCGGCGAAGTTGAGGCCGACGGCGACGTGCCGGATGCGCACTTCGCCCGGACCCGGGTCACCGACGGTGACCTCTTCCCAGTTCAGGACGTCGGGTCCACCGGTTTCGTAGAAGCGGACTGCGTGGGCCACGGGGTTGCTCCGATTGCTCGTGTGTGAGGGCTGGCGGTGGCAGGCGGCGACCGGCGGGTGGCCGGGTCAGCTCGTGAGCTCGCGCAGCATGAAGCCGCGCTGCCCGGGCCGCCGGTTCGGGACCATGCCGAGACGGTCGATGGTCTCGTCGGCGTCGGAGTAGTACGCGCCGATCCTGTAGATCTCCTTGGCCTCCGGGCCGGTCGCGATGTCGCGTCCCAGGGTGTCCGCGAGCCGGACCATCTGCTCGACCTGCTCGACGGAGGACATCCGCTCGCCCTTGCGCCGCCACAGGTTGTCCTCGTTGCCCACCCGGACGTGCACGCCGAGGGCGATGGCGATCGCGTTCATCGGGGCCACGGCGCGCATGGAGCTCTCGATGGTGAGGACCGCGCCGTCCGGTACGCGGCGGATGAACTCGATCAGGTCGGAGGGGTGCCGCCCGGCGAAACCGCCGCCGATCGCGACGTAGTTGAGGACCAGGGGGCCCGTGTACACACCGGCGCGGATGAGCCGCTCGACGGTTTCGAGCTGGGCGATGGTGGCGAGCTGGAAGTGCGGCTGGATGCCGCTCGCCCGCAGGCGCTCGAGGTGCTCGAGGTAGAAGTCGGGACCGGCCTCGACGACCATGTCACGGTAGGCCCGGTAGTACTCGGGCTTCGCGATCGAGGTGCCCTCCAGGTCCTCGTCGGTCATGATCTCGACGATGTTCATCTGGCTGGTGTTGATCGCGATGGTCACCTGGTCCGGCGCCGGCGTGAGGTCGGCCAGCAGGTGCCGGGTGTCGTAGGAGAGCCACTTGGCGTCGCCGCCCTCGCCCTCGGGGGCGAAGGAGATCGAGCCGCCGATCTGCAGGACCATGTCCGGCACCGCTTCGCGCAGCCGGCCCATCAGCTCGTTGAACATGGACATCCGCTTGGAGCCCTTGCCGTCGAGCTCGCGTACGTGGATGTGGAGCACCGTGGCGCCGGCGTTGTAGCAGTCGACGGCCGCCTGGACGTGCTCGTCCATGGTCAGGGGCAGGTCGTCGGCGTCGCCGGGCAGCCACTCCGGCCCGTACGGGGCGGCCTGGATGACGAGCTTCTCCTGGTTCTCGGGGAAGAGCGAGTCGTCGTGAAAGTGCACGGTCCTTCTCCTTCGCGTACGGGTGATCACCGGCCGCGGCAGTCGGTACCTGCGGAGTCGGAACTTCTGGACGGCAGGGACCGGCGCGGGCGGGTCGGGGAGAACATCGGGCGCGTGGGCCCGGGTGCCATCGGCTGGTCCGGAGGAGAGCGGGCGGTAGGGGATACGGCCCGTCTCACCTCCGGCAGCCGACCGCCGTGAGCGGTGCAGCCAAAGTAGGGCCGGGCGAGTACGGCTGCTTGACCCGTGGTGACGGACGACTTGTCATTTGGGGACAGCAGCCGGGGGCGGCCCGGGTGCCGTCCGCCGTGCGTGCTGCCGTGGGAGTCAGCCCGTACCCGGGTGCTGGTGCTCCCGGGATTTCTCCTTGCGCCACTGCCTCGGGCTGCACCCGAACTGTTCGTGGAACCACCGGGAGAACGCGCTCAGGGAGGAGAAGCCCAGGAGGTCGGAGATCTCCGTGAGCGAGCGGCGGGGATGGGCCACGAACTGCTCCGCGAGGCGCATCCGTGTGGCATTGAGCAGCGACGAGAACGTCTCTCCCGAGTGGGCCAGATGACGGTGGACGGTGCGCCGGTCGACGCCGAGGCTGCGGGCGACCTGCTCGATCGAGCACCGGCCGGTGGGCAGGAGGGCCTCGATGAGTTCGCGCACGCGGTCCGCCACCGAGGTGTCCCTGGGAGTGGCGGCGATGGAGTCGAAGTACTGCCGGGCGTAGTTCCGCAGCTGCGGGTCCGCCATGGCGTTGGGGGCGTCGAGGTCGTCGGCGTAGAAGACGATGCCGTTGAACTCGCGGTCGAATTCGAGCCCGGGGCCGAACAGGCGGCGGTGCCTGCCGGGGTCCGCCGGAGCGCTGTGGGCGAACCACACCGAGAGGGGCTGCCACCGTGTGTCGAGGAACCCTCGCAGAATGCGGGCGAAGGCACCCACCGCGAGCTCCGTGGCCTGCCGGGCCGGCGCCGTCTCGCCGACCCTGAGGTCCACCTTGATGGTGGCCAGGCCGTTCCCCTCGGACAGGCGCGTGTGGAGCAGCTCGTTGTACATGTGCTCGTGGCGCAGCAGCAGCGCCAGCGCACTGCGTACGTCGGGCTCCTCACGGACGACCAGGCTGATCGGACCCAGGTTGGAGAAGCGGCGCAGCTCGGCCATCCGCAGGCCGAAGTCGTCGTGGTGCGAGCGGGCCGCGGAGAGCTCCAGGAGGCGGACGGCGGCCGGGCCGGAGATCCACCGGTCCTGGACGGCGAGGTCCGCGGTGTCCAGACCGACGCTCTTCATCAGCGCGCGCGGATCGATGCCGAGAGACCGGCTCAGCTCGACGTAACCGTTCAGCGCTGCGGTGCGGACAAGGGGCCTCATCACGTGCTCCAGGTGTTCGGTCCCCAGAAGTTAAGTTTCCCGTCCCGGCACGTCAAGCATCGGGAGTTCGCCCGCCCTAGCATCCCCTCAGCGCGGCCCCGACTCATGACCCGGAGGAGCAGGCATATCGGACATTCCACGTATGCAGGACTGCCGCCCGCATCGCGGCGACGGCCGATACGAACAGAAGAAATGGAGACTGCCGGCATGACCAACCTCGCCGCATTCCTGGTGAACTCCGCGGCGGCCCGCCGCGATCACGTCGCCGTGCGCCACGACGACACCACCTTGACCTACGCCGAACTGGACGACGCGAGTGCCAGGTTCGCCGCGGTGCTGCACGGCCGCGGAGTGCGGCCCGGTGACCGTGTGGCGATGACCGTGCCCAACGTGCCGCTGTTCCCCGTCGTCTACTACGGGATCCTGCGGGCCGGGGGCGTGGTCGTGCCGATGAACCCGCTGCTCAAGGCCCGGGAGGCGGCGTACGTGCTGCGGGACTGCGGGGCCCGCGTCGCGGTGGCGTTCCCGCTGTTCGCGCAGGAGGTCGCGACCGCAGCCGCCGAGCTGGGGACCGAGTGCCTGGTGGCGGAGCCCCAGGCGTTCCGGGAGCTGCTCACGGCCACCGAACCGCTGTCCGGCCTCGTCGACCGGGAGGACGGGGACCCCGCACTGATCCTCTACACCTCCGGCACCACCGGCACGCCCAAGGGCGCCGAGCTGACGCACGGCAACCTGGTCTCGAACACGGCCGTCACCGCCGAGACCCTGATCCAAGTAGGCCCCGACGACATCCTGTTCGGCGGCCTGCCGCTCTTCCACGCGTTCGGCCAGACCTGTGCGCTCAACGCGGCCATGGCCGCCGGGGCGACGCTGACGCTGCTGCCGCGGTTCGATCCGCGGCGGGCGCTGGAGGTCATGCACCGTGACGGGGTCACCGTGTTCCTCGGCGTACCCACGATGTACTCGGCGCTGCTCCACGCCGAACTCCCCGACGGCTTCGACGCCTCCCGGCTGCGCCTCGCCGTCTCGGGCGGCGCCGCGATACCCGTCGAGGTGCTGCACGGGTTCGAGCGGCGCTTCGACGCCACGGTGCTGGAGGGGTACGGCCTCTCCGAGACCTCGCCGGTGGCCTCCTTCAACCACCCGGACCGCCCGCGGAAGGCCGGCTCCATCGGGGTTCCGATCCGCGGGGTCGAGATGAGGCTCGTCACCGAGAGCGGCTCCGAGGCGGGCCCGGGCGAGGTCGGCGAGATCGCGATCCGCGGTGAGAACGTGATGAAGGGCTATTTCAACCGCCCGGAGGAGACCGCGGAGGCCGTACGCGACGGATGGTTCCACACCGGCGACCTGGCCCGCGTCGACGAGGAGGGGTTCTACTTCATCGTCGACCGCAAGAAGGACCTGATCATCCGAGGCGGCTACAACGTCTACCCGCGGGAGGTCGAGGAGGTCCTGTACGAGCACCCTGCCGTGGCCGAGGCCGCAGTGGTCGGCGTGCCGCACGAGGTGCACGGGGAGGAGATCGTGGCGGTGATCACCCTGCGCGAGGGCGCCGGGGCGACGGCCGAGGAGATCCGGGCCCACGTCAAGGAGCGGGTGGCGGCGTACAAGTACCCCCGGATCATCACTTTCACGGCCGAACTCCCCAAGGGGCCCACGGGGAAGATCCTCAAGCGCGAGATCGTCGTCACCCGCCCCTGAGGAGGCGGGTGGTTGCCGCCGTCCCATGCGAACGTGCCGACGGGCAGCAGCGGGTCCGTCGCGGTGTCGCAGGCGGGGCAGCGCCGGGGCCGGGGCCGGTGTACGGGCGTGCCGTACACCGGCCCCGGCCCTTCGGCTCAGGACTGCCGGCTGCGGCGGGCCCACCAGAAGGCGGCTGCGCCGGCGAGCAGTACGACGGCTGCGACCGCGGCCGCGATGAGGCCGGTGCTGCTGCCTGTTCCGGTTTCGGCCGCCGTCCGTGTCGCGGGGGACTCGGCCGCCGCGGCCGGAGCCGGGGACGGCGGCTCGGCGGACGGGGTGCTCCGGGCCGGTGTGGGCGACGGACTCGGGGCGAGCGGTTTCGCGCCGGGCGCCGCGGGCTTCAGGTCGAGTACCGGGGCCGGATTGTCGACCTTCCGGCCGTCGGCCGGCACCTCGATCCACCGCGAGACCTTCCCGTCGCCGTACGACTCCAGGGTCTTGAACGGCAGGGACTTGACGTCGGGCAGCTGGCGCACGGTGATGCTGTACTCGGCGTCCGTGCCGGTGGCGAGCGCCGCGCCCCCGACGCTGTACCCATCGGGGGTGACCGTCAGCTTCCAGCCCGTCGGTGCCTCCTTGAGGGTCACGGCGTCCGGGGTGATGCCGTCGGGGAGGACGACACGCAGTTCGGTGATGCCCGCGGTGTCCGACTCCGCCTCGGAGGTGAAGGACAACGTGACGTTCTCGGCGAGAGCGCGCGGGTCGGAGGCGCTGACCTCGGCGTGTGCTGCCGCCGGGCCGGCCGCGATGCCCAGGAGCACCAGGGACCCGACGGCCGCGACGACCGGCCTGCGGACGTAACGGCGGTTGTTCGATGCGTGCATGGTGAAGGAACCCTCTCGGTACGCGGAGCGGGCCTCACGGAGGCAGCCGTTCAGCCCGCCAGGATCAGGGGAACGTCTCCCGCACACCGGCCAGGGGGCCCTCGGCGCGTCACCGCGTGGCACAGCATCGCCGTCACCGCAGGGGGGACCGTACGGCGGCCGAGCGGGACCGCCACGGCGCGCGGGCCGGCTCCGAACCGCGGCTGCCACCGGGCGCCGAAGGCCACGGCGGCAGCCGCGACGGCCGTCCGGGCCCATCGCCCCATGGTCCCCGGCAGCCGGCTCAGTGCCCGGTCCGCGCGGTACATCAGGAGTGCCATCAGGCACGCGGCCGCGCAGTGGGCCAGCGTCATGGCCGACGTGTCGTGGTGTCCTGCCGCATGGGTGAACTCCGGCGTCGCCCAGGCCTGTTCGGGCCCGTGGTCCGGACCGTGCGCGGACAGGGCCCGATGCAGGAGGAGCTGGACGAGGCAGGTGGCCGCGACCACGTACCATCCCGGGCGGCGCGAGCGTGCGGCGAGCCACGAGACGGCGTACACGGTGAACGCACCGCCGCCCGCCCGCTGCCAGGACACCGGATCCTCCGAGGCCAGGCGATGTGCCACGACCGCCAGCGTCGAGCTGAGCAGGGTGAACACGGCAGCCCGCAGCCACCGTCCGCCCCACCGCTCGGGCCACGGGCTGGGGCGCTTCCTCGCAGGGGCTCCGGCCATGTCGGGGCCATCATCCACCGCACCTCGTACCGGCAGGTCCCCACTGTCGATTGCGGAGCAGTTTCCGGGCCGACGGGGTCGACCGGGCTGGCCGGCCCGGCCGGGGCGCCTGATCGACGGACGCCCTCCCGGCGGATCGCCGTCCGCGAGCGGTTGCGACCGGCCTGCGGTCACGGTGTGACGCGGAGATCCGTGCTCACCGTGACCTGGTCGATTTCTGTGGTGCGAACGGTCACGTCCAGCTTCCATTGACCGGCCATGGGAATCTGCAGGTCGTATGTGGCCCAATAGCCCTTCTGGCTCTTGAGACCGGCGTCGATCGGGCCGATCCCCTGATCGACCTGGGTGAGGGCGAGCCGTAGCTCGGGGACGCTGGAGATGCCGCCGTCCTGCGTGAACACCACCGCTTCCACCGTGTTCTCGCCGACGCGCCCCGGCGCCAGAGTGATCTGCACCGTGCCCTGATGCTTCGCGGTACCCATGTCGAAGGGGACCATGACCACCTTCACGTCCGGCTCCTGCCCGGAAGGTGCTGCTGCGGTCGTCGTGGCGGCGCGGCTCGGCGGGGTACCGGTGAGCATGGTGGAGATCACCAGCACGGCGGCGCCGACGACGGCCTCGACCGCCACGGTTCGACGCAGGCGGCGCCGGTACGCGTCGGCATCGTAGGCCGGCGGCTCATCGTCGTCGCCGGGCCCGGTGCGAGCGGGCGCGGCCCCCTCGCCGCCCGGCCCGGCTCCGGTTCGCCCGCTCGGCGCGCCGACGGTCTGGGGGACCCGCACCTCCCGGACCTCGACGACGGCAGCCGGCTTCGTCGTGCCCGGCGAAGCCGCGCCCATCAGGCGGGCGGTCCACCGCCGGGAGAGAGCCGCCACGCACACCAACAGGACCACTGCGGCGACCTTGAGGCCGAGCGTCCGCCCGTACGAGGTGGTGGTCAGCGCTGCCAAGGAGCCCACCTGCCGCCAGGACTGGTACACCCCGGTGCCGACCAGAACGACGACGGCGGCGAAGGCCAGCGCCGAGAAGCGGGTGATCGCGGCAACCGGGATCTCGCTGTTGTCGCAACCGCGGTGACGCAGGGAGGTGAGCAGAGTGATCAGACCGCCCAGCCACACCGCCATGGCCAGCAGGTGCAGCACGGAGACGGGGATGGCGAGGGGCACCTGGATTCCGGCGGACGCGTGCTCGGCGCCGGCCCAGGTGAGAGCCAACGCCAGGGCGAGGACCGGTCCGCCGAGGAGCCGGAAGCGAAGGCGGATGCGGACACCGGGCCTCAGCGGCGTCCTCCGCGACAGCACTGCGGCGAGCGCGAGGAGTACGAGGAGCGCGAGCCGCACGGTCAGGGCGATCCCGGATCTCCCCGTGAGCGTTCGGCCCAGCACGGACGGGTCGAAAGCCGACGACAGGGACCCGCCCGCCTCGTACGGGCCGCGCAGCAGCAACAGGGCCACCGTCGACGCCATCAGCGTGGTCCAGCCGGCGACCACCAGTCGGCGCAGCGGACGGATCCCGCTCGCCGCCGGCCAGCAGACGAGGACGAACGTCGCGGCTCCGACGAGCAGCGCCAGGCCGCTGTAGGCGAGGTAGCGGAAGAAGCCGTACAGGCGGCCGGCCGCCGTGCCGTCCGGAGGGGACTTCGCGACCACCACGGTGGTGTCGGACGGCTTCCCGATGGAAAAGGTGAAGGCGCCGGAGATCGGGTGACCGTCGGCGGAGACCACTCGCCAGGCGACGGTGTAGGTGCCTTGGGCCAGATCGTCCTGCAGAGCCACCTGAGCCGTGTTGTCCTTGCCGTCCGCGTGCTGGGCGGGGCGCGGGTTCACGCGGTCGTTGGCGGGCGACAGTACGCGCAGGGACCCGTCGGGGAAGCTGACCGATTCGGTGAAGGTGAGCGTGACCTGCTTCGGAGCCGATGCGAGGACGGCGCCTTCGGCGGGGTCGGAGCCGCTGAGGGCGGAATGCGCGAGGGCGGGGGAGGCCCCGCCGAGGGCCAGGCCGCACAGGGCGGCCAGCAGCGTCAGGACTACGGCGGACATCCTCGCGAGGCTCGATCCGCTGGGCGTCAAGGGCGGCCTCCGTGGCGGTCGTCATCGGCGGCGTCGCCGTCCGCGCCGGTCGCCGGGGGTGCAGCCGGACGGTGTGGCTCGCCTGAGGGTGCTGGGGACTGCGGCCGGTACGGGGCCGTACCCACCGCAGTGGTGGACGATAGCCCCGCCCCGTCCGGGGCCGGCCGGGTTGCGCAACTTCCGCTAAAGCCGGTCCGCGACCGGTGGGCCGGCGGCCTCTTCCTGTATGGGTACGGCCGCCGGGCGGCCGGGCCGCTGTGCCGCCGGGCCGGCTCCGCCGCGGAGGCAGGGGCTTGACGATTCGCAGCCAAAGATATGACACTCGAAGTGCAAGTTGTTTTGTGGTTTTTCGTAGCTGTTCTTTACCGTCTGTAAGGAAAGGCCCAGACATGTCCGCATACAGCGCCCGAGCCTGTTCCCGGCCGAGCAGCACCGGCCCGCGTACACCGTCGGCCGGGCTCGCGCGAAGGTCGGCGTACGCCGCCGTGGGTGCGGCCGTGGGCGGCGTGTGGGCGCTCGGCGCGGACATGCCCGCGTGGGAGCATGCCCTGCGCGTCCTCGTGGTGGTGCTCTGCGTCAGCGTGGCCGGACGTCTGGTCGGCCGCCGTCTCGCCCGGGGCGGGCGGGCCCCCGTCGACCGCGGGCTGTTCTTCGGCCTGGTGGCGGGGAAGGTGCTCCTCGTGGCCGTGGCCCTGATCGTCGACCGGATCGCGGGGCTGTGGTTCCCCGAACCGGCTCTGATCACGGCCGGGTTCCTGTTCGTCCTGGTGGCCGCGGGCGGCCCCGCCCTGCACGGCCGGCTGTCGCGCGGTGTCGGAGGGCGGCGGGAGCGGGCCGCGCGCGCGTAGTTACCGGGAGTGAGCGGGGCTCGGCCGGCCGTCGGAGGGAAGCGGGTCCGTGGTGGCGAGCAGGGCGTGCACGGCCGTCTCCATCGTGCGGGCGGCCGCTTCGGCGCTCAGGCCGCTGCTGCGCCAGTGGTACCAGGCGCCCCAGGTCGTCACCGCGTCCAGTGCGTGCAGCACCTCGGATCCGCGTGCGGCGGGCAGGCGTTCGAGTTCCTCCGCGAAGACCTCGGCCAGTCGCCCCCGGGCGAGGTCCAGTACCTCTCGGGTGACCTCGGTGACGCGGTCACCCGGTGTCGCCAGGCGCATCAGCGTCAGCTGCGCCGGTGTGATCCACTCCAGGATCCGGGCCCGCTGTTCCGTCAGGGCCGCTACCCGCGTGGTACGGGGCCCCGTGGTCGGAAGGGGCCTGATCTGCTCGATCAGTTGCTCCAGCCGGCGGGTGATGGCCGTCTCCACCAGCTCGGACATGTCGGCGAAGTGGTGGAACACGAGGCGTCGGGACACGCCGGCGCGCTCGGCGACCCGCTCCGCGGGGAAGGTGGATTCCCCCTCGTCGAGCAGGGACAGGACGGCCTCGGCGATCTTCACCCGGGACTGCCGGCCGCGCTCGGCGCGCCCGTCCGTGGCGCGCTCCTCGGACCGCGGCTGTCGACCCGGCTGATTCACGGCGCCCCTCCCCGTCTCGCTGGACGCCATTGTCGCAAACGATCGAGCGGCAGCCGGGCTGCGGAGGACACCGGGGCGTAGTGGTTGCTGAACAGGGGCCGCAGCCGACCAGCCGGCTCCGCACCCGCTCGCCGGTCCGTACGTCCGGCGCCGTCAGGTACCAGGCGTCGGGCATCGCAGACGAAGACGCGAGGGGGGCGACGGCTGTCGGGGGTACGACCTGCGGTTCCGTTGTCCGGCAGGCGGTCCCCGGGCCCGCCGTGCATGCTGGGGAAAGCGGGATCCGAAGTCGCCCGACGACCTGTGCGGACGACGACGGAGGCGGACCCGCTCGATCGCTCCGTGGACGCGCAGCGCACCGTGGGCGCCTGCGCATGAATGCGCCGGCCCTGCACGCCGGCGGTCCGCGGCCCTTGCCACGCCCCGATCCGCCGATCCCGCGAGCCGCACGAGGACGCCCCATGAGCCAAGCCATGCTCCGGCAGATCATCGACTACGCCCACCGCGCCGACCCGTACCCGCTGTACGAGGAGCTGCGCAGGACACCGGTGTTCCACGACGAGGACGGGCCCTACGTCGTCAGCACCTACCACGAGATCCAGGCCCTGCTGCACGATCCGCGCATCAGCTCCGACCCCCGCAACCTCACACTCTCGGCGAACGACCCGCTGGCGCAGTCCGAGGGCGACGACTCGACCCTGCCGCCGGTCTTCATCAGGCGCGACCCGCCGGAGCACGACCGGCTGCGCCGCATCACGAACCGGCCCTTCGGGCCGCCGCACTCCCCGCACCGCATCCACGACATGCGCGGCGAGCTCGACGGCATCGTCTCCGGCCTCATCGACGGCATCCTCGGCACGGGGTCCCTGGAACGGATCGACCTGGTCGAGCAGTTCTCCTACCCCTTCCCGGTGACGGTGATCTGCCGGCTGCTGGGCGTGCCGCGCGAGGACGAGCCGCGCTTCCACGGCTGGGCGGACACCATCGCCGCCAGCCTGGACCCCGATCCGGACGCCGACCCGGCCGACAAGTCCAAGGGCGCCGCCGACGCGCAGGTCGAGCTCGGCATGTACCTGGCCGGCCTGATCGAGGAGCGCCGCAAGAACCCGGGCGAGGACATGCTGTCCCAGCTGGCGGCCGTCAGCGAGGAACCGGACGGGGCCATGGACACGCTGGAGGTCATCAGTACCGCGGCGCTGCTGCTGATCGCGGGCCACGAGACCACGGTCAACTTGATCACCAATGGCATGCTCACCCTGCTGCGCCACCCGGACGTGCTCCAGCGGCTGCGCGAGGACCCGCAGCTGTCCGTGCCGATCGTGGAGGAACTGCTGCGCTACGAGCCGCCCGTGCAGCTGCTGCCCCGGCGCAGCACGCTCGCCGACATCGAGGTGAACGGGGTGACCATCCCCAAGGGCGCGACGGTTTCGCTGATCCTCGCGTCCGGGAACCGCGACCCCAAGCGGTTCGAGAACCCGGACCGCTTCGACCCCGACCGCAAGGACATCCAGCACCTCGGCCTGGGCAGTGGCATCCACAGCTGCTTCGGCGCCCCGCTGGCCCGCCTCGAGGCCCAGCTGGCGCTGAGCGAACTGGCCCGTCGGCTGGAGAACCCCAGGCTGCTGGAGGACCCGCCGCCGTACCGTCAGAACGCGGTGCTGCGCGGACCCCGCCACCTGCCCATCGCCTGCGACGGCATCCGCCCCTGAGCGTGCACGTGCCGCGCCGCGCCCGGAGCACCCGCAGGGGGCTCCGGACGCGGCGGTGCGTCAGGCGCCGTCGGCCGTCATGGCGCCGATCATCTCGGCCAGCACGGTCCTCCGGTCCTCTCCCGCGCGTGCGCGCAGAGGCCGGGCCAGGCGTGCGCTGTCGTAGTGCCAGCGGTGGTCGAGGTCCTGGGGTACCGCCCCGGTCGTACGGAAGTCCGCGCGGGTGCCGAGGAGTTCCATGAGGTCCTGGGCCAGGTCGTGCCAGGACACGTGGCCGCTGCACGCGTTGGCGACTCCGTGCACGGGCCGGTCCAGGCATTCGGCCACCGCACGGGCCAGGGCGGCCGCGTGCACCCAGGCGGCGCCGTACCAGTCGTGTCCACCGGTACCGGGACGCGGCAGTTCGATCGCCAGGCCCTGGCGGGCTGACTGGTAGAGGGTGCCGATGGCGCCCCAGCGCATCTGCTCGCGCAGCCGGTCGTGCGCGCCCCAGACGATCGGTGACCGCACGGCGCTCGCGCCCCCGCGTCCCTCGGTCCCCGCGGCGCGCAGCACCATGGCCTCGCAGTCGAGCTTCGCCCTCCCGTACGGGCTCACGGGCTCGTGGGGCGCCGACTCCTCGGCGACCCGCTCCGTCGCGGGGTGACCGTAGGCGTCGACGCTGCTGACGAAGACGAACGGGCCGCGCCGCCAGGCGTCGACCATCGCCTCCGTCGCCGCCCGGTCCACGTCGTGCCGGGTGAAGGTGCAGGCGGCGTGGACGACCGCGTCCGCCTGCGCGACGGCCTCCCGCAGCCCGGCCAGGTCGGACAGGTCGCCCTCGATGACGTCGACGCCCTCGGTGGCGATCAGATGGGCGGACTCGGGCCGCGCCAGCGCCAGTACGGGGCGTCCCTGCGCGGCGAGTTCACGTACGACGAACGCGCCCACGCCGCCCGTCGCGCCGGTGACAAGCACCGTGCCCGGGCGGACGTGCCGGGAGCGGGGGGCCGGCCTGCTCGCGGTCTTCGCAGCGCTCTGCCGTGCCGCCCGCTCGTCGAGGAGCGCGGCCAGCGCCCGGGGCGTACGGGCCTGCAGCACGTCGAGACCCGTGAGCGGCAGTCCGAGGTCCGTACGCAGCCGTTCGGCGAGCTGCACCGCCTTCAGAGAGTGGCCGCCGAGGGCGAAGAAGTCGTCGTCCGGCGACGGTGCGACGCCGAGCACCGCCGCGAAGGTCTCCCTGACCGCTTCGGCCCGGGGGCCGGACGGAGCGCCGGGCGCGGACGGCCCCGGCAGCCCGGGCAGCCGGGCGTGGTCGAGCGGCCCGGCGGCCGAGCGCGGCAGCGCGTCGAGCACCGTGACCGTGGCGGGTACGGCCTCGGGCGCGAGCGACCGGCGCAGCAGGCCCAGCAGCTCGTGACCGGAGGGGCCGACGCTGTCGCGCAGGACGGCGTAGGCCACGGGCGGTCCCTGCTCGGGCCGGACCACCGCGGCGTCGGCGACGCTCGGGTGGGCGCGCAGCGCCAGCGCGGCGGGGTGGCCCTCGCCTTCCGGGTCAGCGCGTTCCGCAGCAGCGTCCTGCGGGTTGTCGCCGTCCGGATCGCCGCCTTCCTGATCGGCGGCGTCAAGGGGGCCGGAGCCGTCGATAGGGCCGGGGAGCGGCAGCTTGCTCAGGGCGAGTTCCGGGTCGGCCACGACCGCGTGCAGCAGCGCCGCGTAGTCCCGTACGGCCGCCTCCGCCACGGTGTCGTCCAGCGCGTTCGCGTCGTACTGGACGAGCGCCAGCGGCTGCGCGGCGTCGGCGTCGCCGCCCGGCACCAGACCGTAGGACAGGGTGAACTTCGCGCCGTCGGAGGGGACGTCGACGTACTCGGCCGACGTACCCGGCAGCCGCAGCACCGTCGGTTCGCCGAGTACGTCGGCGGTGACGCGGACCAGGGCGGTCCCGTCGGCGCCGCGGGCACCGGCGCCGAGGCGTTCGAGGACCAGGTCGAAGGGGATGTGCCGGTGGCCCTGGGCTTCGAGGAGCGCGTCCCTCACCCGTCGCAGCAGTTCGGCGAAGGACGGGCCGCCGGAGAGGTCCACCCGCACGGGCAGCGTGTTGACGCACAGGCCGACCAGGTCACGCATGGCGGTTCCGCTGCGATGGGTGCCCGCCACGCCGATGACCAGGTCCTCGTCGCCGGTGAGGCGGTGCAGTGCGGCGAAGGCCGCCGCGAGCGACACCGCGAAGAGCGTGGCCTGTCGCTGCGCACCCAGCGCCCGCAGGGCGTCGGGCACGGTCGGCGCCAGAGGCACGCTGCGCACGGCCCCGGGACGCACGGCCGTCCGCGGTGCTGCCGCCGCCGGCCGGGGCAGGCGCGGCGGGGCGGCGTCGGCCAGCAGGTCGCTGCAGCGCTTCAGTTCCGCCTCGAGGCCGGGCAGGCCGTCGTGCTCGCGCCGCGCGTGGTCGGCGTACTGCGGTGGAGCGGACAGCATGTGCCGGCCCGTTCCGTCGGTGGCCGCCGCGTAGAGAACGGCGAGTTCGGCCGCCACGGTCTCCAGCGAGGCGCCGTCGACAGCAATGTGATGGAACGTCAGCAACAGGGTGTGATCCTGCGGACCGTGCCGCAGGACGAGTGCCCGGACGGCGTCGCCGGCCGCGAGGTCGAACGGCCGGGCCGTCTCGCGCCGCAGCAGCTCCGGGGCCTGCGCCTCGTCGGTGTCGACGACGTGTACGGGGACCGTCCGCGGCGTCGGGAGCACCTCCTGGCGGGGCTCGCCCTCGTGCTCCGTGTAGCGGGTACGGAGGATGGCGTGCCGGGCCACCAGCCGGGTGAGGGCGGAGGCGAACGCGGCAGCATCGAACGGACCGCGCACACGGGTGGCGAACGGCACGTGGTAGGAGTCGCCCGCGCCGCCGAGCCGTTCCATCAGCCACATGCGGCGCTGAGCGCGGGAGAGGGGGACGCCGGCGGCCGGCGCGGCAGCGGTACCGGCCGTCGTGCGTCGGGCGGTGCCGGCGCGGGCCCGGCGCAGCAGCTCCTGCTGGAGCGCTTGCTTGCGGTCGCGCGCCGCGGAGTCGGTGTCAGTGGACATCGCTGTGCTCCGGGGTCTCGGGGTGGAGGTCCGTGTGGGCGGCCAGGAGGGCGCGTTCGACCAGCGCGGCCTGCGCGGCGACGGTCGGGGAGGAGAAGAAGTCGGCGAGGGAGATCTCCACGCCGAGTTCCTCGCGCAGGTCCTCGGTGACGGCGAGCGCGAGGAGGGAATGGCCGCCGACGAGCAGGAACTCGTCCTCGGCGCGGGTGACCTCGATGCCCAGCGCCTGGCTCCACACCGAGGCGACGGCTTCCTCCAGCGGTGTCATCCGGGCCGCCACCGGCTCATCGGCGAGCCCGTTCCCGGCGGCGTGCGCGCGTCCGGTGAGCGCGCGCCGGTCGACCTTGCCGGCCGGGGTCAGGGGGAGCCGCTCCAGCACGGTGACCACGTCGGGAACCAGGTGGGCCGGCAGGACAGCGGCGAGCCGCTCGCGCAGCGCCGCGCCGTGGGGCACCGGGCCGGGCGCGGCGACGACGAACGCGACGAGGCGTGCCTCGGGGGAACCGGCGCCGTCGACGGTGACGGCGGCGTCGTCCACCTCCGGCTGCTCGCGGAGGGCGTGTTCGACCTCGGCCGGTTCGATGCGGAAGCCGCGGACCTTCACCTGGTCGTCGTTGCGGCCGTGGAACTGGAGGATGCCGTCGGGCCGGACGGAGACGATGTCGCCCGTACGGTAGAGCCGCCCGTCGGCGGCGGGATGCTCGACGAACCGTTCGGCGGTGAGTGCGGGCAGGCCCGTGTACCCGTGGGCGAGCCTGCTGCCGCCGATCCACAGTTCGCCCCGGTCGCCGTCGGCCACCGGGTGACCGTCGGGGTCCAGGACGTGCGCCGTGGCCCCGGCGACGGGCCTGCCGATCGGTACGGGGCCCTCGCAGTCCCGCGCGGTGACCCGGTGGGCGGTGGCGAATGTGGTCGTCTCGGTCGGCCCGTAGCCGTTGACGAGCTCCAGCCAGGGGAACGCGGTGAGCACCTCGCGCGCCTGCGCGGCGGCCATTGCCTCGCCGCCCACGACGACCGAACGCAGCTGGGCGAAGACACGGGAGCGGCGTGCGGCGAGCTGGTGGAAGAGGGCCGTGGTGAAGAACGCCACCGTCACGCCGTACCGCTCGACGTGCCGGGCCAGGTCCTCCAGGGAGGGCCGCTGCTCGGTGCAGACGACGACCGCGGCGCCGTTGGCGAGCGCGACCCAGACCTCGAACGTCGAGGCGTCGAAGGTCATGGACGAGTGGAACAGGACGCGGTCGCGGCCGGTGAGGGTGACGTAGTCCGGTCCGGTGACCAGCTCGGCGATGGCCCGGTGCGGCACGAGGACGCCCTTGGGGCGGCCGGTGGAACCGGAGGTGAACATGATGAACGCAGGGCTGTCCGGGTCGGACTCGTCGACCGGCCGGCCGGTCGTGAGCGGCTCCTCGGGCAGGGCGAGCACGGGACCGGGGAACGCGGCCGCGTCCAGCAGCTTCGCGTCGCCGACGGTGAGCTTCACCTCCGCGTCCGCGATCACCGCCTCGGTGCGCGGGCGGGGCTGGGCAGGATCGAGCGGCACGCACACGGCTCCCGCCAGCCACAGCCCGAGCTGCGCCACGATCGTGCGGGACGAACGCGTCGTCAGGAGCGCCACCCGGTCGCCGCGCGTCACTCGGTGTTCGCGCAGGTGTGCCGCGAGGGCGCGGCCGGCCTGGAGGAGACCGCCGTAGGTGAGGGTGGTGTCGCCGTCCACGACGGCGAGGGCGTCCGGGGTGAGCTCGGCGTGCCGCGCGACGAGCGCGGGCAGGGCGGTGGGCGTCATGTCAGGCTCCTTCCGGGCGCGGGGTCCGGCGCTGGTCGAGGAGGGCGGCGAAGGCCCGCAGGTCGGTGCTGCGCAGCAGCTCGGGGGCGCGCAGGCGGACCCCGGTCTCGCGTTCGACCGTCGCCAGCAGGCGTGCGGCGACCACGGAGGTGCCGCCGGCGTCGGTGAAGTGGTCGCCGAGGCCGGTGCCGGGCCGGCCGAGGAGCTCGCGCACGGTCGTCAGCACGAGTCGCTCGCCGGCGGTTGCGGCGGCGAGGTCGTCGGCAACGTCGTCGGCGAGGCAGGCGGCGGCGTCGTCCGTGGCCGTGCCCCCGGACGGCGCGGCGGCCGGGGACTGTGACGGGTCCTGTACCTGGGCCGGGGCCTGGGCCCGGGCTGCCAGGGCGGGGCGATCCACCTTGCCGTTGGCGTCGAGCGGGAAGCCGTCGACCATGCGTACGGCGGTGGGGACGGCCTGCTCGGGGAGCCAGGCCCGGACCGCGGCGAGCAGATCTGCCGCAGCCGGTTCGGCGCCGTCGGCCGGCCGTACGTGCGCGACGAGGCGACCGTGGCCGGAGCTGTCGCGCAGCACGGTGACGACCGCGGTGCGGACCCGGGGGTCCTGCTCGAAGGCGGCTTCCACCTCGACCGGTTCGATCCGCACTCCGCTGATCTTCACCTGGTCGTCGAGGCGGCCGAGGAACTCCAGACTGCCGTCGGCGTTCATCCGTACCCGGTCGCCCGTGCGGTAGAGGCGGTCGACCGCAGGCAGCCCCAGGTCCTGTGGAGGCGCGGTGAACCGGCGTGCGGTGAGTTCCGGGTCGAGGTACCCGAGCGCCAGGCAGTGCCCGCCGACGCGCAGTTCACCCTCCTGCCCGACGGCCACGGGGCGGCCCTCGGCGTCCGTGACGACGAGGATGACGCCCGGCAGCGCGGTGCCGATGGGCGGCGGGCTCTGGTCGCCGGCCTGCGCATCGGTGCCGCGCATGGTGTGGGTGGTGGTGACGACGGTGGCTTCCGCGGGACCGTAGGCGTTGTGGACGGTCGCGGTGACGTCGGCGGCCGGGCGGCGGCGCATGCGGTCGCCGCCGACGACGAGGTGACGCAGCTTCAGGTCCTGCGGCCACGGCCGGTCCAGGAGCGGTTCGACGGTGGGAGTCGCCGCCACGGCGTGCGTGAGGGCGCTGTCACGCCACCAGTCGGTGAGTACGTGCGAGTCCCAGCGGGTGTCGTCCGGGGCCGGCACGAGGGCGGCGCCCGAGGTGAGGCCCGCCCAGAGTTCCAGCAGATGTGGGTCGAACGCGACACCGATGAGCAGGGACTGGCGGTCGCCCGGTGCGAGACCGGTCTCCGCCCGGTACCAGTCGAGGGCGACGGAGAGCGAGGACTCGGCCACGGCGACCGCCTTGGGGCGGCCGGTGGAACCGGAGGTGAGGACGGCGTACAGGGCGCCTTCGGGTGCGCGCCGGGTGCCGCGGACGGAGTCGGCGAAGGCCGCCACCGCGGTGGCGGGGGCGTTCACCCCGTTGGTGGGCAGCGGCAGCACGCTGTGCTCCCCGCCGCGGTGGTCCGCGGGCAGGACGTCGGGGTCGCCGATGAGGCAGGCGACGTCGAGGTCCTCTGTGACGGCCTGGATGCGGCGTTCGCCGGGGCGGGGGCCGAGCGGCAGGTAGACGGCGCCGAGGCGGGCGAGCGCGACGGCGGTCACCACCAGGGCGGTGGACCGGTCGAGGCAGACGCCGACCAGGTCACCGGGCCGGACGCGGTCGGCCAGATCGGCGGCGACCAGGGCGGCCGCCGCGTCGAGGTCCTGGTACGTCCAGATCTGAGCGCGGTCGATCACCGCCGGGGCCTGCGGGGTACGCCGGGCCCACTCCTCGAAGCGGCCGAGCACACGGGTCGGTTCGGCGCGGGGGCCCCGGGCGATGCTCGGCAGGCCACCGCTGACGAGGCCGGTGACGAGGCCGGTGACGAGGCCGGTGTCGAGCGGCGTCCCGGGGATGGCGGGGACGGCGGGGATGGTGGGCGCGGTCGGGGACTGGGTCATCACGACTCCGTGGAAAGGGCGGTGGCGGCGAGGGCATCGGCCTGGTCGGCGAGGACGGGGTTGCGGAAGAGCACCCGCAGCGGCGGGCGGGTGCCCAGCCGGGGCTCCAGCCAGGCGGCCAGCTCGGCGGCCAGCAGGGAATGGCCCCCGCTGTGGAAGAAGTGGGAGCGGGCGTCGAAACGGCTGTGGCCGAGGACCTTGCACCAGCCCTCCGTGAGCAGGGCCGTCATCGGGTCGTCGGACACGGCGTCGGCCGCAGGCCCGGGCTCGGATCCGGAGCCGGTCCCCGGCTCGGTGCCGCGATCCGACGCCGTGGCGTCGCCGGCGTCGTCGGCGTCGAGCGCCGCCGCCCGGCGGGACAGCGCCGTACGGTCGGGCTTGCCGCCGGCAAGGGTCGGCATGACGTCCAGCCCTGCCCACCGGGCGGGCACGAGGGGGCCGGGCAGGCGCCTGCTCAGCTCGGCGTGCAGCGCCTTCTCGTCGAAGGCCGCGCCGTCGGCGCCGCCCTCGAGGAAGCCGACGAGCCTGGGCCCGCCGGGGCCCTCCCGGTCCAGTACGACGGCGCAGGACCGGCCGCCCAGCACCGCGGACGCCGCCGCCTCGATCTCCTCCAGTTCGATGCGGTGGCCGCGCAGTTTGATCTGGTTGTCGCGCCGTCCGAGGAAGTACAGCAGGCCGTCCAGCCCGCGGTAGCCGAGGTCGCCGGTCAGGTAGACGCGCTGCCCGCCGAGCGCGTCGACGGTGACGAACCGGGCGGCCGTCACCTCCGCGTTGCCCGCGTAGCCCTCGGCGAGACCGGGCCCTGCCACGGCGAGTTCACCGACCGCCCCGGACGGCAGCGGGCGGTGGTGGGAGTCCAGGACGTGGATCCGCTCGCCCGGGAGTTCGGTGCCCAGGGGGATCTCGGCGCCCGCCCTGCCCTCGGCGAGGGCGTCGCGGGAGACCTCGTGGACGGTCGAGCTGATGGCCGCCTCCGTGACGCCGTACACGTTGAGCACGGTGGCGTCGGTGTCGGCGAGGACGCCGCGCAACGCCTCCACGGGCAGGCGCTCACCGCCGAGGACCAAGAGCCTGGGCGCCCAGCTCTCCTCGCGCAGTGCGGGACGCAGGTCCTCGCGGGTGGCGAGGAAGTAGCTGGTGGGCAGGTTGGCGACGGTGACCCGGGCGGACACCAGCAGTTCGGTGAGCTCCGCGCCGGTGGGCACCTCGTACTCGGGCAGGACCAGGCACGCACCGGCGTGCAGGGCCGGCAGCACCTCCTCGAGCGCCACGTCGAAGGACGGCTGGGCGAACATCAGGACCCGGTCCGAGGTGGTGAGGCCGAACCGCTCTGCGGCCGACGTCAGATGGTGCACCAGCGCCGCGTGACCGACGGCCACCGGCTTCGGCGTCCCGGTGGAGCCGGAGGTGTGGATGACGTACGCGGTGCCGGGAAGTCCGGCGGTGCCGCGCGCGGGAGGCAGTACGGGGGCGTCGATCCGGGCGGTCGGCAGCGCGTCCGGCAGGGCCGGGGTGCCGTCACCGGTGAGGACCAGCGCCGGGTCGAGCCGCTCCAGCAGCAGGCCGAGCCGGGCCGGCGGATCGGACGGGGACAGCGGGCAGTAGACGGCGCCGGTCCGCAGGCACGCGAGCAGGGCGACGAGCGAGTCGGCCCCCCGCGGCAGGACCACGGCCACGGGCCGGCCGGCCGTCACACCGGCGGTGCGCAGCCGCTCGGCGAGCGAGCCGACGCGGTCGTCGAGCTCGCCGTAGGTGAGGCGGCGGGCTCCGCACAGCAGGGCCGGCAGCGACGGGTGCTGCGCGGCCACGGGATCCAGCGGATCCCGGTCGGACGGGACGGGCACGGGCTCGGCGGCCGGTTCCACGGCGGTCGGATCCAGGTCCGCCAGCGGGGTCTCGGGGCTGTCGAGATAGGCACGCAGCAGGTCCAGGAAACGGCCGGAGAGCAAGCGGGCGACGTCCTCGCCGAACAGGTCCATGTCGTAGTCCCAGACCAGGGTCATACCGGGCGAGCCGTGGCGCGGGGTGACGCCGCGCCGGTCGTCCGGGAGCAGGACCACGTCGAGGTCGAAGCGGGTGGTGCCGGTGTTGAAGCCCTCGAAGAGGGTGATGTCGAGGCCCGGTACGTCGATCTCGGGCAGCGGCGCGTCGTGGGCGCTGAACATCACGGAGAAGAGGGGGTTGTCGGCGCCGGAGGTGTGCATGCCGAGCGCCCGGGTGAGCTCCTGGACCGGCACGTCCTGGTGCGGCAGGGCCCGGATCAGGGTGTCGGTGACCTCGTCCATGGTGTCCTGGGCGGGGACGGCGCCGTCCAGGGCGAGCGGCAGCGGGATGGTGTTGACGAACATGCCCACGGCGTCCTCGTAGCCGAGGGGGCGGTTGCCGACCGCGGTGCCGATGACCATCCGGGAGCGGCCGCTGTGCCGGCGCAGGAGTTCGGCGAACAGCCCGAGGAGCGTGGAGAAGGGGGTGAGACCGCGTGAACGGGCGTGCGCGCGCAGGCGTTCGGCGAGATCGGCGCCGATGGTCTGACGCAGCTGCCCGCCGTGGTGCTTGCGGCGGGCACCGGGCCGGGTCAGGCCCGGCAGCGGCAGGTCGTGCTGCTGGCCCTGCAGTTCGGCCCGCCAGAAGTCGAGGGATTCGGATGCGTACGCGGCCTCGGTCCGCTCCAGGACGTGGTCCGCGTACGACGAGGCGGGCGGGAGCGTGAGGGTCTCGCCCAGGACGTGGGCGCGGTAGACGCGGAAGACGTCGTCGAGCAGGATCGCGAAGGAGTGCCCGTCGTGGATCAGGTGGTGCTCGACGTGGATCAGACGGTGGTGGCGTTCGGCCAGCCGTACGAGAGTCCAGCGGATCAGCGGTGCCTCGAACGTGTCGAGCGGCGTCTCGGCCTCGGTGCGCAGGAGACGGGCGAAAGCCGCCTCGGGGTCCTCCTCCGTGGCGAGGTCGACGGTGTGCAGCCGCGGCGCGCACCGCGGCGCGACCCGCTGCGCCGGCACGGACCCGGCGGAGGCGACGAGTTCGAGCCGCAGACCGGGGTGGCGGGCCAGGGTGGCATCGAGCCCCCGGCGCAGCGCCTCGGTGTCGAGCGTGCCCCACAGGTCCAGTGAGGCGGTGAAGTTGTAGGCGCGACTGCCGGGCTGCATCTGCTCGTGCAGCCAGACGATCTCCTGCGAGGAGGAGAGGGGAAGCATGGGCGATCCCTGAGGTTGTCGGGTCGGTCTCCGTGCCGGTCACGGTCGTGTCCGGTGGTCGTGCGGGCGGCTTCGCGGGTCGCGCGGTGCCGTTTTCTGCGTGGGGGTGGGGGATGCCGTGGGGGAAGTCCGGGGTGCGCGGCGGTGTCGGGCCGCGCTGGGGTGCGGTGTGCGGGGTGTGCGGGGTGTGCGGGGTGTGCGTGGTGCCGGGTGGCCGTGAGTGCCGCGGCCGGGCAGGCGGGGTTCCCGCCGGGGGAGTCGGGGACCTGCGGCGGCGGGGCGGCGTCCGGGTGGCGGTGCGGCGGCGGGGTCACCGCACGGTGGGCTCCGAAGGGCGCAGCGCGTGGGTGAGCGCGTCGAACGCCCGCTGCGCGGCCCCGTCGTCGAGCACCGCCCGGTCCCACACCATCCGCAGGCGGATCTCCGCTCCCTGGGTGATGGAGACGGCGAAGGGACCGCGGACCGGCCGGCCGTCGACGTGGATCTCCCGTCCCTCGACACCGGCCAGCACCAGCGGCGGGCGACGGCTGTCGTCGTCCACGGTGAGCAGGCCGTCCAGGCCTCCGGTCCAGCCCGAGCCGGCGGCCCGCGCGGCGGCCACGACCGCGTCGAACGGTACGTCGGCCCGGTCGAGATCGTCCCACCAGGCGTCGGCCGCCGCCTCCGAGCGGGGGCCCGTTCCGAGGCCCGTTCCGAGGCCCGCCTCGGGGCCGGTTTCGGCAGGGAAGACGAGGGTGTTGAGGAAGCATCCGACGACCGGTTCCGCTCCCGGGGGACGGCCGCCCCACGGGTAGCCGAGCGGGACCGTGCGGCCGGGGCCGTACAGCTCGCGCGCCGCGGAGCGGCAGGCGTCGAGCAGTCCGGGGAAGGACACGCCGCCGTCGTACGCGGGCAGCCGGGCCTGCGCGACGCCGCTGGGCCGTGCGCCCTCGGGCAGGCGGGCCGGACCGGGCGCCGGGGCGTGGGCACGCAGCGTACGCAGCCTGTCCGCCCAGTACGCGGCGGCCTCGGGCGTCTCCGCCCTTTCCTCGGCGGCGAGTTGACGCAGGACCGCGTCCCGGTAGGCGGCGAGTTCGTTCTCCGTCTCCCCTGGTGCGGCGTGGGAACCGGTGGCCTCCTCGCTGTAGGCGGCGCCGAGTTCGCCGACGATCCGCGCCAGCGAACGGCCGTCGCAGACGGCGTGGTCCAGGGCGACGGCGAGGATCTCCTCCTCGCGCTCCTCGTCGCGTACGAGGAAGAGCCGCAACGGGGGACCCTGGGCGTCCCAGGATTCCAGCGCACGACGGAGCGCCTCGGCGGGCGACTCTCCCGGCGCGAGGGCCGGCCGTGTTACGCCGACGTCCGGATCGGCCACGCACAGCACGGGCGTGCCCCGTACGACGGAGGGCCGTGAGCGCAGGGCCGTGTGCCGTGCGGCGAGCCGGGACGCCGCTGCCCGCAGGCGTTCGGGGTCGATGGTTCCGTGAGGGAACGCGAAGAACATCGGCACCACGTCGGGGCGTCCCGACGGGTCCAGCGAACGCACCAGCAGGAAGCGGCGCTGTGCTCCGGTGACCGGCAGCACGGTGTCGGACCGGTCGCCGGTGAGACGTCGGTAGCGGGCCAGGTACTGACTCGTGATGCTGCGCACGTGGTCCTCTTCGTCGCGGCAGAGGTCGCGCGGAACGCCGGCGCGGCCCCTGCGGGCATGGCGGTGTGGTCGGTGGCGGCGGGCGGTGCCCGCGCAGGGGTAGTCCCCGGCGGCCGGGCGGCGGCCGGCCCGTGGTCAGCCGGCGGGTGCGGGGGCGGGCCGTTCGTCGCCGTCGGCGGAGGCCGTGTCCCGCTGCGTCCCGCGGCCGGCACCCGCCTCGGCCTCGGGATCGGCCTCAGGACCGGCGCCACCGTCGTCCTGCGGCCCGGGCAGGTCCCGCATCCGGCGCAGCGGCGAGAGCAGCAGTGGCAGTGGTACGGCGAGGATGCCGACGGCGCACCAGGCGAGAGCCGTACGCGACCCGTAGGACTGGGCGAGGGCTCCGCCGAGGAGCGCGCCCAGCGGCAACGTGCCCCACATGAGGAAGCGCAGGGTGGCGTTCATCCGGCCGAGCAGCCGGGGTGGGCACATGCCCTGGCGGAAGCTGACCTGGGCGACGTTGTAGACGACGGCGCCGAAGGAGACGACCGCCGATCCCGCGGCGAACAGGACCGCCCCGGCGAGACCGGGCCCGGACAGGGGCCACAACAGCGCGAACGGGCCGGTCACGAGGACGGACAGGAGCATGACCCGGGCCTGTCCCAGGCTTGCCGCGAGGCGCCCGGCGCACAGGGCGCCCAGGAGGCCTCCCACGGCCGACGCGGAGAGCACCAGCCCGAGTCCGCCGGCCTCCAGCCCGACGACGCGGACGAGATGCACGGTCTGCGTCGCCATGAGGACGGCCGTGCAGAAGTTGGCGAGGCCGGTGGTGAGGGCGATGACCCGGAGCAGCGGATGGCCGAAGACGAAGCGGACACCCTCACCGATCTCCTTGCGCAGCGAACCCCCGGCGGCCGCGGGTTCGGGCGCCTTCTCGGCCTGGTCGATGCGTCGGAGGAAGAGGGCGGAGAGCAGGTAGCCGATGGCGTCGACGATGACGGCGAACTGGGCTCCGACGAGCTGGACCAGTCCGCCGCCGATGCCGGGTCCGGTCACGTGGGCGGTGGAACGGACGGTCTCCAGGGCGCCGTTGCCGGCCATGAGCTGATCACGGGGCAGGATCTGCGGCAGGTAACTCTGGTGGGCGACGTCGAAGAACACGGTGGCCACGCCGGTCACGAGGGCGACGGCGTAGAGCTGGGCCATGGTCAGGACGTCCGCGACCGCGGCCGCGGGGATGCTGGCCATGGCCGCGGCGCGCAGCAGATCCGTGCGGATCATCAGGGGCCGCTTGCGCATCCGGTCGGTGAGCGCTCCGGCAGGCAGCCCGACGAGCAGGAAGGCGGCGGTCTCCGCAGCGGTCAGGAGGCCCACCTGGAAGGCAGGAGCATCGAGTTCGAGGACGGCGACGAGGGGCAGCGCCACCAGTGTCACTTGTGCACCGAGCTGTCCGGTGGCAGCTCCCGCGAGTAACAGTCGGAAGTCGCGCAAGCGCATAGGGCCACCGGCGGTGGCTCGGGATGTGTCGGACATGTGAACGACATTCACGGATGGATCGCTCAAGAGTCAAAGCAAACCTGTCATTTTCGGACTTGTTTTGCGGCATAGCGATCGCAGATCGGGAAATCCTTCGCACTACCCGGGGTACAGCCGCGTGAATTCCTGTCGGTAGCACTGCAACGCGGGACGGGTGGGGCAAGGGGGGACAGGGTGTGCGCAGATATGCCGGGCGAACTCCCTTACCCTGAGTAACGGGTTCCATCCTGTCCGAAAAGGCTCACCCGTGATCAGGCCCCCGCGGAATCGTCAATTCCGTCCGCTATGGGCGCTGCTCGGCGCCCGGTCACACTCCGTCCGGACCGGGGTCGGTGGCGGGGCCCCGGGTGCGGTCGCCCTCCGGGGCCCGCCGGTCCGCCGTTACGGCCCGGCTGCACGAAGGGTTGTCGCAGGGGGCGTCGGCGTACAGCGGGACGTAGACGCCCATCGTCTTGTGCCGCTGGACGGTGGTCGGCAGCGGTTGCTTGCAGGACGGGCAGAGCTGCCCGGGGCGGGTTGCCGCAAAGTGCTTTATTCCATCCATAATCAGACTTTAGCTCCACTTTGCCCTATTTTGAATGGTTTTTAGGTGCGTCATCGGTCCTCGTGCGCTGCGTCGTGCTGATCGGCGGGTGGCGGTCGCAGCAGGCTGAGCACGACGGACACCGCGAGTACGACGACGATCACGGCGAGGCTCACGGGTGAGGGGATCTCCGGGATCGCCGGGCTGATCAGCTTGTGCGAGGCCTGCAGCACCAGCTTCACGCCGATGAACGCGAGGATCAGGGCCAGCCCTTTGCTGAGGTAGTGGAACCGTTCCAGCATCCCGGCGAGCATGAAGTACAGCGCCCGGAGTCCGAGAATGGCGAACGCGTTGCTGCTGTAGACGATGAAGGCGTCACTGCTCACCGCGAGCACGGCGGGCACGCTGTCCACCGCGAAGACCAGGTCGGCCGCCTCGATCGCGGCCACCACGGCGAGCAGCGGCGTCGCGACGCGTTTGCCCGCTTCCTTGACGAAGAACTTGGTTCCGGCGTAGTCGTCCCGGACGGGCATGATCTTCCGCAGCAGCCGGACGGCGATGCTCCGCCCGGGGTCGAAGCTGTCGTCCTCTCCTCTGAGGATCTTGATCGTGCTCCAGAAGAGGATGGCGGCGAAGACGTACAGAACGGCCGTGAAGCGGCTGACGACGGCGACGCCGGCGGCGAGGAACAGGCCCCGGAAGACGAGGGCGCCCAGCACCCCGAGGAACAGCACGCGGTGCTGGTAGGCCCGCGGCACCTTGAAGTAGCCGAAGATCAGGGCGAAGACGAAGAGGTTGTCGACCGACAGGCTCTTCTCCAGCAGCCACGCCGTCGTGTACTCGACCCCGGCCTGCGTGCCCACGACGGCGAAGACGACACCACCGAAGACGAGAGCGAGACCGACCCACACCCCGCTCCACGCGGCCGCCTCGCGGAAGCCGATGACGTGTGCCTCACGGTGGGCAAGCAGATCGATCGCCAGGGACACCAGGACGGTGGCGGCGAAGACGATCCACAACCAGTAGGGCACATCGTGCACAGCGGCCCCCGCAGGACGGCAAGGTAGGGCGGCTCTCCTAACAAATTCTGGAGGACCCGCGCCGAGCTGTCCTCCGGAGGGCCGCTCCGGAGGCGGGGGCGGGGAGGTGGCGGGTTCCCGCGGGCGCGGCGCGGTTCCTCGTCAGCTCCGTGCGTCCGGGCCCGGCCGGTCGGCGCCGGCCGTGGTCCGGCGCGCGCACTGCCGGACGACCGAAGCCAGGTCCCCCTCCGACCGCAGCAGGCTCCGCTGGACGCGCGCGCCGTTGCCGTGCTCCAGGAGGCCGGCGATTCCTGCCCGTACGAGCTCCTCGTCGCCGGAGTCGGCCAGCGCGTCGCCCACGTGCCGGTACAGCGCGTCGACGGCGGCCTCGGGCGCGGACTCCCGCAACGTCTCGGGATGCAGCAGCGGACCGTCGAGCCCCGAGCGGCCCGCCTGCCACGACGCGAGCCGCAGCAGCCCGGTGCTGACCCCGGCCGGGGGTTCGCCCGCCCGCCACTCCCGGGCCGCGGTCTCCACCAGGCCCCGTACGAGGGCGGCCAGCAGGACGGGGGTCGAGGCATCGAGACACACGTCCGCCACCCTGACCTCCACCGTCGGGTAGGAGGCGGACAGCCGTGCGTCGAACCAGATCATCCCCCGGTCGCGCAGCACCCCCGACTCGACCATGGCCCGCACCTCCGCGTGGTAGCGCTCGGCGGAACCGAAGACGTCCACCGGCCCGGCCGCGGGCAGCCGGTTCCAGACCCGGCTGCGATAGCTGCCGTACCCGGTGTCCTCGCCCTGCCAGAACGGGGAGTTCGCGCTCATCGCGGTCAGTACGGGCAGCCAGGGCCGCATGCGGTCCAGTACGGCCACGCCCTCCTCGTCCGACTCCACCGACACGTGGACATGGCAGCCGCAGGTCAGCTGCTCCTGTGCGGTCATGCCGAACTGCCGCGCCACCCAGTCGTAGCGGTGCCCGGGGGACATGGAGGGGCGGACGGCCAGCGGTGAGGTGCCGATGGCCGCCACGACCGCACCGGCCGCCGCGGCGTGCCGGGCGGCCTCGGCGCGCCACCGGAGGATCTCGTCCCGCACGTGACCCATGTCCGTCGCCGGTTTCGTGCCGAACTCGACCTGCTCCTCCTGGAGCTCAGCCTCGAATGTGTGGCCGGCTGCCTTTTCACGGGCCGCCTTTTCGTCGGCTGCGGCGAGCACGGCTCCCGAAACGGCCAGCGGCTCCCCGCTCTCCCCGTCCGCCAGCAGCAGCTCTTCCTCGACGCCCACGCTCCGCATGCAACCGCCCATCGTTCTGTCGTTCTGTTCGCCGATCGGTTGCCACCGTCTGCCCGGGCCCACCGTGAACATGCGCAGGGGCCCGGCAGGGCCGGCCGGGTATGCCCCCTTAACGCCGAACCGAACCGTGAACCGCCGCGCGCTGCTGCCCGGGGGCGGCAGCGCGTAACTATAGGTCGCCGACCACCCCGGCCCCCACGGGCACATATGCGCGAAGTGTCACCCCGAGACAACGCTCGGGCCCACCACACCGCAGGCGCGTGCCGGGACGACCTCGTCGAGCCTCTGCCATGGGGCCGGGCCGCAAGCCGACTGCCGTCCGGCGCGTCGCTGCGCGAGTTCGTCATCCGCTCCGGCCGGGCTGGCACGGAGCCCCGAGGCTGTCGCGGACCGTTGTGGGCGTGCGCTCCGAGTCGGGGAGGACCTCAAATACGTCGACAGTGCCCCGTGGCACCCGGCAAGGTGGCTGCCCATGACCAGCAGCGAACTGTGGACCCGTGCGACCGCCGACCGCTACGACAGCGAGGAGACCGAGGCGTCCTCGGCTGCCGTTCTCGGACCGACCCTCGCCTTCCTCGCCGACCTCGCCGGAGACGGCCGGGCACTGGAGTTCGCCATCGGAACCGGACGAGTGGGCGTCCCGCTCCGGGAACGCGGCGTGCAGGTAGTGGGCATCGAACTGTCCGAGCACATGGTTGCGGTGCTGCGGCGCAAGATCGACGAGAGCACGCTCCCGGTAACCATCGGGGACATGGCCACCACCGTCGTCCCCGGCGAGTTCAGCCTCGTCTATCTCGTCTACAACACCATCACGAACCTGCTCACGCAGGACGAGCAGGTCGAGTGCTTCCGGAACGCCGCGCGTCATCTGGAGCCCGGCGGCCGGTTCGTCATCGAGCTGGGCGTGCCGCCGCTGCGGTTCCTGCCGCCCGGCCAGGTCGCGGTGCCGTTCGACGTCTCCGAGCAGCATCTCGGCCTCGACACCTTCGACCTGGCCGAGCAGATTCTCGTCTCGCACCACTTCACCCGTGACGGCGACGACGGCCGCTACCGCCGTGAGCTGTCCCGGCACCGGTACGCCTGGCCGGCAGAGCTCGACCTGATGGCACGGATCGCCGGGCTCGAGCTGGAACGTCGCGTCGCGGACTGGGACGGGGATCCGTTCACCCAGGACTCCGCGAAGCACATCTCGGTGTGGCGCAAGCCGGCCTGAGACCCGAGGGCGGGAAGGCATCGTGGGCGTCGTCGCGTATCGCTACGGCTTCGATACCCACCGCGGCAGCCCGGCTCGCCGCCCAGACGGACAAGGGGCCGATGACGACAGCGCAATACGTCACCTTCCGGCGCCGATTTGCAACCTTGAGGGTGGAAAAACACATCCAAGTAGGTGGACCCACCCGTTCTGCCCGCTCGAGGGCAGCCGCACTGTTCGGAGCGAAGTTCGTGCACCCTAACCCGCAGCCGCAGCAACCCAGCCGATCCCGGAAGAAGATGTGGATCGGCTCCGCGGTGGCCGTGGCCCTGCTCGCCGGTGCCGGCGCCGGGTTGATCCACTGGAAGACGGACTGGTTCGACGGGAACGGCGAGTCCGTCCTCTACGCGAAGCCCCCCGCCGGAGCGGCCCAGAACGAGGAGACCGGAGGCGGGAAGCAGAGCGCCGCGCCCAGCGTGGACCCGGATCTGTCCCTCCCCGCCGGCCCGTTCACCGACTTCAAGCAGGCGGTCAAGCTGGACGACGGCACCCGCATATCCAAGGCCCGGGTGAAGGGCCCGAAGTCCGGCTTCGAGGGCAGCGTCTGGGTGTGGACGCCCAAGGAGTACGACCGCCCGGAGTACGCGAAGAGCGCCTTCCCGGTCATGATCGCGCTGCCCGGAGGCAACGGGAACGCCGACAACTACTGGGCGACCATGCCGCAGCTGGGGCTCCAGAAGGCCATCGCCGAAGGCGCCGCAGCAGGCAAGAGCCTCCCGTTCATCCTGGTCATGCCGATCCTCAACCCGGACGCCAAGTACTACTACGACGGCTCCGACATCCCCGGCCAGGCCAAGATGGGCACCTGGATAGGCGAGGACGTACCCGACCTCGCCCGGGCCAACTTCCGTACCTACAAGTCCCGTGACGGCTGGGCCTTCATGGGCAACTCCTCCGGCGCCTTCGTCGGTCTCAAGCAACTCCTGCAGAAGCCTGACCGCTTCCGGGCCGTCATAGCCAACGGCGGCGAGATCGTCCCGGACTCCCCGCTCTGGAAGGGCCACCAGGCGGAAATGGACGCCAACAACCCCGAGAAGCTCGCCCCGAAGCTGATCGCCAACAAGGGTCCCGAGGTGAACGTCCTCTTCCAGTACGGCACCAAGGAGGGCGGCCGCGACCGGATGGAGAAGTTCCAGCAGCAGGTCGGCAATGGCCCGGTCAAGGTCACGATCCACGAGATCCAGGGCGGCGACCACAACGGCTGGGACTACGTCCGGGGCATGAAGGAAGGCCCCCTGGAACAGCTCAGCAAGCTGATGAAGGGCCCGAAGCCGCAATAGCAGCGCAGGTGTCCCGGTCGGAGCCGAAGCCGGCGGTGGCGCCGGACCGCCTCGCGTCGAGGCGGTCCGGGGTGCGTGTCGCGCTCGTCGGGTGCGCGGCTCAGCGGCGGGGCAGCGCCTCGGCCACCTCCGTCTGGGAGGGGTCGACGGCGGTACGCCCGTCCTCGATGTCCCGCAGCGTGTTCTGCAGCAGCCGGGCCAGGGTCCAGCCCGCAGCGCGCCGGCGGTCCAGCCCGAGCGCCTCGGTCAGCAGGCCGAAGCGGCGCCGCACCACCCGGGGAGCGTCCCCGGTGGCGCGGAGCCTCGGTCGAGCAGCTGCGGGCGAAGCCGGAGAGGAACAGGACGTGTTCGAGCTGCCGGTTTCCGCCACATCGGGGATGCGGCACTGGCCGAGCTCCTCCTCGGCCGCGGCCGGCTCCGAGCTGCAGGGCGGTGCGGGGCATGTGAACCTGCCTGTGTGGAACTGCAAGCAGGTCACCCGGCACCCCCGGACCCCGGCCGGTCGGCGCAGAGCGCCGTGCTGATCGCGACCTGTGTCTCGACCCTGGTCGTCAACGCGAACACCTCCGCGGTGAGCATCCTGCTGCCGGCGATCAGCGCGGACACCGGCACGTCCCTGGACACCCTCCAGTGGGCCGTCACCGGGTATTCGCTGGTGGGCGCAGCGGTGATCGTCACCTCGGGGGCGCTCGGCGACGTGTTCGGGCGCCGGCTGGTCTTCCTGGGCGGCCTGGCCCTGTTCATCGCCTCGTGCGTGCTGATCGCGCTGTCCGGCGGCGGTGCGGGCGTGATCGCGGGCCGGGCGATCCAGGGGGCGGCGGGAGCCACCATCCTGGCGTGCGGGATGAGCCTGCTGTCCGTGTCCACCTCGGGGGCGGGGCAGGTACGGGCGGTGACCCTGTGGGGCGGGGCATCGGCGGTGGGCGCCGCGGCCGGGCCGCTCGTCGGTGGTCTGCTGGTGGACGGGACGGGCTGGCAGGGCCTGTTCTGGATCGACGCGGCGATCGCCCTCGCCTGCGTCCCGGTCACGCTGAAGGGTGTCGCCGAATCCCGCGACCCCGACCGCAGCCGCTCCATCGACTTCGCCGGAACCGTGCTGATCGCCGCCGTGCTCGCCCCGGCGCTGCTCGCGCTCAGCGAGGGAGCCGCATGGGGCTGGCTCTCGGCCGAGGTGCTGGGATGCTTCGCCGTCGCATTGGTGTCGGCCTTCGCGTTCGTCGCGGTGGAGCGACGGGTCGAGGCGCCGCTGGTGGACCTGCGGCTGCTGAAGGAACGCGTGCTGATCGGAGCGACCGTCGGGATCCTGCTGAGCGCGGGTGTGATCAACGGCCTGATGTATCTCGTCAGCCTCTACTTCCAGAACCCCGCCACGCTCGCGCTCAGCCCGCTGGAGGCGGGCCTCGCCACGCTCCCCGCGACGGTGGGCCTGATCGCTGTCACACCACTCGTGCCCCGGGCGGTCCAGCGGCTGGGCATCGGACCCGTGATCGCCGCGGGGTTCGCGGCGGCGACGGCCGGCTGCGTGCTGCTCGTGTTCGTCCAGGGCGACTGGCGCTACGGGGCGTTCGTCCTGCCGCTCGTGCTCCTGGCCGCAGGCCTCGGGCTCGTCAACGGTCCGGCGAGCTCCGCGTCCACCTCATCGGTGTCCGCCGACGACGTCGGAGCGGCGTCCGGCATCTCGAACATGGCCCGCTACATCGGAGCGGCCGCGTTCACGGCGGCCGTGGCCACGGTCAACGCGACCGTGGGGGAGTCGCGGAGCGCGGCCGGGGACGAGGCGGCGGACGCGCTCGCGGCAGGTCTGTCCGGGGCGTGCCTGCTGCTCGCGATCGCATCCGGGGTGGGCATGCTGCTGTCCGTCCTGGCGATCCGCGCCCGACGCCGCCGGGCCGGGCCCGGGGCGTACGGGGCGGCCGCGGCCTCGCACGCCCACACCGTCCCGGTCGGGGGCCCGGCGACCACCGGGTGACGTGCTGCCGAATCCCTCCGGTACGTCCGACGCATCACGGCCGGGAAAGGAGTGCGCCGACGCGCCCGGTCACCAGCGCCGCCGGGTCATCGCAGCGCTTCCGCCCCCGGACGGCCGTACCCGAGTCGCCGACGGCGGGAGCGCGGGCGAGGCTGGACAGAATCGGCCCCTGTCGACCCGGAGGTCCCCTTGAGCGCTGCGGATGTGCCCGTCCCGGACGACGTCCCGCAAGGAAAAGCGGCCGGGACCGTGGCGGCCAAGGCCGGTTCCTCGACGCTCACCTGGGTGACCCTCGCGATGATGACGACGGCCTCCGTCGCCAGCCTGCGCGCGGCGCCCACCATGGCGGTGTACGGCCTGGCCTGCGTGTTCCTGTACCTCGTACCCGCGATCGTGTTCCTGCTGCCGACCTCGCTGGTCTCGGCGGAGCTCGCGTCGGGCTGGTCGGGCGGCGTGTACCGGTGGGTGAGCGAGGGACTGTCGAAGCCCCTCGGGTTCCTCGCCGTATGGTGCCAGTTCGCCATGACGATCTTCTACTACCCCAGCCTGCTGGCGTTCGTCGCGAGCACCCTGGCGTATGTCATCGACCCGTCCCTGGCCTCCAACGGCGTCTACACCGCCATCGTGATCGTCGTCCTGTACTGGACCGGCGTCTGGGTGTCCTCGCAGGGCACCAAGGCGCTCTCCGGGCTCGCCTCCTGGGGACTGATCATCGGCACGCTCATCCCGGGATCCCTGCTGGTGGTCCTCGGCATGGTGTTCCTCGGCCAGGGCAACCCGTCCGCCGCCCCGATGGGCGCCTCCAACATCTTCCCCGTGTGGACGGGTCTGGCCAGCCTGGTGCTCATCGTCAACAACTTCCTGAGCTATTCGGGCATGGAGATGAACGCCGTCCACGTCTCGTCGCTGAAGGACCCTCCGCGGGAGTTCCCGAAGACGATGTTCCTCGCGATGGGGATGGTGCTGCTGATCTTCATCCTGCCGGCCCTCGCCATCAGCTGGGTGGTCCCGGCCGACCAGCTGTCCCTGACCGCGGGCGTCATGCAGGCCTTCGACGCGTTCTTCTCCTACTTCCACATCGGCTGGCTGACCCCGATCGCCGCGGTCGCCCTGGTGGCCGCTTCCCTGGGCGGGATGCTCACCTGGCTGGCCGGGCCATCCAAGGGACTGCTGCTGATCTCGCGTCAGGAGGGTTACCTGCCGCCGTTCCTGCAGCAGCTCAACAGCCACGGCGTCCAGCAGAACATCCTGGTCACCCAGGGCATCGTCACGACGGTCATCGCGCTGATGTACGCACTGATCCCCAATGTGTCCAGCGTCTACTGGATCTTCTCCGTGATCACCACCCAGGTGTACCTGATCATGTACCTGCTGATGTTCCTGGCGGCCATGCGGCTGCGCAAGACCCAGCCCGACCATCCGCGCGGCTACCGCGCCCCGGCACTGAGCCTGATCTGCGTCGTGGGCTTCCTGGCCTCCGCCGCGGCCATGGTCATCGGATTCGTGCCGTCCTCGCAGTTCGGCGGCGGCAGCGTCTGGAGCTACGTCGCCATCGTGGGCGGCGGTCTGCTGCTTCTCGGTGTGATCATCCCCTGGCTGTGCCTGCGGTTGCGCAAGCCCAGCTGGCGCAACCCGGACGCGCAGGCGACAGGAGAGGTCGCATGAGCCCCACCGCCTTCGCCTCCCGGCACAAGTTGATCTACATCGTCGCCATCATCCTGCTCGTCGGCTTCGTCGTGGTGGGGCTGATCCAGTACAAGGCCGTACGGTCCACCAACCAGGCCCTTGACAAGGCCAACCAGCTCACGGACGAGCTGGTGGCCGCCGGGTTCTCCCGGCCCGATCCCAGCACCCTGGCCCGTGCGCTCGGCGAGGACGGGGGCATCGTCTGCGAGGACCCCGCCTCCGCCCTCAAGTCGGCCCTGTGGAAGATCAACATGTCCAACGGGGCCACCGGCCCCGGCCAGCGACCGGTCATCGCCGACAGCCGGGCCCTGCAGGCGGAGGCCCTCGTGCTGAAGGTCTACTGCCCCGACACCCTGCACCGCATCCAGGAGCAGATCGCAGACCTGAAGACCGACCAGACGGTGAAGCGCGGCAACGATGGCTGACCGCGACCAGGACCCTGCCCTTGGCCCCGACCGCGACCAGGAGCCTGTCCTCGACCGGGGCAGCGACATGCCGGACGCCCGCGGCCTCGCCGAACGCATCGACGCGCTGATGCCCCGCGCCAAGGCCGACCTCGCCGAACTGGTCGCCATTCCCTCGGTCGCCGACCCCCGGCAGTTCCCTCCCGAGGAATGCGCGCGGGCCGCCCGGTGGGTGGCCGACGCGTTCACCGGGGCGGGCCTGCTCGACGTACGCCTGGAGGAGACCCCCGACGGCAGCCACGCCGTACTCGGTCACCGGCCGGGCCCGGCGGGCGCCCCGACCGTCCTGCTGTACTGCCACTACGACGTACAGCCCCCGCTCGGCGAAGCCGCCTGGACCTCACCGCCGTTCGCGCTCACCGAGCGTGACGGACGCTGGTACGGGCGGGGCACCGCCGACTGCAAGGGCAACATCGTCATGCACCTCACGGCGCTGCGGGCGCTCGGCGACCAGCTGTCCGTCGGGCTGAAGTTCGTCGCCGAGGGCTCCGAGGAACAGGGCACCGGCGGGCTCGAACAGTACGTCGTCGCGCACCCGGACGAGATCTGCGCCGACGCGCTGCTGATCTGCGACACCGGCAACGCCGCCGTGGGCCGCCCCACCGCCACCACCGCACTGCGCGGCCTCGCCAACGTCGTCGTCACCGTCGCCACCCTCCGCGGCGACCTGCACTCGGGCATGTTCGGCGGACCCGCCCCCGACGCGCTGGCCGCCCTGATCCAGATCCTGTCGACGCTGCGCGATCCCGACGGCGGCACCCGCATCGACGGCCTGGACTGCACCGGCACCTGGACCGGAGTGCCGTACGAGGAGGAGCAGTTCCGCACCGACGCCTCCGTCCTGGAGGGGGTCCGCCTCACCGGATCCGGCTCGGTGGCGGACCGGCTCTGGGCGCGCCCGGCCGTGACGGTCCTCGGTATCGACTGCCCGCCCGTGGTCGGCTCCGCCGCCGCGGTTCCGGCCACGGCCCGGGCCCGGGTCAGCCTGCGCGTGCCACCGGGGACGGACTCCGACACCGCGCTGGCCGCCCTCACCGCGCACCTGACGGCCGCCGCTCCCTGGGGCGCCCGCGTCTCGGTCGAGAAGGAGGGCACCGGCTCGCCGTTCCGCCCGGCCACCGACGGGCCGGCCTACCGGGCCATGGGCCGGGCCATGCAGCAGGCGTACGGCCGGCCGATGGAGTTCCTCGGCCAGGGCGGCTCGATCCCCCTGTGCAACGTGCTGGCCGGAACCTGCCCCGACGCCGAGATCATCCTCATGGGAGTGGAGGAGCCACACTGCCTCATCCACGCGCCCGACGAGAGCGTCGACCCGACCGAGATCCGCAACATGGCCCTCGTGGAGGCACTCTTCCTCCTGGACTACGCGTCGCAGCGCTGACCCGGACGCCACCGGGGCTCCCGTTCGGTCGGCGTCGTTGTCAGTGGGCGGTGCCATCCTGTTCGGAGGACGGCCGGCGTGCCCGGGCGGGGCGGGTGGCGGGGGCCGAGGGTGAGGGGAAGCAGCATGAGGATCATGCTCGACAACAACATCTGGTCGTACCTGGGGGACGAGCGGGCGGGGGACCGGTTCAAGAAGGTCGCCCGTTCCCTCGGACATCGCGTGGTGACCGCGCCGAGCGTTCTGCTGGAGGTGCTGCAGCATCCGCGGGCGGACAAGCGGGCGGCGATCGTCGAGGCGATGACGGCCGCGACGGACGAGCGGCTGCGCAGCGAGGCCGACCGGGAGGGCGCCGAGGTCGTCGCCGAAGTGCGCCGCCTGCACCCGGAGTGGATGCGGTCCATGCCCGACACCGGGCGCGAGGCGACGTGGCGGACCTACTGGACGAAGAGGTTCTGGCGCCAGGCGGTGGAGCACCACGACCGGTTCCGCGATACGGAACCGGCCCGGCGCACTGCGCGCACGGCGCGGTTCGTGGTGGACAACCAGAAGGAGCAGCGCGAGCGTATGCGCGAGGTGGGGTTCGATCTCCGTGACCTCTCACGGATCACCACTTCTCCGCATGAGGAGACCACGGCGGAGCAGCGGGCCGGCTGGGGAGACGGCGAAGGCGTCGCGGCCTGGCGGCCGTACAGCCAGGAGGTGTACTGGTGCGCGTTCGCCACGGGCCGCCGGTCCGTGCTCACCCACGAGGACACCACCTACGCCGACTGGGTCGGTGCCCGGGTCGATCTCCGCGCCATGTGTGCCTCGCGCGAGGCGTTCAACCGGTTCTGGCTGCACGAGGTGGAAGCGGCGCACATGCCGCGCAACTGGCTCCGGTGGGCGGCGGACACGGTGCAGGCGGACATGAAGATCACCGACGGCAACCCCGTCGATGTCCAGCACGCCGCCTATCTGCCGGACTGCGAGGTGTTCCTCACCGCCGACAAGAACTTCCTTCGGGTACTGGACCGCATCGCGGAGCAGTCCCCGGTTCCCGTGGGAAGGGCCCTCCGGGTGGCGCCGGCGGCCCACGACGGCATCGTGGAGGCGATCGAGAGCGCGCTCCGTACCCTCTGAGGTCCCGGCGGGGCCCGCCCCCGGAGATCACGTGACGGGTTCGCCGATGCCCAGGAGGTTTCCCTCGCTGTCACGGAACCAGGCGGCTCGCTCGCCCCGTGCCCCCTTGCTCGGGTAGTTCCCCTCGACCTCGGCGATCCCTTCTTCGTCCGTCCGGAGCCCCGGTACGTCGACCTGTTCGAAGGTCACGCCGCGCCCCTTGAGTTCGGCCACGACGGTCTCGAGGTCGTCGACCTCCCACCCCATCTGCGTGAAGGTGCCGGGCGAGGATCCCGTCGACGCGAACAGGGCGAAGTCGGTGTCCCCGCACCGGTACAGCAGCCCACCGGGCCGCTCGTCGACGGGCTCCAGCCCGAGGGTCTCGGCGTAGAACCGCCGTGCCCGCTCCAGATCCCGTGCCGGCAGCCTCGTCGCCACGCGCCCCCGGGCCAGAACGTTCCTGTCGTCTGCGTTCATCTCCCCACTGTGGCCCGCGCCCGGCCGTACGCGGCGTCGACAGGCGGGGCGCCCGGGCGCCCGGTCGTGTCTTCCGGTGCTCGAGGCCGGCCCCGTCCCTCCCGTGGGGTGTCGAAGCCGCCGCCTGCCTGATCGCCGTACTCGCCGCCCCCGCCCTCAAGGCCCCCCCACCGCCACCGCCGGAGGAATCCCCGTTGATCACGAATCGCCGGCGAGCCACCGGTGGGAGAGGTAGAGGCCGGCCGGGCGGGCGAGGTGCTCCCATTCGGCGGCGGGGACCTCGTGGACGGACTCGACGATGGCTCACAGCGGTCGCCGGGCACCGTCGCACGCGACGTTTTTGTCCGCGGGACAGAAGCCTTGCCCAGAGCAGCGTCGTGCGGGGTAGCCTCCAGAAAGGGGCCGATCTCCGGAAAAGCTTTTCCGAAAGCGTGCGCTCGCCGCGCGCTGCACTCGAAATCGACCGGTACTCGCGGCCCCGCGGACACCATGGACCTGCCGTCGTCTGCGCACCGCGCACTCCCTGGAGGGACACACGTGAAGGACTCGAAGGACAGGCTGGAAGCACTGCGGGCCGAGATCGAGCGCCGCAACCCCGCGCAGCCCGAGTTCCACCAGGCGGTACGGGAGGTCCTCGAGACCCTGGCCCCCGTCTTCACCGCCCGGCCCGAGTACGCCGACCCGGCCGTGGCCCTGGTGGAGCGGCTCACCGAGCCCGAACGGCAGATCCTCTTCCGCGTCCCGTGGCAGGACGACCGCGGGCGGGTCCACGTCAACCGCGGCTACCGCGTCGAGTTCAACAGTGCGCTCGGCCCGTACAAGGGCGGACTGCGCTTCCACCCCTCGGTGGACATCGGCGTGGTGAAGTTCCTCGGCTTCGAGCAGATCTTCAAGAACGCCCTGACCGGCCTCGGCATCGGCGGTGGCAAGGGCGGCAGTGACTTCGACCCGCACGGCCGCTCCGACGCCGAGGTCATGCGGTTCTGCCAGTCCTTCATGACCGAACTGCACCGGCACATCGGGGAGCACACCGACGTGCCCGCCGGGGACATCGGAGTCGGCGGCCGCGAGATCGGCTACCTCTTCGGCCAGTACCGGCGCATCACCAACCGCTGGGAGGCCGGTGTCCTGACCGGCAAGGGGCAGGGCTGGGGCGGCTCCGCGATCCGGCCCCAGGCGACCGGCTACGGCAGCGTGCTGTTCGCCGCCGAGATGCTGAAGGTCCGGGGCGAGTCGCTGGACGGGCTGACCGCCGTGGTCTCCGGCTCCGGCAACGTCGCGCTCTACACGATCGAGAAGCTCCAGCAGCTCGGCGCGAACCCGCTGACCTGCTCGGACTCCCAGGGCTACATCGTCGACGAGAAGGGCATCGACCTCGCACTGCTCAAGCAGATCAAGGAGGTCGAGCGCGGGCGCGTGAGCGAGTACGCGGAGCGCCGCGGATCCTCGGCGCGGTTCGTGCCCGGCGGCCGGGTCTGGGAGGTGTCGGCGGAAGCCGCCTTCCCGTCCGCCACGCAGAACGAACTGGACGCTCAGGACGCCCGTACGCTCGTCGCGGGCGGGGTCAAGGCGGTCTCCGAGGGCGCCAACATGCCGACCACTCCCGAGGCCGTACGGATCCTGCAGGAGGCCGGGGTCGCGTTCGGGCCCGGCAAGGCCGCGAACGCGGGCGGCGTCGCGGTCAGCGCCCTGGAGATGAGCCAGAACGCCGGCCGGGTGGCCTGGAGCGCCGAGCGCGTGGAGGACGAGCTCGCCGCCATCATGCGCTCGATCCACGCCGTCGCCCACGAGACCGCCGAGCGGTACGGCGCCCCGGGCGACTACGTCACGGGCGCGAACATCGCGGGCTTCGAGCGGGTCGCGGACGCGATGCTGGCGCAGGGCGTCATCTGATCCGGCGACCACGCCGCGCCCGGATCCTCCGGGCGGGTTCGTCGCCCACGTGACGCGGTGGAGCGGTCCGGGAGTTGCCTCCCGGGCCGCTCCACCGCGTCACGTGGGCGATCGCGCCTCCGAAACGGGAAGGAGCCCGCCCGGCACTGCCGGGTAGCATCCCCGGATGCCGACGACGATCAAGACGCTGAGCCCGGAAGTCGGGCGGATCGACACCGCGGGCCTGCGCGGGTACGACGCGGACGCCCTTGCGAAGTGCGCGCTCGATGCGGGCCAGCCGTGGTGGCGCCGCACGGCATGCGCGGAGGCGCTGGCCGGACGGGTGCCGCAGCGGCGCGTGGCCGAGTTGACCGCCTGCCTCCTGGACACCGGCGCCGTGGGGACCGTACGCATCGCACTGCTGCACCTCCTCGCGGACCGCACCGAACTGCTGCCCTGGCTGCGGCACGAGGACCGTGGCCAGGACAGCGCGTACGGCATGGCCGAGGCGGTACTGGAGGCCCGCAGCGCACTCGGCGACCTCACGGCGGTGGGCGCCCTGTCCACGCTCGCCTTCGGTCCCTGGCGTCACCGGCGGGAGATCGGCGAGGCGGGGCTCGACGAACTGACCGCACGCCACGGCGCCGAGGCAGTGCTCGCCCGGCTCGACGTGGCCCGGCCCGAGGACCGCTCCGTCATCGTCCGCATGCGCCGCCACGCGGGCGAGGACGTCACCGACGCGCTCGCGGACCCCGACCGGGGAGTCGCCCACCGCGCCCAGGAGTTCCTGGCCGACCCCGTGCGGCTGCGCGGCGCTCTCGCAGCGGCGCCTACCGAGGAGGCGAAGCTGTGGGCCGTGTACGCGCTGCACCGGCTGACCGATGACACCGCCGAGACCCGGCACCTGTACGAGGAACTGGGGCGGCCCCGCGTCGAGGTGAGCGGCCTGGACGAGGAGCTGCGCGCGGCGATCGTCCACGAGTACGGGCCGTGGGCCGAGGAGCGGAGCGATCCGCGGTGGCGGATCGAAGCCCTGTGCACGCAGCCGCCGCCGGCCGCCGACCCGGCCGAGCGGCTTCAACGGGCCTCGGCCGCGCTCACCGCCGCGGGCCTCGCACCGAAGCCGCCGCTCTCCTGCGGCGAGGCCCACCGGCAGGGGGACGGTACGTACGACGTGATCGGCTACGGCGAGAGCGGCGGCGAGGTGCACATCAGCACGCTCGGCCGCTTCGCCGCCGACCACGACGAGGACCCGGACGTCCGCCGCGCCCTCGAATCGGCCGGCTTCCGCTGGATCGACGACGCCGTCGGCTCGATCCGGGTCACCGACCTGGGGGTGTACCACTTCGGCAGCCGCAACCCGCTGGACGTCCGCACCCTGCTGTTCTACTGGCAGGACTAGAGGGCGTTCTCCGCGGCAGGCCCGGCAGGCGCCCTGCCGCCGTGGTTGCGTTCCGTCCTATGATCGCCACTCCGCGTACGAGGGGGCTGGGTATGGGGACAGGCGGGGCGGCATCGCAGCGGGCGCAGGACGCGCGGCGGCAGGAGCGGTTACTCCGGGAGCAGTGGCAGGCCGCCCGTCGGCAGGCGCTGCGCCGGGACGCGGTCGGCGAGGGCGAGCAGCGGGTCCTCGCCCAGCTGTTGGTACTGACCGCGCGCGGATGGCGGCTGCTCGTCGACCGGCAATGGTCCGGGACACGGACCGCCGACGCGGACATGCTGCTCGTGGGACCCGGCGGTGTCTTCGTCATCGGCGTCACGGCCGGCGGCGAGCCGGGGGACGTATACGCGGCCGGGATGCTCGCCGCCACGAAGGCCGCCGAGAGTGCGGTGGCATCCCTCGGAATGTCACCGGTGGCGGTCCAGCCGCTCATGGTGTTCGCCGGGCGGCGCCTCGACGGAAACCTCGGCCGGATACGGCTCCTGGGTGAACACGAGATCGGCCCCGTGCTGATCTCGCAACGGCACAGGCTGCGCGCGGAATCGATCCGCGCGATCGCCGACCACCTCGAGCGGGTCTTCCCGGCCTATGCGGGGTCGGCGATCGACCAGCAGATGACGTCGCCGGCGCGCGAGGGCCACCCACAGACCTCCTCGGACGGGCTGTTCGACCTCGAAGGGCTGCGTGACGCGGTCCTGAAAGGGGCGATGCGAGCACCGATCGAACAGTGGATGACCTTCCTCCACCCCGATCAAGTCGCACTGGTACGCCGCAACTGGTCGGGCCCGGCACGCATCAGCGGACCGGCGGGCACCGGCAAGACGGTCGTCGCCCTGCACCGGGCGGCCCACCTGGCCAGGCGGACGACCGGACGCATCCTGTACGTCACCTTCGCCAACAACCTGCCCCGTGTGCAGAGCACCTTCCTCAAGGCCATGGCCCCGGCCGTCGCCGACCGGGTGGACTTCCGCAGCCTCCACTCCTGGGCACAGGATTTCCTCCAGGAGCGGGGCGTACCGGTGCGGCTGCACGGGGACAAGGCCGAGACCGCCTTCAGTCTCGCCTGGAAACACGTCGGCCGCGGGAGCCGACTGGCCGAGCTCGACCCGGCCCCCACCTACTGGCGCGAGGAGATCGACTACGTCATCAAGGGGCGCGGCCTCACCCGCTTCGAGCAGTACGCGACCGTCCCCAGGCGGCGCCGGAGGGCCGGCCTCCACCGCACCCACCGGCAGGCGGTGTGGGAACTGTACGAGACCTACGAATCGCTGCGCGGCGAGCGCGGCGTCCATGACTTCAACGACATCCTCTCCCTCGCCCTGGCCGAAGCGACCCGCCGGCGCGAGCGGCCCCCGTACTCGGCCGTCATCGTGGACGAGGTCCAGGACCTCACACTCGTCGGCGTGCGCCTCCTGCACGCGCTCGTCGGCGATGAGCCCAACGGTCTGCTCCTCGTCGGCGACGGCCAGCAGACCGTGTACCCGGGAGGCTTCCGCCTCACCGACGCGGGCATCGACATCCGCGGCGACCGCGGCCAGGTGCTGCGCACCAACTACCGCAACAGCAGGCAGATCCTGGACGCGGCCCTCACCGTCGTGGCCGACGACACCTTCGAGGACCTCGACGGCATGCGCACCCCGGGCCGCCGCGATGTCGACCTCACCTACCACGACGGCGACGTCGTACGCGTCACCAGGCCCACGGTGGAGGCCCATGACTGGGAACTCCTGGACGCACTGCGCTCCCTGCCGGACGGCGCGCTCGCCGACACCGCCCTGCTGTGCCCCTCCATGCGCGCCATCACCCACTACCAGCGGCTGCTCACTCAAGCCGGCATTTCCGTATGCCAGTTGGAGCACTACGACGGCCACGCGGTCGACTCGGTGAAGCTGGGCACCTACCGCAGGGCCAAGGGACTGGAGTTCAAGAACGTCTTCCTGCCCCAGCACGACCCGGTGTTCGCCAGCGGGACCGCAGGCGGCACGGCGACGCCGGAAACGGCCCGGGAACGCGAGGAACTGCTGCGCAGCATGCTCTTCGTGGCGATGACCCGGGCCCGCGACCTGCTGTGGCTCGGCGGCGTCACCGGGTAGGGGAGAGGACAGGACGCGCCCCTACGGGGTGGGAGGGGGCGCTTGCCAGGGTGCGATGCGTCCTGGTTGGCCCGCAGCGGTGTGCCCAGACTCGGTGAGGCGGAGCCATCCGCCTCGAACGAGGAGTGGGACAGCATGAGGAACGAAGCCAGGGCCGTGGCCATCACCGGAGCCAGCAGCGGGATCGGGGAGGAGACGGCCCGGCGGCTCGCCGCCGACGGCCACCGGTTGTTCCTGGGCGCGCGGCGCACCGAACGCCTCGACGCGCTCAGCCGGGAGATCAACGAGGCAGGCGGTACCGCGGCCTTCCGGCGGCTGGACGTCACCGACGCCGCCGATGTACGGGCCTTCGTGGCCGCCGCCCGGGAGCAGTACGGCCGCCTGGACGTGATGGTCAACAACGCCGGGGTGATGCCGCTCTCGCCGCTGGACGCGCTGAAGGTCGACGAGTGGGACCGGATGATCGACGTCAACGTGCGGGGTGTGCTGCACGGGATCGCCGCCGCCCTGCCCGTGATGCGCGCCCAGGGCGGCGGGCACTTCGTGAACGTCGCCTCCGTCGGTGCGTACGAGGTGTCGCCCACGGCGGCTGTCTACTGCGCCACCAAGTTCGCCGTCCGGGCCATATCCGAGGGGCTGCGCCAGGAGTCGGACGGCTCCGTCCGGGTCACACTGGTCTCTCCGGGCGTGACCGAGTCCGAGCTGGCGGAAGGGATCTCCGATCCTGCCGCGAGGGAGGCCATGAAGGCCTACCGCGCCGTGGCGCTGCCGGCGTCCGCCATCGCCGGGGCCATCGCCTACGCCGTCGCCCAGCCGGCCGGGGTCGACGTCAACGAGATCGTCGTACGTCCCGCCGCGAGTGCCCAGTAGTGCCCGCCGGGACGTACCAGGACCTGCTGCACCGGCTGCGGGTCCTGGAGGACAAGGAAGCCCTGCGGGCGCTCATGATCCGCGGCTGGCGGGCGCTGGACCGCAAGGACTGGCGGACCTGGATCGAGTGCTGGGCCGAGGACGCGGTGCTGGAGTTCGGGCCGTGGGGAGAGATCCGCGGCCGGGAGGCGGTCCGGGCGAAGGTGGAGGAGGCGGAGGCGCACTTCCCGAGCATGCAGCACCACATCCTGAACATGGACTTCCGGGTGGAGGAGGACCGGGCGACGGGCATCGGCTACATGTGGTTCGTCGCCGTGACAAGGAGCGCGCCAGGCTCTTCGCCCTACTCCATGGGCGGTCCGTACGACTGGGACTTCCGCCGGGATCCCGAGGGCGGCTGGCTCCTGGTCCGCCAGCGGCTGGGCGTCTGGTGGACCGACGGGGAGGAGACACCCGAGGGCCTCGGGTAGCCGCTGCACCCGGTGAGGGGGCGGTCCGTCAGCGCAGTTGGCGGCGGACCAGGCCGTGGAAGAGACCGGTCGTGTCCGCGAGCAGGCCGGCCGGCGGGCCCTGCTGGACGATCCGCCCGTCCGCCATGACGATCACGCGGTCGGCGTCCATCACCGTGGAGAGCCGGTGGGCGATCACGAGGCGGGTGGTCCGCAGGACGCGGGTGGACTCGATCACCACGCGCTGGGCCTGGTTGTCCAGCGCGCTGGTGGCCTCGTCGAAGAACAGGATGCGCGGCTTGCGGATGAGGGCCTGGGCGATCATCAGCCGTTGGCGCTGGCCGCCCGATACGGTGCCCCCGCCGTCGGACAGGATGGTGTGCATGCCCATCGGCATGGCCTTGATGTCCTCCGCCAGGCCCGCCATCGCCGCGGCCTCCCACGCCTCCTCGAGCGAGAACGTCCCGGCGCCGCGAATGCAGTCGAGGATCGATCCGGTGAGGGGCTGGGCGTTCTGCAGGACGACGCCGCACTGGCGGCGCACGGCCGCCTGGTCGAGCGCGGCCAGGTCCTGGCCGTCGTAGAGCACGCTGCCCGCGACGGGCCTGTCGAAGCCGATGAGCAGCCGCAGCAGGGTCGACTTGCCGCAGCCGCTGGCCCCGACGATCGCGACGAACTCGCCCTGTACGACCCGGAGACTGATGTCGTCGAGCACGAGCGGGCCGTCGTCGCCGTAGCGGTAGGACAGGTTCTTGGCCTCCAGGGCACCGGTCAGTTCCCCCGGCCGGGTACTGGAGCCGCCCACCTCGGGGGTCTCCCGCAGGACCGGTGCGATCTGCTCGAACATCGGCAGCACCGCGGCGGCCGAGATGAGCGCCCCGGTCAGCTGTGTGACCGACGAGAGCAGCATCGTCAGCGCGGTGCTGAAGGTGAGGAACTCACTGGCGGACATGGTGCCGCGCGCCGGGCCGGCCAGCAGCACGAACATGACCAGCGTGCACAGCGGCAGGCAGACGGCCCCGAGGACGGTGATGAGGTTCTGGATCCGGCCGATGCGCTGCTGCAGGTCGCGGGTACGGGCGAACTCCCCGGCCCAGGCGGCGTACGCGAAGCTCTCGGCCGCGGCGACGCGGAGCTTGGGCAGGCCGCGCAGGGTCTGGAAGGCCTGATTGGCCAGGCGGAGGCCGAGGGTGTTCAGCCGGCGCTCGTGGCGGAGCTGCCACAGCCCCAGACCCAGGAAGATCCCCCCGATGACGACCAGCATGGCCAGCGCCGCCATCGCCAGCGGCACGCTGTGTACGAGGAGCAGTACGAGGTTCACCAGGCCGACCGCGCACGCCTGTACGCAGACCGGGCCGATGCCGGACAGCACGCGGCGTATCGCGCTGATGCCCATCGCCGCACCGGCCAGTTCGCCGGTGGAGCGGCCCGCGAAGAACTTCGCCGGCAGCCGCAGCAGCCGGTCCCACACGGCCGGCTGCAAGGTGGCCTCGATGCGGCCCTCCATGCGCAGGAGGGAGACGTTCTGCAGCAGCATGAAGACGGCCGAGACGACGCCGGCCGCGATCAGTGCCAGCCCGGTCTGCACGATGAGGCCGTTCTCGGCCTGCGGCACGTACCGGCCGAGGACCTGGCCGGTGCCGATCGGCACCAGGGCGGCCAGCACCACCGAGACCAGCCCGCCGAGCATCAGGCTGCGCAGCTCGGGGAAGGTGCCGCGCACGCTGAAGCGGATCAGGGCGGGCAGGCCCACCCGCCCGTCGGGCAGGGGGCGGTACAGCATGACGGCGCGCGGTTCGAAGGCTGCCTCGTTGGCCTTCTTGACGCGCTCGCGCCTGCCGGTGGCGGGTTCGACCGCTTCGTAGCCGCCGCGCCGCCACAGCAGGGCGACCGGCGTGCCGTCCTTCTCGCGCCGCCCCACCAGCGGACCGCTGTTCTCCCGCCACCAGCGTCCGTCGAGCCCGACCGCGCGGGTGCGGATCCGCGAGGCGAGGGCGATGCGTTCGACGGGATCCAGCTGCTCGGGGGTGGCGCCGGCCTCGCCGGGCGGGGACAGGGTGATGCCGGCCGCTCGGGCGACGACGCGGCACGCGGCGAAGGTCGCGTCGTCGCTCCCGCCCCGGTGGGGGTCCCGGCCGGAGCCGGCGATGGACGCCAGCAGGGTCCGGTCCGCCCGGGTACGCGCCGCCCGGCCCGCCTCGATCCCGGCGGCCGTGCGGTCCTCGTGCGCGCGCTCGAGCTGTTCGATCCAGCCGTCCAGGGCGTACAGCAGCCGGTGCTGCTGGTCGACCATGCCCTGCCACATCGCCGCGTCGACGAGGAGGGTGCCGACCGCCTCCGCCTCGTAGGCGGCGCCGTACTGCACGCTGCCGGGGGCGATCTGCATCCACAGGATGTCGTCGTCGGCTCCGCCGTGCCCGGTGGTGGCGATGCCGTCCAGCGGTGCCTGGTAGAGCACGCGCAGACCGCGGCCGATGCCGCGCGCGAAGGCGTCCTCGAGGGGGCTGGGTCCTGCAGGGGCGTAGTGCCCTTCGTCGGCGTACCACGGTCCGCCGGGGATCGGGCTCCCGTACGCCGGGTACTCGGGGCGGTACAGCTCCCGCAGTTCGATGCGGCGCAGCCGGCAGCCCTGCACGGGCCGGCCGACCAGGGTGTGACCGGGGCCCTCGGCCGGACCGAGCAGCAGCGTGCCCGGCTCCAGGCGGCCCAGGAAGTGCCAGTGCCCGGCCTGCGCGGCGTCCACCGCGAACAGGTCCAGCTCGCCCTGGACGACCAGCCACAGGACGAGCGGGCCTTCCAGGAACAGACTGCCCGCGCCCGCGCGGTCGACGGGGGTGCCCAGTGCGCCCAGGGCCGCGACGACCGGGTCCGGGGCCCCGCCCGGCGTGTGCTCGTGCGTCACCTCAGTGCTCCTTGACCAAGGAGGCGTACGGGCCCTGTGCGGCGACGAGATGCTCGTGCCGGCCGCGTTCCACGACCGTGCCCCGGTCGAGCACCACGATCTCGTCGCTGTCGCGCACGGTGCTCAGCCGGTGGGCGATGACCACACAGGCACAGCCGCGGCGGCGCAGGTTGTCGATGATGGTCTGCTCGGTCACCGCGTCCAGGGCGCTGGTCACCTCGTCGAGCACCATGACGCTGGGGCGGCGCACCAGCGCCCGCGCGATCTCCAGGCGCTGGCGCTGGCCGCCGGAGAAGTTGCGGCCGTCCTGCTCGACACGGCTGTGGATGCCACCGGGGCGGCGGGCCACCACCTCGTGCACGGCGGCGTCCTCCAGGGCGGCGACGACCGCCTCGTCCGGGATGGAGGGGTCCCACAGCGTGACGTTGTCGCGGACGGTGCCCTCGAAGAGGAAGACGTCCTGGTCGACGAAGGAGACGGAAGCGGCCAGCGCGCCGCGCGGGATGTCCTCCAGCCGCATCCCGTCGATGCGTATGGCCCCGGCCCAGGGCGTGTGCAGGCCGGAAATCAGCCGGGAGACGGTGGACTTGCCGCTGCCGGAGCCGCCGACGAGCGCGACCTGCTGTCCGGGCCCGACCGAGAGCGAGAAGTCCTTGAACAGCGGGGCGTCCAGAGGGCTGTAGCCGAAGGTGATGCCGTCCAGCTCCACATGCCCCTTCAGGCGTCGGGTGGAGGCGGCGGGCTCGCGCCGGGCGTAGACCGGGTCGACCGGAAAGTTCTCGACGTCCCGCAGACGGGCGACGTCGGCCGCGAAGTCCTGGATCCGGCCGGCGACGCCGCCGAGCCGGGAGATCGGCGCGGTGAAGCTGGTGACCAGGGCCTGGAAGGCGACGAGCAGGCCCACGGTGAGATGGCCCTCGACCGCCCGCAGGCCGCCGATCGTCAGGATCAGCGCACTGTTGAACGCCGCCAGCGTGGGTGCGACGATCGCCAGCCACGCACTGGGCACGCCGAGCCGCTGCTGTACGTCGAGGGTGACCGCGTGCTGTCCGGCCCAGCGGCGGAAGAAGCCGTTCTCGCCGCCCGTGGCCTTCATCGTCTCGATGAGCTGGAGACCGCCGTAGGAGGTGTTGGTCAGGCGGGCGCTCTCGGCGCGCAGCTTCTGGGTCCCGGTGGCCCTCATACGGATCGCGACCCGCAGGGCGATCACATTGAGCAGCGCCACGGCCACGCCGACGAGCGTGAGCTGTGGATCGTAGGTCCACAGCAGCACCGCGTAGAGCACCACCACCACGGCGTCCACGCCCGCGGCGGACAGATCCCGGGCGAGGGTCTCGGCGACCGTGTCGTTGGACTGCAGGCGCTGGACCAGGTCGGCCGGGTTGCGCTGGGAGTAGAAGGTGACCGGAAGTCTGAGCAGGTGCCGGAAGAAGCGGGCACTGCCCAGGGTCGAGGAGATGATGCGCCCGCGCAGCAGGTTGGCCTGCAGGAGCGCGGTGAGGGTCGCGGTGAGTACGAGGGCGACGGCCATCGAGGCGAACAGGACGCCCAGCAGGGACGTCTGCTCCCCGATGAGGAACATGTCGATGTACGTCCGGCTCAGGGCCGGTACCGACACACCGACCGCGACCAGGAGGAGGCTGGAGACCACGGCGGCGGCCATGGTGCCCGAAGTGCCCCGGAGGCGGTCCGGCATGGTGCCCAGGATGCCGGGCCTGCGGCCGCCGCGGCGAAAGCCCTCACCGGGCTCGAAGGTGAGGACGACGCCGGTGAAGCTGGTGTCGAACTCCTCCATCGGGACGAACCGGCGGCCCTTGCCGGGGTCGTTGACGTACACGCCCCTGCGACCGAACCTCCGGGCCGTGCCCTCGTAGACGACGTAGTGGTTGAACTCCCAGAAGAGGATCGCCGGGGCGCTCACCCCGGCGAGCGCGGCCAGGTCCATCTGCATGCCCTTGGCCCCCAGTCCGTACCCGCGGGCGGCCTTGAGGAGGTTGCTGGCGCGGGAGCCGTCGCGGGAGACGCCGCAGGCGATGCGCAGTTCCTCGAGGGGGACGAAGCGTCCGTGGTGGCCGAGGACCATGGCCAGGGCGGCGGCGCCGCATTCCACCGCCTCCATCTGCAGCACGGTGGGGGTGCGTACGGGGCGGGGTGTCCGGCCCCTGGGAGCGGACGTGGGTGTGGGGGCGGACCTGCGGCGCGTGCCGCCCTTCGGCTCGGGGCGGTGTCGGCGGCGTCCGGCGGGCGGGAGCTGCGGCGCCCGCGTCTGCGCACCGGTCTGCACACCGGCCTGCGTCCCGGTCTTTGGCGCGGTCACGGCAGCAGCCAGTCGACCGGGCGCTGTGCGGCGAGGTGGACGGCTCCGGTGACCGGTGTCCTCGACCCGACCTCGTACGGGGGCCCGTCCGCGGAGGACCAGCGGTAGCCGGACGTGGTGGAGGAGGAGCGCTCGAGCCGTACGACCACGGCCACCGGGCTGCCGTGGCGGGAGAACTGTCCGGCGAGAGCGGCGTCGCCGAGGAAGCCGCCGATCTGTGCCTGTGTCAGGGGCGCCCGGCCGACCGCCGTGACGCGCCCGCGCAGCATGCCGAACCGCTGCTGCGGGACGGACTGGACGTTCAGGTCGACCGCGGCGCCCACGGGGATCGCCGAGCCGCTTCCGCCCGGTACGTACAGCACGGCCACCAGCGGGTCCTCCGGATCCTTCACACGTTCCACGGTGGCCACGTCCGCACCTGTGGCGACGACCGAACCCACCTTGGCCACCAGGGTCGTCAGCCGCCCGCCGGTCACCACGCGCACGGGCCGTTCCCCCTGGTCCGTACGGACGTTGAGCAGGGGCGCACCGGCGGCCAGCAACTGGCCCTCCTCGGCGAGGACTCCGGTCACCTGTCCCGCGACCGGCGTCTGCAGTACGTAACTGCCCTCGGCCCGGGTGAGGATGCCGGGTGCGCTCAGCTTGGAGGACACGGTGCCCGTGAGGGCCCAGAAGCTCGCGGCCGCCATGACGACGACCGTGACGGCAAGGACGAGCCGCCCCTGCGGGCGGGCGAAGCGAACGGGCAGATCGAGTTCTTCGGGCGATTGCAGCTTGGAAAGAGCCTTTTGGCGAAACTGCACGGACTATTCCTTCAGCTGCATTCGTATCGGTGGGGCGCGGGGACGCCGGTGAACCCCGGAGCCGTGGGGGACGCTCCGGGGTTCACCGGGATATCCCGATCAGAGACCGGCGCGACCGGTGTTCACCGAAACGCCGGTGATGCCCGTGACGAGGCCGGGGACGTGGGAGACGATGCCCGTGGCCGCCTGGACGGTGTGGAGAGAGCCCACGACACCCACGACGTTGTTGACATCGCTGGTCACGGCGCCGGCCAGGCCGCCGGACACGCTGATGATGCCGCCGGAGACGGCGTCCAGCTCGGTGTCGTCGATCTCGCGGGTCTCGATGTCGTTACGCATGGCGCGCACCTTTCATTGGGGGGAGGAATTCATCACTGCGGGGCCGGCGGCCCGAATTCCGGCCGCCGTGCCCGATTGCTGCGATGGGCACGATGAAAGCACGCGAACGAGGTCTCCACCCAATCCTGTTGACTCCCCATCACGGGCAGACGATCACCTCTGGTGATGGACGTGCAGCTTGATTCACCGAATGGTGGCGACTTCTTCACGAGATCGAGTAACAGATAGGGGCCGCGCGCTTCCGGCGCGGAAGGAATCGTGGCAGACCATCACAAAATGGACTGCGTGGAGTCCGCATATCGAGGAGTGGGGGAGGCCGCCTGTCGAGATCGCGAACACGATGTGCAGGTTTCCGGAGGGCGCGGGGGGTGACGGGTGCGTCACGCCCGGTGCGCGAGCAGGCGGCGCTGCGAGGAGTGCCGCAGAGAGTGCCGCAAACGCCGCCGCGGCGCCCTTGTGCAGGGCGCCGCGGCTCCAACTCCTCCCGGGACGGTGAAAGGGCTACTGCCAGTCGTCCCAGGGCGGCGGCGCCATCTCGTCCAGGTCGAAGGGGGGTTCATCGGGGTCCGGCTCCGCGAGCCGTGCCGCGGACGAGGGGGCCGGAGCGGGGCGGGCCGGAGCGGCCTGCGCCGGACCGGAGGATGCCGGGGCGACGGACTCGGCCGGCGGCGCCGGGGCCGGGCCGGGAACGGTGGCGCCGCACTCCGCCAGGGTGTCGAGGACGCCCTGGGCGTACTTCGCGAGCTTGGCCTCGCCGATTCCCCCGATGGTGCCCAGCTCGTCCGCCGTGGCGGGCAGGAGCGTCGCGATCTCCCGCAGCGTCGCGTCGTGGAAGACGACGTATGCGGGTACGCCCTGCTCCCGCGCCGTCTCGGCCCGCCAGGCGCGCAGGGCCAGGAAGACCGGCTCGGCCGCGGCCGGCAGATCGACCGGCACCCGGGCGCCCTTCCCCGAGCGCGACCCGGACTCCTTGCGGGACGCGGCGGCGGGCGCCTTCTCCTTCCGCATCGGGACGCTGCGGCGTCCTCCCAGGACCTCGCCGCTGTCCTCCGTGAGCACCAGCGTCCCGTAATCGCCCTCCACCGCCAGCAGCCGCTGCGCCAGCAACTGGCGTACGACGCCCCGCCATTCCGCGGTGCCCAGGTCCGCCCCGACGCCGAACACCGAGAGGGCGTCATGGTCGAACTGGATGACCTTCGCCGTCTTCTTGCCCTGGAGGATGTCGATGATCTGGCCGGCGCCGAACTTCTGCCGCCGTTCCTTCGCCAGCCGCCACACGGTGGACAGCAGCTTCTGCGAGGCGACCGTCCCGTCCCAGGACTCGGCCGGCGTCAGACACGTGTCGCAGTTCCCGCAGGGCGTGCCCGACTGCCCGAAGTACTCCAGCAGCCGCACCCGGCGGCAGTCGACCGTCTCGCACAGCGCCAGCATGGCGTCCAGGTGCATGCCCAGGGAGCGGCGGTGCGCCTCGTCGCCCTCGGAACCGTCGATGAGCTTGCGCTGCTGGACCACGTCCTGCAGGCCGTACGCCAGCCACGCCGTGGCCGGCTCGCCGTCGCGGCCGGCACGGCCGGTCTCCTGGTAGTAGCCCTCGACCGACTTCGGCAGGTCGAGGTGTGCCACGAAGCGCACGTCAGGCTTGTCGATGCCCATGCCGAAGGCGATCGTGGCCACCACCACGACCCCGTCCTCCCGCAGGAAGCGCGCCTGGTTCTCCGCCCGCGTACGGGCGTCCATCCCGGCGTGGTACGCCACGGCGTCGATGCCCTGCTCCACGAGGGAGGCCGCGGTCTTCTCCACCGAGGCCCGGGAGAGGCAGTAGACGACACCGGCGTCCCCGGCGTGCTCGGTCCGGATCAGTTCCAGCAGCTGCTTGACCGGGTTGTTCTTCGGGACGATGCGGTACTGGATGTTCGGCCGGTCGAAGCTGGCGACGAAGTGCCGGGCGTCCTCCAGACCGAGCCTCGCCACGATCTCGGCGTGGGTGGCCTCCGTGGCCGTCGCGGTCAGTGCGATCCGCGGCACCTTGGGCCAGCGCTCGTGCAGCATGGACAGCGCGAGGTAGTCGGGCCGGAAGTCGTGACCCCACTGGGCGACGCAGTGCGCCTCGTCGATCGCGAAGAGCGACACCTTGCCGCGGTCGAGCAGCCGCTGGGCGCTCTCGGTGCGCAGCCGCTCGGGGGCCAGGTACAGCAGGTCCAGCTCGTCGGCGAGGAAGGCCTGCTCGACGGCCTGCCGCTCGTACGTGTCCTGCGTCGAATTGAGGAATCCGGCCCGCACCCCGAGGGCGTTGAGCGCGTTCACCTGGTCCTGCATCAGCGCGATGAGCGGCGAGACCACGACGCCCGTGCCCTCCCTGACCAGTGCCGGGATCTGGTAGCAGAGCGACTTGCCGCCGCCGGTCGGCATCAGGACGAGGGCGTCGCCGCCACCGGTGACCTGCTCGATGATCTCCTGCTGCTCACCGCGGAAGGAGCTGTATCCGAACACGCGGTGCAATACCTGCAGAGCGTCGGAGATCTCGGGGGAAGTGTCCGGAAGTGCCATCCGCGAAGCCTAGCGGCACCCACCGACACCTCGGCTCCGGCCGCCGGGCGGGTGCGGGCGTCAGGACGTCGCCGAAGTCCCACGGGCAGCGCACGGACATGCCGCCGCCAGGACTCGACCGAACGGACCAGCCAGGGACAAAGGCCCGTTTTGTACCCCACGCATCGGGTAGTCGCAGTCTGATCGACACCCATCCCGATACGAATGGAGACGCTGTGTCCGTCGTCAAGAATGCCCTCCCGGAAGCCGATCTGAAGGTCGTCGGTGAAGCGCTGCAGGGCGCTCTGGTGGACCTGGTGGACCTCTCGCTCGTCGCCAAGCAGGTGCACTGGAACGTGGTGGGACCCCGGTTCCGGTCCGTGCACCTCCAGCTGGACGAGGTGGTCACCACGGCGCGCACCCACTCGGACGTGGTCGCCGAGCGTGCATCCGCCCTCGGGATCACCCCGGACGGCAGGGCCGCGACGGTGGCGTCCGCCACCGCTGTCACCGGCGTGCCCGAGGGCTGGATCAAGGACGTGGACGCCGTCCGCATCCTCGTCGACGCCCTCAGCACGGTGATCACCCGCATGCGCGAACGCATCCGGTCCACGGACGAGCCCGACCCGGTCACCCAGGACCTCCTGATCGCCGTGACCGGCGAGCTCGAAAAGCACCACTGGATGTTCGCCGCCGAGAACGCCTGAGGGGACCGGGGCGCGGCTCCGGCCGCCCCGGAGGACTTCCCGGGGCGGCCGTGGCGCGGTCGTGGGGCGGTTTCGATCAGGGCAGGATCTCGACGTACCCGTCGGTTCCGTGCACACGGATCCGCTGCCCGTCCCGGATCAGCCGGGTGGCCCGCTCCACGCCCACGACGGCCGGCAGGCCGTACTCCCGGGCGATCACCGCGCCATGGGTCATCAGGCCGCCCACCTCCGTCACCAGGCCCGCGATGCCGACGAACAGCGGGGACCAGCTGGGATCCGTGAAGGCCGTGACCAGGATGTCGCCCGCTTCCAGATCGGCCTGCGCCATGTCGAGGACGACGCGCGCCCTGCCCTCGACGGTCCCGGCCGAGACCGGTACGCCGACCAGGGCGCCCGGCGGCACGTCGTCGCGCCGGTACGCACCTGTCAGGGCCTCGCCCTCCGAGGTGAGCACCCGCGGCGGTGTCAGCGCGTGGTACGCCCTGAACGCGTCCTTGCGCTCCTGGAGGAGCTCTTGCCCGACCTTGCGGTGCGAGCGCACGACGTCGTGGAGTTCCTGGAAGGTGAGGTGGAAGACGTCCTCCCGTTCGGGTACCAGACCCGCCTCGACGAGGCGCCCGGCTTCCTCCAGCAGGGCCTGCTTGTAGACGAAGTAGCGGCTGATGATGTTGTACTTCGGGTACTCCCGGTACCCGATGAAGGTTCGGACCCGGTCGATCATCCGCTTGGCCTCGTCGGCCTTCAGGTCCCCGTCCGGCAGGACCCGCAGGCGTGACAGCACGTCCTGTTCCTTCTCCTGCGCCCTCTGCCGCCCTTGCTCGAAGCGCCGCTCGGCGGCGCCCGGCCCGAAGTTCCGCACGTTGTCGAGGATCACGGGCACCAGAGTGACGGGCCGCTCGCGCCAGCGCGGCCTGGTGATGTCGATCTCGCCGACGCAGCGCATGCCGTACCGGTCGAGATACGCCTCGATGGCGTCGCGCGCCTCGGTCCCGCCCGCGAGTTTCGCCAGCCCGTCCAGGAAGTCCTCGTCCCGGGTGTCCTGCAGGTACGCCACCACCTCCGGCAGCGGGCGGATCACATCGGCGACGTCGAGCAGGGCCAGCCCCATCTCCGACGTGATGTTGTCAGGGGCGGAAAGGGTCAGCGTGTCGGCCGCGTTCTTCTCGCCCAGCCACTCCTGCAGCTTGTCGTTGAGCCACCAGGTGGCCTCCATGCCCGCCATGATCGCCTGATGGCTCAGCGGATCGCTGAGGATCCGCTTGTGCTCCTCGAATGCCTCCAGCAGGAACGCGAACAGCGCCGGTCCGGTCTTCGTCCGGATGCCGCGCTCCAGGGCGGCGGTGGACACCCGGCTGCGCTCGATCAGATCGGTGACGATGGCCGGATCGGTCTCGATCGGGGCGGGCGCAGCACCTCCCGGCGGCGGCCCGCCGGGACCCGTGTCCGGGAGCGAGGGGACGAAGCCGTCGCGGTCGAGGACGGTCTCCAGGGCATCCCTGATCAGCGGATCGCCCTTCCCCAGGGCGTCCAGGAGACCGGCGCGGCTCGCGGGCGAGGCCAGGCGCCGGGTGACGTCGACGAACAGCCTCCCGCCGGCCTCCTGCATCGGGACCATGGCCGTCAGCTGCCACATGGAGAACCCCAGGGACTTCATGGGGTCGGTCATCATCTGTCCGTGACCGACGGAGACGTAGACGTGGTTCTCCCGGTCGCCGGTCTCCGGGACGGGGAACAGCGTCGTGATCGGCCGGCTCTGGACGATCCGGAAGCCGTCGTCGACCAGACACCATTCGATGTCCTGCGGGCGGCCGAAGTGTGCCTCGATCCGCCGCCCGAGCTCCACGAGCCGCACGGCCTGGGCGTCCGTCAGCGCCGGCTGCTCCCGGCGCTCCGCGTCGACCGCGACTTCCTGCGTACCGCCGCCCGGCAGGGCCTGCAGGGCACGCTGTTTGGCGGCGATCGATCTGGCGACGACCGCGCCGCCGCGCACGGCGAAGACGTCCGGGTTCACCAGGCCGGAGACCAGGGCCTCCCCGAGGCCGAAGCCGGCGTCCACGGTGGAGACCGTCCGGTTGCCCGTGACGGGGTCGGCCGTGAACAGGATGCCGGACGCCTGCGGGAAGACCATCTGCTGCACGACCACGGCCATGTGCACCGTACGGTGGTCGATGCCGTTGCGCTGACGGTAGGTCACGGCCCGTTCCGTGAACAGCGAGGCCCAGCACCGGCTGACGTGCCGGAGGGCCGCCGCCGGTCCCACGACGTTCAGGTACGTGTCCTGCTGGCCGGCGAAGGAGGCCGTCGGCAGGTCCTCGGCCGTCGCGCTGGACCGGACGGCGCAGGCGGCCCGCTCGCCGAGCGCGGCGAGCGCGCCGGTGATCTCCGCCGCGAGATCGTCCGGGATCACGATCTCTTCGACCACCCGACGAATCTCCGCGCTGAGCGTGCGGATCGCCTCCCGCTCGTCCGGGCCCACGCGCGCCAGCCGGTCGAGCAGGTCGCCGATCGACGGCGCCTGCGCCACGATCCGCCGGAAGGCGTCCGTCGTCACGCAGAAGCCGCGCGGCACGTCGATTCCTTCGATCCGTGACAGCCCGCCCAGGTGCGCGCCCTTGCCGCCGACGACGGCGACCTGAGTCTCGTCGACCTCTTGAAGATCCAGCACGTGCACGTCGTGGCCCCGTTTCCCCAGGTTGTGGCTTTGATCGACAATTCTGCGCCGTGACCCGGGTCTTGTGGCAAGCCCCCCTGCGCGCTATAACTTGAGAGTGGCAAGGAGAGCGCTCTCCTTGCCTTTGCCATTTCCACCGCCCGCCGGTGAGCCCCGGACACCGGCCCGCGACGCCCCTACGCGGCGGACGGGAGCGGCGTCAGGGAGGCGTACTCCAGTGGTGCGGACGGGTCGATGGACACGTCCAGCGGCGCAGGCTCCGCCCCGGAGCGCACCAGCAGGTCGCCGACGGCCGCGATCATGGCTCCGTTGTCCGTGCACAAGGTCAGGGGCGGAACGCGCAGTTCGATGCCCGCGGAGGCGCATCGTCGCTCCGCCAGGGCCCTGACCCGCGAGTTGGCGGCCACGCCGCCGACCACGATCAGCGTCTTCACGTCGTAGGCGCGGCAGGCCGCCAGAGCCTTGCGGGTCAGCACGTCCGCGACGGCCTCCTGCAGGGCCGCTGCTCCGTCGGCCACCGGCGGCTCCTGACCGAGCTCGCGGTGCTTCTCTGCCCAGCGGGCCGCGGCCGTCTTCAGGCCGGAGAAGGAGAAGGCGTACGGGTCGTCGCCCGGCCGGGTCAGCGGGCGCGGGAAGGTCACGGCCTTGGGATCGCCGTCACGGGCGGCCCGGTCGATGGCGGGCCCGCCCGGATAGGGCAGACCCAGGATCCGGGCCACCTTGTCGAAGCACTCGCCGGCCGCGTCGTCGAGGGTGTCCCCGAGGTGCAGGATCGGCTCGCGCACCAGGTCCCGTACGAGGAGCAGCGAGGTGTGGCCCCCGGAGACGATCAGCACCACGCACGGGTCGGGCAGCGGCCCGTGCTCCAGGGTGTCGGCGGCGACGTGCCCGGCCAGGTGATGGACGCCGTACAGCGGCACCCCGGCCGCGTAGGCCAGGGTCTTGGCCCCGGCCAGGCCGACCTGCAGCGCGCCCGAGAGGCCGGGCCCGGTGGTGACGGCGACCGCGTCGATCTGGCTGAGCCGCAGTCCGGCCCGGTCGAGGGCCTGCCGGACGACCGGGTTGAAGGCGTGCAGGTGCGCGCGGGCGGCGATCTCGGGCACGACGCCGCCGAAGCGGGCGTGCTCGTCCATGCTCGACGCCACCACGTGCGCGAGGAGCCTGCCGTCCTGCACGATGCCCGCGCCGGTCTCGTCGCACGACGACTCGATCCCCAGCACCACTGGTCCGCTCACAGCTCCCCGCCTTCTTCTGCGCCTCATCCGCAATTGCGCACTATATGCAATAAGAGTCGGGTGGTGGCCGACCGGTGCGGGTCAGCGCAGGATCTGGACGGCGTAGAGGGTTCCGACGCCTACGGCGAGGGTGCCGAGCAGGATGCGGAGGGCCGTCTCGGGCAGGTGCGGCTGGAGACGGGCACCGAGGTATCCGCCGACCAGACCACCGGCCCCGCACGTCAGGCCGAGGAGCCAGTCGGGGGCGACATCGCCCGTGGCGGCCAGGGAGAGCAGCGCATAGGTGACCGCGCCGACGACGGAGGTGATGAAGGTGGCGGCCAGCGCCGCGGGCGCGACGGTGGCAACCGGCGCTCCACGCCCGACGAGGACCGGGCCGAGCAGGGAGCCGCCCCCGATCCCGTAGATGCCGCCGACCATGCCGACGGCCAGGGCCAGCGAGGTCGTGGAACGGGGGGAGGGCCGGCGGGTCGCGCGGGCCGGCGCGGGGCGCAGCGTGCGCAGCAGCAGCCACAGCCCGAGGGGCAGCAGCAGTGCGGCGATGAGGAGGCGGAAGACGCGCGGGCCCGGCACGGCGAACACCCGGATCACCGCGCCGATGATCACGCCCGGCACGGTGCCCACGACCAGCAGGCGGGTCAGCGGACCTCTCAGACTCCCCGCTCTGTGGTGACGCAACAGCGCACCGGGCCCCGCCACGACGTTGAACAGCAGGTTCGTCGGCGTCACCGCCGGGCTCGGCACGCTCAGGACACTGATCTGCACGGGCAGCAGGAAGACGGCTCCGGAAACACCCACGGGCGCGGTGACCACTGATATCAGCAGCCCGGCGGCGAACGCCAGCAGTCCCGTCGACCACGTCACGAAAACCCCCTGGAGAGAACGCTTCGGGCCGGAAGCGGCCCCGGCCCGTACGTCAGTCGCGGTCGAGGCGGAGCGCCTCCGCCGGGCGCACCGGATCACCTGCCGACACCCCGTGCAGGACGTGCGCCAGCACCTCCGCGCCCCGTACGACGCGGGGGCCCGGCCGGTTGAAGCAGGCGGGCCCGTCCAGGACCCACACCTCACCGCCGCGCACCGCGGGCAGCTCCTCCCACCCGGGCAGGGAGGTCAGCAGTTCCCGCTCGCGCAGGGTGCGCTCCGGGCCGAAGCCGCAGGGCATGACCAGGAGCACGTCCGGGCGCGCGGCCCGGACCGCCTCCCAGTCCATCGGCCGGGTGTGCTCGCCCGGGGCGGCGATCAGGGCCTCCCCGCCCGCGCACGCGATCTGCTCCGGCACCCAGTGCCCGGCGGGCCAGAGGGGGTCGAGCCATTCGATCGCCACCACCCGGGGCCGCCGCCGCCCGGCCACCTGCGACCGTACGGCCTCGACCCGCGCGGCGAGCACCTCCCGGCGCTGCCGCGCGTACCGTCCCACGCCGAGCAGTTCGCCCACCGTGACCAGGCAGTCCAGTACGTCGCCCAGCGTGCGCGGCTCCAGGCTCAGCACGCGGGGCCCGCCGTCGAGGACGCGCACCGCCCGGCTCACCCCCGCGTAGGACACCGCGCAGACGTCACACAGGTCCTGGGTCAGGATCACTTCGGGAGCCAGGGTGGCGAGGGCGTCGGTGTCGAGGGTGTAGAGGGAGGAGCCGCTGTGCGCGGCGCCGCCGACCGCGTCGGAGATCTCCCTGCTGCCCAGGGTGTCCGCGGAGAACTCGGCGGAGGTCACCACGGGCACCCCGGCCACCACCTGCGGAGGCCAGTCGCACTCGTGCGTACGGCCCACCAGATCGGCGGCCAGGCCGAGCTCCGCCACGATGTCGGTGGCCGCGGGCAGCAGGGAGACGATGCGCATCCCCCCGACCCTAGGGGATCCGGCGGCTCGCCGGTCCCCGTCGTCGCGGACGTCGGCCGGTGTGCGTTCGAGGCCGGTCCGGGCCGGACGCGCGGGGCGTCCGGCCCGGAGCCGCGGGTGTCAGGAGCCGTCGCCCGACAGGTCCGCGCGGACCTCGTGCGCGGCCGCGACGAGGTTCTCCAGGGAGGCGCGGGTCTCTGTCCAGCCGCGGGTCTTCAGACCGCAGTCGGGATTGACCCAGAGCCGTTCGGCGGGGATGGCAGCGAGCCCCTTGCGCAGGAGGGCCGCTGCCTCCTCGGTACCGGGGACGCGCGGGGAGTGGATGTCCCAGACGCCGGGACCCGCCTCGCGCGGGTAGCCGTGCGCCGCCAGTTCGTCCGCGACCTGCATGTGGGAGCGGGCGGCCTCCAGGCTGATGACGTCGGCGTCGAGGTCGTCGATGGCCTGGACGATGTCGCCGAACTCCGCGTAGCACATGTGGGTGTGGATCTGGGTGTCCGGCCGGACTCCACTGGTGCTCAGACGGAAGGACTCGGTGGCCCACTCCAGATACTCCGCGTGGTCGGCGGCCCGCAGCGGCAGGGTCTCGCGCAGCGCGGGTTCGTCGACCTGGATGACCGAAGTGCCGGCCGCTTCGAGGTCGCCGACCTCCTCGCGCAGGGCGAGGGCCACCTGGCGGGCGGTGTCGCCGAGGGGCTGGTCGTCGCGGACGAAGGACCAGGCGAGCATGGTGACGGGGCCGGTGAGCATGCCCTTGACCGGCTTGGTGGTCTGCGACTGCGCGTACGTGGTCCAGCGGACGGTCATCGGCTCGGGGCGGGAGATGTCCCCGGCCAGCACCGGCGGGCGGACGTAGCGGGTGCCGTACGACTGCACCCAGCCGTGCTGCGTGGCGAGGTACCCCGTCAGCTGCTCGGCGAAGTACTGGACCATGTCGTTGCGTTCGGGCTCGCCGTGCACCAGGACGTCGATCCCGGTCTTCTCCTGGAAGGAGAGCACCTCGCGGATCTCGTCCTTGATGCGCTCCTCGTAGCCGGCGGCGTCGATCCGTCCGGCGCGGAGGTCGGCGCGCGCGGTGCGCAGCTCGTTCGTCTGCGGGAACGAGCCGATCGTGGTGGTCGGCAGCAGTGGCAGACCCAGGTGCGCCCGCTGGGCGGCGGTCCGCTCGGCGTACGGCTGCGAGCGCCGCCCGTCGGCGTCGGTGATGGCCGCGGTGCGGGCGCGGACCGCGGGGTCGTGGGTGATGGCGGAGCCGGCGCGGGAGGCGAGGTCGGCCCGGTTGGCGGCGAGTTCGGCGGCGATGGCGCCGGTGCCCTGGGCGAGACCGCGGGCGAGGGTGGTGATCTCGGTGGTCTTCTGGCGGGCGAAGGAGAGCCAGCGCCGGATCTGCGGGTCGATGTCGCGTTCGGCGCTGGCGTCCAGCGGGACGTGCAGGAGAGAGCAGGACGAGGCGACGTCGACGCGGTCGGCGAGGCCGAGGAGGGTGCCGAGGGTGGTCAGGGACTTCTGGAAGTCGTTGATCCAGATGTTGCGGCCGTTGACCACACCGGCGACCAGCCGCTTTCCGGGCAGCCCGCCGACGGCGGCGAGGTCGTCGAGGTTCGCGCGGGCGCTGCCGGTGAAGTCCAGGGCGAGGCCCTCGACGGGGGCGGCGGCGAGCACCGGGAGGGCGTCGCCGAGCCGGTCGAAGTACGAGGCGACCAGCAGCTTCGGGCGGTCGGTGGCCGCCCCCAGGTCGCGGTAGGCGCGGGCGGTGGCGCTCAGGTCGGCCGGGGTGCGGTCCTGGACCAGGGCGGGCTCGTCGAGCTGGACCCAGTCGGCGCCGGCGGCGCGCAGATCGGCCAGGACCCGGGCGTAGACGGGCAGCAGCCGGTCGAGCAGGGTGAGCGGCTGGAAGTCCGCGGCCACCCCCGGGGCGGGCTTGGCCAGCAGCAGGTAGGTGATGGGGCCGACCAGGACCGGGCGGGCGGAGTGCCCGAGAGCCAGGGCTTCCTTCAGCTCGGCGACCTGCTTGGTGGAGTCGGCGGTGAAGACGCTGTCCGGGCCGAGTTCGGGGACCAGGTAGTGGTAGTTGGTGTCGAACCACTTGGTCATTTCCAGCGGGGCGACGTCCTGGGTGCCGCGGGCCATCGCGAAGAGGCCGTCGAGCGCATGGGCCTCGACGGCTGCGCGGTGCCGCTCGGGGACGGCGCCGACCATGACACTGGTGTCCAATACGTGGTCGTAGTACGAGAAGTCACCGGTCGGCACCTCGTGGATGCCGGCGTCGGTCAGCTGCTGCCAGTTCGAACGGCGCAGGTCGGCCGCGGTCCGGCGGAGGGCGTCGGCGGTGACGCGGCCCTTCCAGTAGCCCTCGACGGCCTTCTTCAGTTCGCGGTTCTGTCCCTGGCGGGGGTAGCCGTGAACGGTGGCTCGTGCTGCCGTGGCGGCGGGCTTGGGTGTCACGGAACTCTCCTTCGCGAGATGTGTCCTGAACATCCCGGTGACGGGACGCGGACGCGAAGGAACGACAGAACGGGCGGTCCACGCCGCGGGGATGCCGCAGGTGCCGCTCGCTGTGTACGCCGACCCGCCCACGAGGTCACCGAAATGGCCGCATGCGAACGTTCGCGTGCGGGCAACGGGCAGGTCTTCGGACTCGCGGGCACGCCTGCCGGTCTCCCGGCGGGCACCTACTGGCCGTCGCTTCCCAGGACCGTTGTCCGGACCCAGTGCTCATGACGGCGGTCGTTCCCGCTCACCGCTGCGGGGCAGTCCCGGATTCCCACCGGGTTCCCTCTTACGACGCATCCCGCCTGGCGGACGGGGCGAACCAGCTGCGCGAGCAACACTAGGTCGATTTCGTGGAGTTCGAGTACAGCGGTCCACATGCCGGACGCATGAAATGAGACACGGCGGGCCCGGGGCGGGCGTTCCCGGCTTCCGGCCCCGGGCCTGCAGGAACCGGGACTCCCGCGTTCCGGTCAGGCAGGGGCGCGGAGACGGAGTTCGGCGTCCACCGGGTCCGACACCTCCTGAAGGACGGTCTGCTCGAAGGTCCGGAGCAGGTCCGCCGCGACACTCACGGCGATCGTGGCGGGTTCCTTGCCGGTGATCCCGGCCGTCCCGATCGGGGTCTTGATCCGGGCGATTGCGGCCGCGTCATGGCCGCCCTCGGCGGCCAGGCGCTGCCGGAACCGCGCCCATTTCGCAGACGAGCCGATCAAACCGATCGAGCCGAGACCGCTGGTGCGCAGGGCGGCGTCGCACAGTGCGGCGTCCTCGGCGTGATCGTGGGTCATGATCAGGACGTGAGCGCCGGGCGGCAGCTCCGAAAGCACCTCCTCCGGAAGCAGCGGGGTGTGGTGCACATGAATCTGCGCCACCGCGTCCGCGAGCACGCCCAGCCGCTCACCCGTGAGCATGCCGGGGCGGCTGTCGGTCAGGTGCAGGTCGAGGTCGTGCCGGGCCAGGATGCGGGCCAGCTCCAGTCCCACGTGCCCGATGCCGAAGACCGCCACCGCCTGGACCACCGGGAGCGGTTCGAGCAGCACGGTGACGGACCCGCCGCAGCACTGCACGCCGTGCCGTCCGGTGACCTTGTCGTTGAGGGCGAACTCCATCATCTCCGGCTCCGGACCGGCCGTGCCGGACAGCTCGCGCGCCCGGTCGATGGCGACGGCCTCGATGTTGCCGCCGCCGATCGAACCCCACGTCTCGGTCCGTCCCACGACGAGCTTGGCACCGGCCCGGCGGGGCGCGTGGCCGCGCACAGCCGCGACGGTCACGAGCACGCCGGGTTCCCGGCGTGCCCGCAACCGTGCGACCGCGGCCACCCAGCTCATGTCAGGCATGGCTCAAGGCGTTTGCGTCGGCGGGAACCACGCTGCCGTCGGCTGCGGGCGCGCACGGGCGCGCGCCGCCCCCGCGGGCCGCCTGGATCGCCCAGTACACCGCTTCGGGCGTCGCCGGGGAAGCGAGCTCGACGCTGGCTCCGGCCGGCCCGAACGCCGCGGCGGCCTGCCGCAACGCCTCCCGTACCGAGAAGGCCAGCATCAGCGGAGGCTCACCGACCGCCTTGGACCCGTAGACCGCGCCCTCCTCCGTGGCGTTCTCCAGCAGCCTGACGTTGAACTCCTCGGGCATCTCCGAGAAGCTCGGCAGCTTGTAGGTGCTCGCCGCCTGGGTCAGCAGCCGGCCCCGGTTCGGCCCGTCGCCCGCGTCCCACCGCAGGTCCTCCAGCGTCAGCCAGCCCGCGCCCTGCACGAAACCGCCCTCGACCTGACCGATGTCGATCATCGGGGAGAGGCTGTCGCCGACGTCGTGCACGATGTCCACCCGCCGGATCCGGTACGCGCCGGTGAACCCGTCCACCTCCACCTCGGCCGCTGCGGCCCCGTAGGAGAAGTACTTGAACGGCGAGCCGTGGAACACCTTCGCGTCCCAGTGCAGACCCTCGGTCCGGTAGAAACCGGCCGCGGACAGCTGGACCCGCTGGAAGTACGCGGTGCGCACCAGGTCGTCCCAGGCGAGCTCCTTGTCGCTGCCGAGGACGCGTGCGACGCCGTCGACGATGCGCACGTCCGGGGCGCCCGCACCCAGCTGGGTGCCGGCCACCTGGAGCAGCCGCTCGCGGATCTGCTCACAGGCGTTCTTCACCGCGGCGCCGTTGAGGTCCGCCCCTGCGCTGGCCGCGGTGGCGGAGGTGTTGGGCACCTTGTCCGTGCGGGTCGGGGCGAGCCGCACCTTGTGCAGCGGAATGCCCAGTGTGGTCGCGGCCACCTGCAGCATCTTGGTGTGCAGGCCCTGCCCCATCTCGGTGCCGCCGTGGTTGATCAGGACCGAGCCGTCCTTGTAGACCAGCACCAGCGCGCCGGCCTGGTTGAAGGCCGTGAGGTTGAACGAGATCCCGAACTTGATGCCGGTGAGCGCGAGGGCGCGCTTGGTGTGCGGGTGCGCTGCGTTGAAGGCCGCGATCTCGGCCCTGCGATCGGTGATCGCGGCGTCGCCCCGGACCTGGTGCCAGACGGTGGAGATCCGTTCGGGGTGCAGGACCGGCTGTCCGTACGGCGTGGACTGGCCCTGCCGGTAGAAGTTGCGTTCGCGCAACTCCATCGGGTCCAGGCCGAGGAGCGGCGCGCAACGACCCAGGATGTCCTCGATCACCAGCATGCCCTGCGGTCCGCCGAAACCGCGGAAGGCGGTGTTGGAGACCTTGTTGGTCCTGGCGATGCGCCCGGTGACGCGCGCGTGGGGAATCCAGTAGGTGTTGTCGATGTGGCACAGGGCGCGGGCCACCACCGGCTCGGACAGGTCCAGGCTCCAGCCGCCGTCCGCGGTCAAGGTGGCGTCCAGGGCCTGGATGCGGCCCTCGGTGTCGAAGCCGATCCTCCACGAGGCGTGGAAGCCGTGGCGCTTGCCGGACATGGTCAGGTCCTGCGTCCGGTTGAGGCGCACCCGGACCGGCCGGCCGGTCAGCATGGCGCCGAGCGCGGCGACGGCCGCGAACCCGTGGGGCTGCATCTCCTTGCCACCGAAGCCGCCGCCCATCCGCAGGCACTGCACGGTCACCTCGTGGCTGTGCAGGCCGAGCACGTGCGCGACGATCTCCTGCGTCTCCGAGGGGTGCTGGGTGCTGCTCTGGACGAACATCTGCCCGTTCTCGTCGACTTGGGCCAGCGCCGCGTGCGTCTCGAGATAGAAGTGCTCCTGATCGGAGAACTGGAACGCGCCGGTGAACACGTGCGCGGAGCCGCCGAAGCCGGCGTCGACGTCGCCGGTCAGCATCATGGGCCGGGCACCGTGGAAGCTCCCGGCCGCGATCGCCTCCTCCAGGGTGATCACGGAAGGCTTCTCGTCGAGGTCCACCTCGACGGCCGCCGCACCGAGCCGGGCCGCCTCCAGGGTCTCGCCGAGCACCCAGGCGACGGCGTGTCCGTGGAACATGACCTCGTCGGGGAAGAGCGGTTCGTCGTGCTTCATCCCGGCATCGTTCACGCCGGGCACGTCGGCACCGGTCAGTACGCGGACCACACCCGGCACGGCGAGCGCGGGCCCGGTGCGCAGCGCGGTGATGCTGCCGTGGGCCTTCATGACCTGGACCGGGTAGGCGTGCAGCACGTCCTTGGTGCGGTGCACCAGGTCGTCGGTGTAGAGCGCGGCGCCGGTGACGTGCAGGCCGGCGCTCTCGTGGGGCATCGGAAGGCCGACGACGGGCTTCTCGGGACGCTCGGACAGATGACTCATGACGACACCGCCTCGGTGGATCGCGCGTACAGCTTCAACAGGCTCTGACCGAGCATCGCGGAGCGGTAGCCGGCGCTGGCGCGGTGATCGTCCATGGGCGTGCCCTGGGCCCGCAGCACCTGGGCCGCGGCCTCCACGGTCTCCGCCGCCCAGGGCCTGCCCTCCAGGGCAGCCTCGGCGTCGACGGCACGGATCGGGGTGGCGGCCACACCGCCCAGGCCGATGCGTGCCTTGCGGACCGTCCCGTCCTCGATGTCGAGTGCGAAGGCCACGGCCACGCTGGAGATGTCGTCGAACCGCCGTTTGGCGATCTTGTGGAAGGCCGCGACCGGTGACAGCGGTAGCGGGATGCGCACCGCACGGATCAGTTCGCCGGGACGGCGCACGCTCTGCCGGTAGCCGGTGAAGTAGTCGCAGAGGGGGACTTCGCGTTCCCCGTCGGCGCCGGCGAGGATCACCGACGCCTCCAGCGCGAGCAGCACCGGCGGGCTGTCACCGATGGGGGAGCCGGTACCCAGATTGCCGCCGAGGGTCGCACTGTTGCGGATGAGCCGGGAGGCGAACTGCGGGAAGAGCTCCGCCAGCAGCGGGACACGGCCGTCGAGGCGGCGTTCGATCTCCGTGAGCGTCAGCGCCGCCCCGATCTCGACGTGACCCGACTCGACGCGCAGCGCCCGCAGTTCGGGCAGCCGGTCGACCGCGACCACACAATCCGCGCGACGGGAGCGGATGTTGACCTCCACACCCCAGTCGGTGCTGCCGGCCACCACCACCGCGCCGGGCCGCTCCTGCAGCAGCCGCAGCGCCTCGGCAAGGGTGCAGGGCCGCAGGAACGTGCTGTCGTTCCGGGTGTATTCGGTGGCGACCGGTGCGGGCGCAGCCTGTTCGCGGCGCTGCGCCAGGGCGTCGTCCTCGGCCGGCGCACCGACGGCGAACGCGGCGTCGCGGATCGGGCGGTAGCCGGTGCAGCGGCACAGGTTGCCGCTCAGCGCGTGCAGGTCGAAACCGTTCGGGCCGTGCTCGGAGTCGGTGGCGCCGGCCGGCTCCGCGTGCGCGCAGCGGTCGGGACGGTAGTACTCGGCGGCCATGCTGCAGACGAACCCCGGTGTGCAGTAACCGCATTGGGAGCCGCCGCGGACGGCCATCTCCTCCTGTACGGGGTGGAGCGTGGCAGGCGTACCGGCAGGGCCCGCGGTGGCGAGGCCCTCCGAGGTGATGACCTCCTGACCGTCGAGCGCCGCGACCGGCAGCAGACAGGCGTTGACCGCCACCCAGTCGGTGGGCCTGTTCACTCCGGGACGGGCCACCATGACCGAACAGGCGCCGCATTCACCCTCGGCGCAGCCCTCCTTGGTGCCGGTGAGGCCGCGCTCGCGGAGAAAGTCCAGCACCGTGGTGTGGGGTGAGGCCGGTGAAATCGGTGTTTCTTTCCCGTTGACCGTGATCCGCGCCGCTACCATGGCACGTCCTCATTTCGGCGCGCGAGCGAGATGACTGTCCTAGTCGCCATTTCAGGTGCTTTCTATTCTGGGGTGCGCAGCTCGAGATCCCGGAGCGCGACACATCGGCACGCGACGACGTGCCGTGGGTGGTGACGGAGACGAAAAGATGCCGGGGCCGCAATCGGGCACGCCGGGAAGGGGCTGCTCAGCAGCCGTGTGCTACACGACCCGGAGCCCAGGCGATCTGGTGCGCGAGGCGGAGCAGCGCGGAGATGGTCGACATCCGGCTTCGCCTCCTGCCAGCAGCTCACGAGTGGGTGGGTGCGGTCGAAGTTACGTTGCCGCAGGTTCGCCGGTCAAGCGCCTCTGGGGGGATTCCACGAAGGCGGGCCGCTTCCGGCGGCATGTGTTCGTAGGGCCGACCAGGGGCGCACCGTGCCGCGGCGCGGCGATCCGCGCGCGGCGCCCGCCCTCACTGCTTCCCGTCCAGGATCATCCGCTCGAGGACCCGCTGCACGCGCAGGCCGTCCGCGAACGAGGGTGTCGGCGGGCGGCCCGCGCGGATCGCCGCGGCGAAGTCGCCGACCTGGTGGATGTGCGCGCTTCCGTACCCGACGGGCTGGCCCGGTTCCCACCACAACTCCTGGTACGGATGCGTGCGCTCGGTCACCAGAACCGTCCGCTCCACCACGCCCTGCAGGCCGTCGGATCCCCGTACGAAGACCAGCTCTCCGGGACGCTGCAGCTCGAACGACAGGCGGCCTCGGCTGCCGAACACGTCGATGCCGAGGTCCACCTTGCGCGAGACGGCGACCCGTGACATGCGCATCTCGACCAGCGCCCCGGAAGCGAGCGAGCCGTTGCTCACCGCGATGTCCTCCGTCTCCGAGAAGGGAACCAGGGGAGCATCAGTGGGCCGACGCGGGTAGGGCGCGGTCATCGTCGACGACATGGTGGGCATCTCGCCGGTCAGATGCGCCACCAGATCGACGAGATGGGCACCGAGATCTCCGATGACGCCCGACCCGGCCACCTCCTTGGAAGAACGCCATGAGCCGGGCCGGGCCGGGTCGAGCCGCACATCCTGAAGGAACCGGGCGCTGACGAGCAGGACGTCCCCGAGCTCGCCCCGGTCCATGAGCTCCTTGGCCAGCGCGACCGCGGGAATGCGCCGGTACACGAAACCGATCGAGGAGTGGACTCCCCGCTCTGCCGCCACCGATGCCGCCGCTGCCATGCGTTCGGCGCCGCCGAGGCTGTTCGACATGGGCTTTTCGCACAGCACGTGCCGTCCGGCCCGGAGCGCCGCGACGGAGATGAGCTCATGGGAGTCGTTGGGGGTGCACACGTCGATCACGTCGACGTGTGCGTCGATCAGGTCCTCCGTCCGGCACACCGGAGTGCTCCACCCCCACCGGCGGGCGAACGACCGGACGGCTTCCTCGGAGTCGTCCGGACCGCCGGCCACCGCGACCAGTTCGACGGGTTCCGCGCCGAAGAGGCTGGACGCGTTGCTCCACGCGTACGAGTGCAGTCGCCCCATGAAGCCGATCCCGGCCATTCCCACGCGCACGGTGCCCCTCCCTTTTCCGTCGAAGACCGGACTACGGCGCCCACCACCAGGCGTCGGGTGACCTCCCCGGAATTCCGGCGGCGCCGGGGTCGGCCAGGATCTCGGCCTCCAGAGCACGAAGCCCCTCGGCGTGGTCCGCGAGGGAGAGCCCGGGCGCGAACTCCAGCGTGGTGGCGACACTGCGGATCAGGTCGCCCCGACGCAGCCCGGCGAGTTCCGCATCGTGCATGCGCCACTTGAACGGTGGCGGATAGGTGTCGTTGAGCAGGTACTCGACGAGCACGAGATGGTCCAGCGCGCGACGCGCCAGATGGCTGCCTACCAGCGGCTCACCCCGCCGCAGACCCTGTTTGGCGACACCCCAGGCGTGCTTGACGTAAGACTCGAAGGCGTACGGAAGGAGAGCGGCCAGATCAGCCGGTCTGCGACGCACCGCGCGATCGATACGGCACAGTCCGTCGCCCGAGTCGTCGATGATCACCCGGTAGTGGTGGAGCGAATGCATCTTCTCGAGGTACAGCTCGTCGAGGTTCGGCGGTGCCGCGAGAACGGCGTCGACGGTGGACCACCGCATCACCTTCAGATCGATCTCGGGCAGATCGGTGAGCACGTAGTGCAACTCCAGGAACGCGGAACGCTCCCGGACCACACGGCGGACCCCCGCCCCCCGGAGCGTGTCGGCCAGCCGCGGCATGCGCGCGTACAAGCCATCACCGCAGAACGCGTAGAGGTCCACGTCCGACGCCTTCGGCTCGACGGCGGTCTCCTGCCATGCGCGACGGCCGCCCAGGACGATGGACGAGAGACCGGTGTGAGCCTGCAGATCCAGGCACCATCGGGTCAACGCCTCGTGCACGCGGCACTCCCCGCCGTCGGACCCCGATTGCTGGTCGGTTGGATGTCGCTCGCCGGTTGCACCGGGATGCTAGCCGACGGATCGTGTCCACCGCATCGATGCGAACTACCTTAAATCTGGATCCGGTTGGCGGTTTCGAAAGGAGAAGGCTCCGCCTGTCGATCCGCCGAGGTGCCGAGGTCCAGGGGGAACGCGGTGCCCCGGCTCGCGTGCCTGCTGGATGTCGCCCATGCTGAAGAGGAGGGCCTCCGTCGGCCCGAGACTCCTCACCCGTGGCCGAACAGAGGGGCCCGCCAGGAGGAGGACACATGCGGATACGAAGAATGCTGGGACTCGCCCTGGCCGCGGCCACCGTCGCCGGCATCAGCGCCTTCGGCGCCGTCGGTGCTCAGGCCGCCGGGGCTCCGAACATCACCAGAGAAGAGTGCACGGCCGCGGGCGGACAGATCACGGCACGCCCCTACGCGGGCGAAAGCTGTACCTTGCCCGATGGAAGCGCGCAGCCGATCACTTGACGACAGGACCTAGGCCTTGACCGGTGCGGCCGACCTGGCGGCCTGCTCGATCTTCGCCCAGTGGGCCGCCCGGGCTTCCTCGTCGATCTGCTTCCCGTGTTCGGCGCGCAACCCGGTCCGGCCGTCGAGGCCCTCGCGCAGGATGTCGGCGTGCCCGGCATGCCGGATGGTCTCGCCGAGGACGTGGACCATGACGGCGAACAGGTTCGTACGGGGATACGGCTCGGGCCACCAGGGCACGTGGCCGGGGGCGTCGAGGGGAAGCCCGTCGATCGTCGCGTCCGAGTGTTCCCACGTGCGCCGGTAGAACCCGATGATCTGATCGCGGGTCTCGTCCTCGGCCGCCCACAGATCGCTGCCGTCGGAGTCCTGCCACCGGGGCAGTGGTTCCGGGGAAGGGTGGTCGAAGACCTCGCCGAAGTACCTGGCCTCGACGTTGGCCACGTGTTTGACCAGGCCGAGGAGGTTGGTCCCGGTCGCCGTCAAAGGCCGGCGGGTGTCGTATTCGGACAAGCCGTCGAGTTTCCAGAGCAGCGCCTCGCGGTCCCGCCGCAGTCTCCCGTGCAGGTTGTCCTTCGCGTATTCATCGATCATGGGGCATGAGCCTGGCATGGGCTGCTCGTGGTCTCAAGATCCCGTACCCGGTCCGCATCGACCGGCAGAGCCGAGGCCTGGCCGTGGTTTTCCCCCTGACCTGCTACACGAGGCTCGCGACACGTGCCACGTGAGACAACCTCGTAGTGTCTGCGGACGGATGCAAGGGCTGGGGAGTACGAGGTGGGCATGAAGATTCATCGTCCGGGGCGGCCGGAGGACCTTCCGGATGCGGGGCTGTTGTGGGCGCGCTGGGCCGCGTTCGCCGTGGCGACCTGGAATGCCGAGGAGGAGAAGGAGCGCTTCCGGAACGGGTACTGGCTCGGCAACAGCGACAGCGGCGGTGACAGCGGCGGCCACCGTGGCAGCGGGAACGACTTGCGCTACGACGACGGCGCTTGCAGCCGGTGGGTGTTGCTCCGTGCCGATGGCGGACGCGCCGTCCTCTTCGGGCAGGACGATTCCAGCAGGGTCGCACGCCACGAGCCGCCGATCGATCTCCTCGCCGGGGCGCCCGGGTGGGTGCGGCAGGAGCTTCTGCTCGAACTCCTGGAGCGGGGAAGGGCCGAGTGCGTCTACTGGTTCGAGGACGGCTCCTGGCAGCGCGCAGCGTACCCCGACGACCTTCCCGATGACGGGCTCGACTGCGGGATCGGCCATCTGGCCTCGCGCGACCGCGCCGTCGACGCGATGTGCGCACTGCTGGAGTTCGACGACGACTGCGAAGGCGCGGTGGAAGCCTGCCGGGAGCTCTTCGAGCACGCCGAGCGGGGCACGGTCAACGAGCAGGTCGTGCGCTCCTTCGCCGACTCGGTCTTCCGGATCCAGACCGAGTACGAGCTCCTCTGGCCCGAGGTCCCGATCGCCCGGCCGGAGTCGGACCTTGCCTCGATGGCCGCCCTGGTCGGCTGGAGGTAGGCCTTCGATGCGCCGGCCTCAGGCCGTGGCCGGCGCAGGGGCCTCCGGGGCCTCGGCGGGGGCAGTGGCCTCGGCATCGGGGCGGGGGATGCGGTGCAGGCCCCTGCGGTCGTAGATGCGGGTGACGGCGAAGCCGAAGAGCAGCGCGGCGACGAGGGCGACGCCCATCGAGGCCCAGGCCCGGGTCAGGCCCGCGTCGGCCTGGGCTCCGTAGTAGAGGAGGGAGCGCAGCCCCTCGGTGATCTGGCGCAGCGGCTCGAACTCGGCCAGGGCGCGGAAGAATCCGGGCAGCGCCTGCACGGGCACGGTGGCGCCGGAGGAGGGTACGGCCATCGCGACGAAGACGATGGTGGCCAGCAGCATGCCGGGCGTACCGAAGGCGGCGAAGAGGGCCAGGCTTCCGATGCCGACCACCGCGATGGTGGCGACCGAGTAGAGCCAGAGCAGGCCGAGGTGGGAGGCGTCCATGTCGAGGATGCCGACGGTGGCGACCTCGACCAGCGTGCCCATCACCAGTGACAGGCCGAGCATCATCGCGATGCCGATGGCCAGGGTCCGGACGCGGCTGGTGTGCTGGACGGGCTCGCGCTTGCGGATGGGGCCGAAGTCGGTGTGCAGGTAGCCGAGCGCGGTGTCCACCTGGGAATTGACCACATTGGCGCCGAGCATGCCGCAGACGACCAGGACCAGCGCGTAGTAGAAGGCGCTCAGGCCCATCGCGCTGCGGGGGCCGACCGGGTGGCCGTCGGCGACGTTCACCGTCACCGGGTCGGCCAGCTTCAGCTGGGCGGCCGTAGGGAGAGGGGTCTTCTGGGAGCCGGCCTGCTTGAGGAGCTCCTGGCCGAGCTGGGCGGAGGCGGCGTGAGCGGCCTTCTGGGAGGCCTGGGAGGCCATGGAGGAGCCGATGCTGCCGGCCGCCTGGTTCGTCAGCACGGTCAGGGTCGGCGGGGCGGCCTTGCCCGGGGCCGCGGGCTGCGGGGCGGTGAGTGCGGCCACGGTGGCGGAGTAGTCGCCGGGTATGACGAGCGCGCCGAAGACCTTGCCCCGGCCCAGCAGCTTGTCGGCCTCCTCGCGGCTCACGACCTGCCAGTCGATGCTCCTGTCGCCCTTGGCGGCCTTCTGGATGCCGGAGACGACCTGCTCGCCCAGGTTGACGCGGCGGCCGTTGACGTCAGCTCCGCTGTCGGTGTTGACCAGGGCGACGGGCAGGTCGCGGAGGTTGCCCCTGGGGTTGACGTTGCCACCCACGTAGAGCAGGGCGAACAGCATCGAGACCACTGCGGCGATGAGTCCCGTACCGATCCACAACGTGGGTCGGCGGAGCACGGAGGGGGGCGTGGGGTGAGGCATCGACTTCTCCGGTGCGGCTGCGTTCCTGTGCTGGATACTTGCAGTATCCAGATACTGGATAGTGGCAGTATCTTGCTGTGGTGTCCAATCGCCGACGACCGACACCGGACCGCGTGACCAGCAGGGAAGCCGTATGAAGATCTCGGAGCTCAGCCGGCGGACCGGTGTGCCGGTCGCCAGCATCAAGTACTTCCTGCGCCAGGGACTGCTGCCCGCGGGGCGGGCGACGGCCGCGACCCTGGCCGAGTACGGGGACGAGCACGCGCAGCGGCTGCGGCTGATCAAGGCACTGACCACGCTCGGCGGGCTGTCCATCGCCGCCACCCGGGAGGTGCTCGGGGCCGTCGACCACGCCCACAGCTCGGAGAGCGCCCTCGGAGCGGTCAGCTACGCGCTCCCCGTGCCGGTGGCCGCCCAGGGGCAGGGGGCCGCCGGCCACGAGGAGGAGGCCGGGGCCGATGCGGGCGCCGGCGCCGAGGTGGCGGAGCTGCTCGCGGCCCTGGACTGGCAGGCGCCCGGCAGCTCACCGCACGTGAAGGGGCTGACGGTGGCCCTGGAGGAGCTGCGCCGGCTGGACGCCCAGTACGCCCCGGGTGAACTCGCCGCGTACGCGCGCCTGGCCGAGTCCGTGGCCCGGCTGGACCTGGAGCGCGCGGCCGGCCTGGACGACCCGGTGGCGCTGGCCGAGCGGGCGGTCATCGTCTTCGCGATCTGCGCCCCGGTGTTCGAGCTGCTGCGGCGGCTGGCCCAGGAGGACCAGGTCAGGCGCCGGGTCGCGGGCGGCACCGGCCTTGGCGGGCGGCAGGCGCATGACGCGCATGACGGGTGCGACCCGCTCGACCCGCGCGACGGCACGCCTTTGTAGCGTGCCCACCGGCTCATGAGGGGCCGTTGCCGGACCGGAGCAGCACCGTCGTCCAGACGTACGGGCCCACGCAGCGCACCTGGCCCCGGACGGTGCATCCGTCGGGGAGAAGTCCTGGCGCGGGCGTCAGGCGCAGCCCGTTGCCCTTGCCGGAGGCGCTGCGGTCGCGGCTGCGGTCGGCGTCGACGCTCTCGTGCGCGCAATCCGGGAGCACCTCCAAGTCGTGGAAGACCGGCTCGCGGGGGAGGACCAGGGCGGTGGCCGCCTTGTAGAAGGCCTCCTTCGCCGAGAACATCACCGTGAGGAGCCATGCACCCGCGTCGCTGCCCGCCACCAGGGCCTGCTCCCGTGGCGTGCAGACGAGTCCGGCGCTCTCCGGTGACAGCCGGCCGACGCGCTCCACGTCCACCCCCACGCCGGACACGTCCGTCCGTGCGGTGGCCAGACAGGTGGCGGCCGCGCCCCGGCAGTGGCTGATGGATCCCCGCACCCCCGTCGGGAAGAGGGGGCGCCGGGCCTCGCGCAGGACCGGCCCCGACCGGCCCAGCAGCCGCAGGGCGTCGGCGGCCGCGGCGCGCCCCGCGACGAAGTCACGGCAGCGGGCCGGTGAACCTCCCCGGATCAGGGCCCGCTCCGCCGGGTGCAGAACTGCGGCCCCGTATCCGCCCGACAGCCGCAGGACGGCGATCACGCTGCGCGCGGGGCGCACCGCCAGGACCGCGGTTCCCGTGCTCCTGAGGGAGAGGTCGCCCGTGTCTCCAAAGTGACAGATCGCGTCCATCCGGCCCTTCCTCCCCTCGCTTTTATCGGGCTTTCATGGCGACGCCCCACCATCAGGACTCCGGACAGAGCGACGAGGAGGAGGTGGAGCTCCATGTCCGCAGGGCACGCGACGCCGTCACGCCGGCACGCGCCACGACGCACCGTCGGCGGGTTCGAGCCCCAGCTCGTCCCGGAGCATGGTCCTGAGCGCCTGGAAGGCGCTGAGCGCCTCACCGCGCCGGCCCGACTCCCGCAGCGACTCGATCAGGGAGTGGTGGAACCACTCGTTGAAGGGATGTGCGGCGACCAGGCCGCGCAGTTCGGGCACGAGGTGGGTGTGGCGGCCGCGGCGCATCTCCGCCTCGACGCGCACCTGGTGGGCCCGTACGCGCAACTCCTCCAGGTACTGGACGTGACCGGTGAGGACCCGGCCCGGGCGCACCGTGGCCAGGGCCCGGCCCTGCCACAGCGCCAGCCCCTCACGGCATGCGGCGACGGCCTCGTCCGGCCGGTTCCGGGCGAGCAGCCGCTCGCTCTCCCCGAAGAGCCGCGTGAACCGGGTGGCATCCAGCTGCTCCGGATCGATGTCCAGGAGGTAGCCGGACCGGCTGGTGCGCAACAGCTGTTGGGCCGGGAGGTCCAGGACCTCGTCGAGCTGGCGGCGCAGGTGGTAGACGTGCGTGCGCACGGTGCTGAGCGCCCAGCGCGGCGGCCGCTCCTCCCACAACTCGTCGACGAAGGTGTCGACCTCCACCACCTGGCCCGCCCGGAGCAGGAGCAGGGCCATCACCTTGTTCACCATCGGGCCGCGCAGGGTGTGAGGGGTGGGGGTGCCCGCGGAGACGCCGAGAGCTCCGAGCACCGAGAAACAGATCTGGCCGGCCACTGCTGCCAGCACCTCCGTCAGTCCGTCGGCGACACCGTGCGCATCGCCGTTCACCGGCTGGAATACAAGCACGCACACAGGCCGTGGCCAGCGGTTATGCCCCGCAAGAAGCGCATGGCTGCGTCTAAAGAGACATCCGCACAGAAGGTGGAATCATGACCGAATCGTCGCAGGTGCTCATCGTCGGAGCGGGCCCGGTGGGGCTCGTCACGGGGATCGAACTCCTCAGGCGCGGCGTGCCGGTGCGCGTCGTCGACCGCTCCGAGCGCCCCAACCCCCACTCCAAGGCGATCGCCCTGTGGCCACGGGGCATCGAGGCCCTCGCCCGGTTCGGTGCCGCTGACGAACTGCACCGGCGCGGCGTGGTGTTGCGGGCACAGAACTACCACTCGCAGGGCGAGCGCGTCGCCCGGCTGGCGTTCGGTGGCATGCGCCGCACGCGCTACCCGTACGCCCTGTCCATTCCGCAGCAGGAGACGGAGGCGGTCCTGCGGGACATCTTCCGTGGGCTGGGCGGGACGATCGAGTTCGGGACGTCCCTGACCTCCTTCGCCCAGGACGGCGCCGGCGTCAGCGCCGAACTGGAGACGGCGCGGGGCCGGGTGACCGAACGCGTCGGCTGGCTCGTCGGCTGCGACGGCGCGCACAGCAGGGTCCGCGAAGTCCTGGGCGTGCCCTTCCGGGGCAGCTCGTACCCGCAGCAGTTCCTGCTCACGGACGGTCCGGTCCGTACCTCGCTGGCCCATGACGAGGTGCACTACTTCATGTCGGCCGCCGGAGTGCTGGTGGTGGTCGGACTGCCGGGCGGCCTGTACCGGACCTTCGTGAGCGCGGCGCCCGACCAGACGGTGGACGACCCCCGGGACGCCGTGCAGCGCGCGGCCTCCGAGCGGTGCCCGGTGCCGATCGAGCTGGTCGGCGAGCAGCGCACCGGGGTGTTCCGGGTGCACCGCAAGGTGGCCGACCGGCTGTGGTCCGGCCGGGTGCTGCTGGCGGGCGACGCCGCGCACATCCACAGCCCGGCGGGCGGACAGGGGCTGAACACCGGTATCGAGGACGCGGCTTCGCTGGCCTGGCGCCTCGCCGGAGTGCGCGAGGGGCGGTGGGGGGACGAGGTGCTGGCCCAGTGGGAGGAGGAGCGGCTCAGGGTCGCGCGGGCCGTGGTCGGCGACACCGACCTGCAGACACGGATGTGGACGATGAGCGGCTGGCGTGCGCGGGCCCGGGACGCGGCGCTGGGAGCCGCGGGACGCAGCGGAGTCCTCAATCGCGTCGTCGTGCCGCGCCAGGCGCAGTTGTCGTTCGCCCATCCCGGGCCGCGGCAGCAGGCCGGTCATCTGCGGACCGGGATGAGGCTGCCGGACGTACCTCTCGACGCGGAGCGCGGGCGCTGGCTGCGCGACGAGCTGGGCGCCCCGGCGCCGCTGTTGCTGCTGTTCCCCGGAACGGGCAGGCACCGCCGGGACGTCCAAGGCGTGGCCGAAATCTTTCGAAAGGCGCACGAGAGCCTTCGCGTCACCGTGATTTCCGATGCGAACAATTTCGGCCACTCCTTGCTGAGGCTGAGCCGCCCGCGGGCCGTTCTCGTACGCCCCGACGGGACGATCGCCGCGCTGGTCGACCCGTTCCGTGACGAACTCCACTCGGAAGTACGGCATTTGGTCGGGCGAACCGATCGTGTGCGCTAGTTAGGATGACACGGTGCTTATTTCAGAATTCTCGCAATTGCCTCTCCCTGCCGTTCTGTTCGCCGACGGAGTATTCGCCCACCCCGAGGGAAAGACCGTCCAGGGTGTGATCCGGCACAGTACGGTGCTCCGCCCCGTGGCGGTCGTCGACCGCTCCCACCCCCACCCGACCTCGGCTTCCGTACTGCCGGGAACCGATGTCCCGGTCGTCGGCTCCGTCGCCGAGGCCATGAAATACGGCCCCCGGGCGCTGGTGATGGCACTGACCGAGTCCGATTTCGGCGAGTCGCTCGACGGCAAGTTCCTGCACACGCCGAGAGATCCGGGCGACCTGCCCGACCTCTGGTGGGACGAGATACGCACCGCCGTTCGCGGCGGCCTTCACATCATTTCCTGCCTCCATGTGCAGCTCCTCGAAACGGAACTTGCCGGGATGCTCTCGGAAGGGCAGCGCATTGTCGATGTGAGACGTCCGCACGACGTGCTGCCCAAGTATTCCGGGCGGGTTCCCAGGAAGCGCGCCAAACTGATTCACGTCGCGGGCAGCGACTGCGTCGTCGGAAAGCGCACCACCGCGCTCCAGATACACCGGGAAGCCCTTTCCCGCGGGGTCGACTCCGGCTACGTGGGCACCGGCCAGACCTGTCTGCTCGCCGGATGCACCGAAGGGGCGATCATCGACCGGACGCCGGTGTTCCAGGCGGCCGGCCTCGTCGAGCATCTGGTCCAGCAGGCCGACGCCCGCCACGATCTGCTGATCATCAAGGGGCAGGCGTCCGTCATGCACCCCGCGTTCGGAGGCCTGGCCGGCGCGATCCTCCAGGGTTCGCAGCCCGACGCGGTCGTCTTCGCGCACGACGCCGAGCGCGCGTCGCGCTACCACTGGGACCATCTGCCCCTCGCCGACCTGGAGACGGAGATCCGCGCGGTCGAAGCCCTCGGCGGCGCCCCCGTCGCGGCCATCGCCACCCGCGGCCGGGACAACGTACGCCGGCTCCGCCATCTGGGACTTCCCGTCGCCGACGTCCTGGACGGTGACGGCGCGGCCGTCCTGCTGGACGCGGCCCGGTCCGTGTGGTCGTACGAGGACACCGGCCGGGCGGGGGCCGTCCGGTGAGCGTGGAGGTGGTGCTGCGCGCGGCGGCCGGCTTCGCCGAGTGCCCGACCTGGGACCCGGCCGACGGAACACTGCTGTGGGTCGACATGAACCGCAGCGAGGTGCACCGGCTGCGCCCCTCGGACGGCGCCGACACGGTACTCCGCTTCGAACAGCCCGTCGCCGCGGCCAAGCCCCGGGCCGGCGGCGGCCTGGTGCTCAGCCTGCGCGACGGTGTGGCGGTGTGCGGTCCCGACGGGCCGCTGCGGCCGCTCGCCGACTGGTCGGCCGAGGGCGTACGGGGCAACGACGCGGGCATCGACGGCCGGGGCCGCCTCTGGGTCGGCACCATGGCCGGCCCGTCCGCCCCCGGCTGGCTGGGCCGCGTCTCCTCCGGGGGCGTGACGCACCGCGCGCTCTCGGGAACCCGTCTGAGCAACGGCATCGCCTGGAGCCCGGACGGCCGGCGGATGTACTTCGTCGACACCCCGACGTGCCGTATCGACGTGCTCGACTACGACCTGTCGACGGGGGAGGCCCGCGACCCGCGTCCGTTCGCAGAGCTGACCGGGACGGCCGGGGTGCCCGACGGCCTGTGCGTCGACACCGACGGCGGCGTCTGGGTGGCCCTCTTCCGCGGCGGCGCGGTCCGCCGCTACACGCCGCGGGGCACGCTCGACCGGGAGATCCGGTTCCCCGCCGCGCTCACCACGGCGTGCGGCTTCGGCGGGGCGGACCTGACCGACCTCTACGTCACCACGGCACGGCGTGCGCCCGAACACGACGAGCCGCTCGCGGGCAGCGTCTTCGTCGTGCCGGGCGCCGGACAGGGCCTCGTTCCCACGGCGTTCGCAGGCTGAGGACGCTCACGGGGCGACCGCGCGGTCGGGCTCCGGTCGCGCGGCGGGGGAGAGGGCGAAGGCCCGGGAGACCTGCACCAGCCACCGCACATCGGCGGAGAAGTCCAGGTCGTCCGGGCTCATCACCGACACGGGCGCGGCGTCGGTGTCGTCGTCCCGGTCCTGCCTCCCGTCGCGTCCGGGCCCTGCCGCAAGGGCTGCCGCGATGCGCGCCGCCTCCCAGCGCGCCCGCTCCTCCTCGCTCCCGTCGGGCCCCGGGGCGGGAGCCAGCCCGGGGGATACCAGGCCGCCCAGGGCCAGGCAGCCGTCCCGGATCTCGATCACCCGCCGGTGCAGGCGGAAGCGAAGGTCCCAGAGGGCGAACAGGTCGCTGCGGGGCGCGGGCTGCAGGGACGTCTCGGGGTGGGCCCGGTACAGGGCGTACCAGAGCGGGCGCAGCCGCCGGAAGCGGCGGTAGTCGGCCCACCAGGCCGAGGCCGCCTGCACCCGCGAGCCCCACAACGGAGCCGTCCATCCGATGGTGTTCAGGGTCAGCCCCACCGTCAGACAGGTCCGGGTGATGTCCGCCCAGTCGGTGGGGTTCCATCCGCGGTGCACGAGGAACACGTCCGCGAACCGCCCCAGGGAGTACACGAGGTCGAGGCACGCACCGACGGCCGCGGTCCGCAGCCCCCGACGCACCCAGACGTCCTCGGTCAGCCGGGCGTAGAACCAGCACGCCTTCGCCACCACGGCCTTGCCGAGGGCGAACGCCGAGAGGTAGACGACCTGGTAGGCCACGAAGTACGGCTGCTCCCGTGGGTGTACGAAATTGTTGCGCGGGTGCCCGTGCAGCAGGGCCAGTTCGAAGAGGACGGCCATCGCCAACGGCACACAGGCCAGCAGGGCCAGCCGGCGGCGCGCGCGGACGCGGGCCTCCTCGCGCGGGTGCAGCCAGTGGATGAGCAGCACCTGCTGGCAGGCGATCGCCGCGATGATCCACATCTGGACGGACACATTGTACCAGGTGACCGTGCCGAAGAGCTTTCCGGTCAGGTGGGTGGGCGTGGACATGGCCAGGTACATGCCCTGGCAGCCGAAGGACGCGCACAGCGCCACGAGCGCCGGTTCCCGCTCGCGCCGGAAGACGGGCGGGAGTGTGCGGGCGAACGCCAGCCAGCAGACCAGCGCGCCCAGCGGGTAGCGAATACTGTTCATGTCCGGTCCCGGCGCCGCCAGTCGAGGGACCCCTGGATGCGTCCGAGCACCCCGTCCGCCTCCGCGGCGGTCGTGCCGGGCTGCGAGCGCAGGCCTTCACCGAGGAGGAAGGCCATCACCTCCGCCTCCCGTTCCTGGGTGTCGGAGTAGTTGTCCCGGCACAGCAGGTCCTGCACGAGCGAGGGATCGAGGTCCGGGAAGAGCATGGCGACGGCCGGCGAGCCGGCGGTGCCGCTGCGGTGGCCGCACAGCATGTGTGCCAGCTCGTGGGCGATGATGTGCTCCTGGTGGTGCCGGCTGGTGTGCTGCTCGTAGACGACGTAGTCGGCGTCCGAGAAGGCCAGCCACAACCCGCACGGACCGGACGCGTCCAGGGGCATCGGCAGCAGATGGATGGGCCGCCCCCGGGAGTCGCTGAGGTGGTCGCACAGGGTCATCAGGTCGTAGGACGCGGGCAGTCCGAAGGAGGCCAGCCGCTGCCGGCTCTCCCGGCGCAGCGCCTGGAGGTCGGACCGGCGCCGGTGTCGCTGCAGGAATCGCATGGGCCGTCTATTCCCCGGCACCCGCCGCGGCGTCGGTGCCTCTTTCCTCCAGGCCGTCGCCCTCCGGGCCGTCGCCCTTCGCGTTGTCGCTCTTCGCGTTGTCGCGGCCCGCCGGGCCGCGGGAGGAGGCCGCCGAGTGCAGCAGGCTGACCTCGCGGATGATGCGCGCCAGGTGCTTGCGGCCGGAGTCGTCCATGCTCATGGCCCGCAGGGCGATGTCACGGACCTCGGCGTTGCCCATCGCCGAGGCGATGGCGAGCTGTGCGTCGACCCGCTCGGCGGTGTCGTCGTCGAAGAAGTAGGCGGCGGGCACACGGAAGAAGGCCGCCAGGGCCTCCAGATGCCGCTTGGTGGGGTTGTCGCGCTGTCCGGTGCGCAGCTGCCAGACGTACGTCTTGGAGAACGTACCGCCGCTGAGCTCGCTGCAGCCACGAGCGACCTCGTCGTAGGTGTACTCCCGGCCGTTGGTGCGGATGGTCCTGAAGAGTTTGTCGACCTTGTCGGCCAAGGGGGGCATCAACACTCCTTCTCGTCCGCCAGCGTGAACCAGCAGGGTGATGGCGTCCCATCGTAGTTGACAGGCCGCTGGCCCGCACCTACGGTCGGATCGTTAGCTGAGATGAACAGGCGGGTGTATGCGGGCAGCCGTCAACAGTCGGCAGGCCGGTACGGGGGCCCGATTCGGGGAGGCTTGGGTGGGAAACATCTCTGCGCCGGACCACGGTGACGCGCAGCATGCGGCGGGCGGCGCGGCGCACCGCGCGGATGCCACAGCGCACCGGCCGGGACCGCGGCTGAGGGCGGCGGCCGCCGGCGTGCTCGCCCGCCACGAGGACGCCCTGAACGCCGATGGCCATCCGCTCATGGAGCTCCCGGAGCTGTGGCAGGAGACCCGCACCCGGGCCGCGCTGCTCCTGGAGGAGTGCGCCCGCGCCCTCGACGCGAGCGTCCGCTCCCGGACGCGCGGGCATCTGGGCCGCGTACGGCCGGCGGAGGGCTCCTTCCGCGAGCTCGGCATCCGGTGGGCCGCCGCGGAACTCGGGCTCGCCGACTGCCTGTCCGTCATGGACCGTCTCACGGAGGTCCTCGTGGCCACCGTCGCCACCGTCGACGCGGCGGGCACCCGGGAGCCGCACGCCGAACCCGCGGCGGACATCGTGCGCCGGGTGTGCGCCCGTCACACCCGGGCCGCGGCCCACGGCTACGAGACCCGGCTGCGGGCGCACCGACCCGCCCCGGGCGACGACTGCTGCGGCCGCATGGCCCGCGACGTCCACGACCACCTGGGCGGCAGCCTCGCCCTGGCCTTCCGCCACCTGGAACTCCACCGGCTCAAGGCCCGGACGGCAGGCGCGGGCGATCCGGGAACGGACCGGCACCTCATGGCGATCCACGACGCGCTGCAGGAGGCCACCGCCCTCACGCGCGGCCTGGTGACCGGACTGCGCGACACCCGCAGCGCCGCGCAGCCCGGCCTCGAGGAAGCGCTGCGCCGCCACGCGGACCGGCTCAACCTGGCCGGACTGCCCGTTCGGCTGACGGTGGAGGGCGACGCGTCACGGGTACCGCCCGCCCACCGCCGGGAGATCGTCCTCGTCGTCGGGGAGTTCCTGCGCAACTCCTTCGCCCACGCCGATCCGCAGGCCGTCACGATCGGCGTCCGGATCTCGCACCATCGCGTCGAGGTCCAGGCCACCGACGACGGGCGGGGCTTCCGGTACGACGCCCTCCGCGAGCACCCCGGCGGGCTGACGGCCATGCGCGAGCGGGTGGCACAGATGGGCGGGCGCAGCCTCTTGCTCAGCGCTCCGCGAAAGGGCACCCGGCTGCTGCTGTGGGTGCCGCTGACCAGCGGCCACGGGCCGCATCCGGGGGAGACATGGAACTCATTCGCATCCTGATAGCCGACGACCACACCCTGCTGCGCGACGCGCTGGCGGAACTCCTCGACGCGGAGGAGGACTTCGAGGTGGTGGGGGTGGCGGGCAACGCCGCCGAGACCGTGCGCCTGGCCGCCGAACTCCGGCCCCGCGTCCTCCTCCTGGACATCGAGATGCCCGGCAACCAGGACCCGGCCACCACCGTCCGGCACCTGCGCCAGGCCGCGCCGGAGACCCAGGTCATGGTGCTGACCATGCACGACGACCCCGGACTGGTCCAGGCGCTGCTGCCGCTCGGCATCCGGGGGTTCCTGCACAAGACCGTGAGCCACCAGTCGCTGGCCGGCACGGTACGTGACGTGAGCGCCGGCGGGAGCCGGGTCACCATCTCGCTCTCCGCCCGGAGCCTGGCCGCTCCCGCACCCACCGACGTCGCGCCGCTCTCGGTCCGCGAGACGCAGGTGGTGGAGCTCGCCGCCGGCGGACTGAGCAATTACCGCATCGCACGCCGGCTCGACATCGCCGAGGGAACGGTGAAGCGCCACATGCGCAACATCTTCGACAAGCTGGACGCGGGATCCCGGGTGGAGGCGGCCAACAAGGCGGTGGAGCGAGGCCTGATCGCTCCTCCTGTGACCGCCCCCCGCGGCATACGGGACACCCGCCGCCTGCAGGACGCCGTACTCCGCAGCCCGCGCGGCCTGCCGGAAGCCGCCCTGCGCTAGGTCCTGTCGTCAAAGTCCCGCCTGGCCCGCGGTGTCCGGCACCGCACCTCGCCGCGTTGTCGGGGCGCCCGAGTACGTCCAGTACTCGGGCGCCCCTCCGCCTTGCGATGCACGGCGCAGGACACCACGGGCCCAACCGGCGCTACTTTGACGACAGGACCTAGGTCCTGGGCGCCGGCTGCCCGGCCAGGGTCACGGGACGCGCTTCAGCGACCCGGCGGACCGGGTCCGGAACCGGGCCCGGCCGGACCGGCCCTACGGACCGCATCGCGCGCCCCCGCCGGACCGCGCCGGTGACGCCGCTCGGCACCACCGGCGCGCTCGGCTCAGATGCCCATGCCGATGCCGCCGCCCACCGGCAGGACCGCACCGGTCACATACCCGGCCTCCTCCGAGGCGAGGAAGCGGACCGCCGCGGCGACCTCCTGCGCCGTACCGGGCCGGCCCAGCGGAGTCATCCCCATGACCTCCTTCATGCGCCGCTCGCTCAGCCCGCTCGTCATGTCCGTGTCGATGATCCCCGGCGCGACCAGGTTCACGGTGATGCCTCGGGAGCCCAGCTCCCAGGCCACCGAGCGGGCGAAGCCCACGAGCGCGGTCTTCGCCGCGGCGTAGTTGGTCTGCCCCGGGGAGCCCAGGAACCCCAGCGCGGACGACACCAGCACGATCCGGCCCCGGCGGGCGGCGAGCATCCCGCTCGCCGCGGCACGCACCGTACGGAACACGCCCTTCAGGTTCGTCTCCAGCACCTCGTCGAACGTGGCGTCGTCCATGCGCAGCAGCAGCGTGTCCCGGGTGATGCCCGCGTTGGCCACGAGCACCTCCACCGGACCCTGTTCCTCCGCCACTTCGGCGAACGCGGCCCTGACCGAGGCGTCGTCCGTCACGTCGCAGCGCACCCCCCACAGCCCGTCCGGTGGCGTCCCGGTCCGATGGCCGACCGCCACCCGGTCGCCGTCGGCGGCCAGGGCCCGCGCCACGGCCAGACCGATCCCCCTGTTGCCACCGGTGACGAAAACGGAACGTGACATGTGTTTGTCTCCTTCTGGGACACCGGGCGCCCGCCCGGTCTCGTGAACGGCGCGAAGGTCATCGCGCCGGGGACTCCACCAGCAGGCACGACCAGGTGAAGCCGGCCCCCGCGCTGAAGACGAGGGCCCGGCACCCGGGCTCGGGCAGGCCCCGGGCCACCAGGTCGGCGAGGCCCGCGACCGCGTCGCCCGCGCCCAGGTGCCCGGTCTCCCGGCCGAGATCGAGCAGTTGGGCGCCGCCCACCTGCTCCGCCAGGACCGGGATCCACGACTCGGCCAGCGTCTTCGCGCCGAACCGGGGCAGGACCACATGGGTCAGACGCGGGTCGCGCCCGTCCATGCCACCGTCGGCCAGCGCCTGCGAGACGACCGTGCGGATGGCCAGGCGGTTGGAGGAGGTGAACGGCAGCGTGCCGTGGGTGCGCAGGTAGGCCCGCTTGGTGGCGCGCATGTCGACCCGGTCGCGATGCCCGCGGGCGACCGGCGAGAAGGCATCCGCACCGCGGTGCATCTCCTCCAGCAACGGATCCGCGACCGTCGCGACCGACCGCAGCAGCAGTACGTCGCCGTCCGCAGCGGGCCGGCGCAGCAGCACGGCCGTCCCCGCGTCGCCGTACGCCACCCCGAAGTCGCCCGCCCAGCGGTCGAATCCGGGCTCGGCGAAGCGGTCTCCCGTCGTCACCAGGCCCAGCCGCGGCCGCGCCGAGGGGGACGGGTCCGACGAGGCCAGCCACGCCATCACCAGCCCCATGGCGGCGGCGCCGCCGTTGCACACCTGCTGGATGCCGACGGGCAGGGCCCGCAGGGCGTCGAGCCGGCGGGCCACGTAGTGGGCGGGCGACCACAGGTCGTGCCCTTGGTAGTACATCCACGCGTGCGCCAGCACATCCAGCCGGTCCGGCGCCAGGCCGGCCGCGTCCAGTACCCCGCGGGCCGCGAGGACCGCGGCGTCGGGCGGGGCGACGGTGCGCGCGTCCGGAACGCTCTCATGGCCCAGGGCCGCCGCGTCGCGCTCGCGCAACCGCCCCGCGGCGACCGCGTCCGAGGCGCGGGAGCGCCCCTCGGGCAGCCACAGCCCGGCCGTCACTATGCCCACCGGCTCGGTCGGTCTCATCCCCCGCACCACCTGTCCGCACATCGGATCGTCTTCATCGCCGGAATGCTCGGGCGCCCCGATGAAAGTGCGGGCAAAAAGCGGCCGGAAACCTCCTTACCCGGTGCGGAACACCCCCATGGGCAGAGGGAACGGACCCCGGCGGAGGCACCACCCATGTCACTTTCGGAGTGCTTGCCGCTGCCTCCGGACCTGGGATTGGCTGGTTCAAGCCGCACCGGGGACACGTAGACGCCCCGGCCACGGCCTCCCAGAACCAGCGAATCGAAGGGCCATCAGATGAGTGACATCGCGATATCCGAGGACCGGCGCGCACAGGTGCGGGCCATCGTGGCGGACGTCCTCGAAGTGGACGTGGACGCCCTGACCGACGAGAGCAGCTTCGCCGAGGACTTCGACGCGGACTCGCTGCTCATCATCGAGATCTTCTCGCGCTTCGAGCGCGACCTCGGCATCCGCATTCCGCAGGAGGACCTCACGGAGCTCGACGAACTGCCGAGCGCCTACCTCTTGGTCGAGAAGCACAGCACCCCGGCGGCGCTGGGTGTCTGACGAGGCCTCCGCCACCGGGCGCCGGGTCGTCGTCACCGGGCTCGGCGCGGTGAGCAGCCTCGGGCTCGGCGCCCGTGCGCTCACCGCGGCGATCCGGGCCGGGCGCAGCGGCATCGGCCCGATCGGACAGTTCGACGGTACGGGCTTCGAGCGCGTCCTCGCCGGTGAAGTCCGCGGCTTCCACGCCGAGATGCACCTGCGGGGAACGGACCCCGCGCAGTGGGGGCGCAGCGGCCGCTTCGCCGCCGCGGCGGCGCGGATGGCGGTCACGGACGCCGGACTGAATCCGGCCGTCCTGTCCGCGGGCAACACCGCGAGCTGCTTCGGAACGACCAACGGCGAGTCCCAGGTACTGGAAGAACTGACCCGGCAGTGGGTCGACGACGGCCTCGCCGCGCTCGACCCGGTGCTCGCCGGTCAGGCCGACGCCGGCCGGATCGCCGCCGCCGTCAGCGCCGAACTCGGCCTGAGCGGCGAGTCCATCACCCTCGGCACCGCCTGCGCCGCCGGCAACTACGCCATCGGATACGGCTACGACCTGGTCCGTACGGGGGAGGCGGACGCCGCACTGTGCGGCGGAGCCGACGCCTCCAACCGGGCCACCCACGCCGGCTTCCACCGCCTCGGGGCCCTCGCCGCCGACGTCCCGCGCCCCTTCGACGAACACCGCGACGGCATCGTCACCGCGGAGGGCGGCGCGGCACTGCTCCTGGAACCCCTCGACACGGCGCTGGCCCGCGGGGCCCGCATCTACGCCGAGGTCCTCGGGTACGGCATGACCTGCGACGCGAGCCACATGACCAACCCGGACGCCGCATCGATCGCCGAGTGCATCCGGCGCGCCCACCGGCACGCCGGCATCAAGCCGGGCGACGTGGACTACATCTGCGCACACGGCACCGGCACCAGGGCGAACGACTCCACGGAGACCGCCGCCGTGCGCGAGGTGTTCACCGACGGCCCGCCGCCGATCAGCTCGATCAAGTCCATGCTCGGGCACACGATGGGAGCGGCGGCCGCCTTCGGGGCCCTGGTGTGCTGCGCCGCCCTGTCCGAAGGCTTCCTCCCGCCGAGCGCAACGCTCCGCCAGGTGGATCCGGCGCTGGGACCGGGACTCGACTGCGTCCAGGGGCGGGGCCGGAACGCCCGGCCGCGCATCGTGCAGAACCACGGCTTCGCCTTCGGCGGGAACAACGCCGTGACGATCTTCGGGGAGTTCACCGTATGAGCATCGTGGACGACCATCAGCGGCGTCCGGCCCTCCCCTCGCGGACCGTGGTCCCCCTGGCCCTGGACACGGCGGGTGTGGTCAGTGCGGCCGGCGTGGGACTGCAACCCCTCGCCGACGCCCTGCGCGCGGGCGCGGTGGCCGGCGGAGCGCCGCCCGCCGCCCACGAGGCGGAGGACTACCCGCCCCTGCGCCTGCGCCCGGCGGACTTCGCGGCCGCCGACCTCCTCGGCCCCAAGGGACTGAACCGGCTCACGCGCGCCGAACAACTGGGCATGGCCGCCTGCACCCTGGCGCTCGGACCGGTCGCCGACCGCTCCGCGACGGGCGTGGTCCTCGGCAGCGCCGTCGGCAGCAGCGGCGGTGTCGGCCGCTTCACCCGGGACACCTTCGTCCAGGAACGCCCGTACATGGTGAACCCGTCGGCCTTCCCGGGCACCCTGATGAACGCGGCGGCAGGCCGCACGGCCATCCGCCACGGCCTCACCGACGCGAACGCCACCGTCTCCGGCGGCCCACTGGCCTCACTGCACGCACTGCGCTTCGCCCGGAACGCGTTGGTGGCCGGCCATGCCCGCCGGCTGCTGACCGGGGGAGTGGAGGAGCTGTCGCCGCAGAGCGCCTGGGCCTGGCAGCGGGCCGGATCGCTCGCACCCGGCACCGCACTCGGCGAAGGCGCAGCGGTGTTCGCCCTGCGGACCCTCCAAGGCAGCGGTGCCGGCGAGAGCCCCCTCGCCCTCGTCATGGCGGTCCGGACCGGGTTCGCCGCAGGCGGCCCCCTCGCCGTCGCCCGCCGCCTGAGCACGTGCGTACGGGACGCCCTCGCCCGCAGCGGTGTCGGCGCCCAGGACATCGCAGTGGTCGCACCCGGTGCGGCCGGCCGGCGGGGCTGGGCGGCCGTGGAGGAACGCGCCCTGCGCACAGCGCTCGACGGCTCCGACGGCTCCCAGTGCTCCGACGGCTCGGACGGTTCCGGCGCCCCCGGGGGCTCCAGGGGGCGTGACGGGCGGTACGTGCTGCGCGTGCAGGAGGTGCTCGGCGAGACCCACGGCGCGAGCGCCGCCCTGCAGATCGCCGCCGTCGTCGCCCGCTGGCACGACCCGCACCTCGACACCCGTGGCGAGCGGGCCGGCCTCGTCACCTCCGTCGGCCCGGACGGATCGGTCGGCTGCGCCGTCCTGATGCACCCGCACGCGGGGCTCTGACGGCACGCGGCCCCGGCCGCCGTTCCTCCCCTCCCATCCCTGCCCCATCGATCCACCACCAGGTAAGGACATCCCTTCCCCATGCGTTACCGCTACCTCGGCCGAACCGGCCTCCAGGTCTCCGAGCTGTCCTTCGGGGCGGCCACCCTCGGCACCCCCGGCGCGTTCGGCGGACTGCCCGGTGCGAACTGGTCCCAGTTCGGCGTCAACGCGGGCGACGACGCCGTCCGCCTCGTCCACGCCTGCCACGACGCGGGCGTCAACTTCTTCGACACCGCCGACGTCTACCGGGACGGCGAGTGCGAGGAACTGCTCGGCCTGGCCCTGAAGGACCGCCGGGACAAGGCCGTCATCGCCACCAAGGCCCGCTTCAGCACGGACCCCGACGACGTCAACGCGGCCGGCTCCTCCCGGCACCACCTGGTGCGCGCCGTCGAGGCCAGCCTCCGCCGCCTCGGCACCGACTACATCGACGTGCTCTACCTCCACGGCACCGACCCGCGCACGTCCCTGGAGGAGACCCTCGGGGCCCTCGACGACCTGGTGCGCGCCGGAAAGCTGCGCTACATCGGCTGCTCGAACTTCCCCGGCTGGCAGCTGATGAAGGCGCTCGACATCTCCGACCACCGCAATCTCACCCGTTTCGCCGCCTACCAGGGCTACTACAACCTGGGCGCGCGGGAGCTCGAGCACGAAATCGTGCCCGCCGCAGCCGACCAGGGCGTGGGCATCACCGTCTGGAGCCCGCTGGCCGGCGGCTTCTTCACGGGCAAGTACCGGCGCGGGCAGGACATCTCCACCGACTTCCGCCTGGCGCACGAGGGCCCCGCCTCGATCGCCCCTCTCACCGATCGCGAGCAGGCCTACGACGTCGTGGAAGTGCTCGACGGCATCGCCCGCGAGCGCGGCGTCTCGATCGCCCAGGTCGCCCTCAACTGGGTGCTGAGCCGGCCCGCCGTCACGTCCGTGGTCTTCGGCGCCAGCCGCCCCGGCCAGCTCCAGGACAACCTCGGCACCGTCGAGTGGGAGCTCACCACCGAGGAGCGGCAGCGCCTCGATGCGGCGAGCGAGCGGCCCGCGCCCTACCCGTACTGGCACATGCGCGCCATCGCCGGCGACCGGAACCTGCCCGGAGACATCCAGCCCTGACCACGGCCGCGCCCGGCCGCGCCCGGCTCCACCCCGCCGCGCCCGGCATCACCCGGCCCACCCGGCCCCACCCGTTCCGCGGAAGCCAGGCCCGAAAGCCCGCCCGAGAGCCGCCCGAAGGCCAGGCCCGGAAGCCCAACCCGGAAGCCCAACCCAGGAGCACAGCCGTGCCCATTGCCGTCATCGCCCTGTCCCTCAGCGGCTTCGCCATCGGAGTCGCCGAGTTCATCATCGCGGGGATCCTCCCCGACATCGGATCCGACCTCTCCGTCTCCATCCCCACCGCTGGACTGCTGGTGTCCGGGTACGCGCTCGGCGTCGTCATCGGCGCCCCCGGCCTCACCGTCCTGTGTGCCCGCACCGAACGCCGTAGCCTGCTGATCCGGCTCATGGTGCTCTTCCTCGCCGGAACGGTGCTGTCCGCCGTCGCCCCCACCTACGGGCTGCTCATGGCGGGCCGGGTGCTGTCCGCCCTCGCCCACGGCGCGTTCTTCGGCGTCGCGATGGTGGTCGCCTCCGATCTCGTTCCCGAGGACCGCAAGGGCCGCGCCGTGTCGATGGTCGCCGCGGGTCTCACCCTCTCCACCATCCTCGGCGTCCCGGCGGGCACCTTCATCGGCCAGCACTTCGGCTGGCGCTGGGCCTTCTGGATGGTCGCCCTCTTCGCCGCGATGGGCCTGGCGGGCATCATCTCGCTCGTGCCCCGTACCCCGGCGCCCGAGGGCACCGGGCTGCGCGCCGAACTGACCGTACTGCGCCGCCCCCAGGTGCTTCTGGTCCTGCTCACCACCGTGCTCGGCTTCGGCGGCGTCATGACCTCGTACACCTACATCGCCGAAATGGTCACCCAGGTCACCGGTTTCGCCGACGACGCCGTCACGCTGATCATGGTGCTCTTCGGCGTCGGCATGTTCGTCGGCAACCTGGTCAGCGGCCGGATCGCGGACCGCGCCCCCAAGAGCGCCATGTGCGGTGCGCTGGCCCTGCTCACCCTCGTACTCGGCGCGTTCACCTTCACGGTGCACGACAAGGCGGCCACCTGCGTGACCGTCTTCCTCTTCGGCGCGGCCACCTTCGCCACCATCGCCCCGCTCCAGATGCGGATCATGACCAAGGCCGACGGCGCCCCCACCCTCGCCTCGGCGTCGAACATCGCCGCCTTCAACCTCGCCAACGCCGCCGGCCCGCTGCTCGGCGGCAGGATCATCTCGGCCGGCCTCGGCTACCCCGCCCTCAACTGGGCCGGTGCCCTCGTCACCCTCGCCGGACTCCTCCTCGCCGGGCTCGGCGTGGCGGCGGAGCGCAGGGAGCGGGCGGCCACGTCCGCCGTCGCCTCACCGAGCGGCAGCGCAGCCGTGCACTGAACGCCCGTGGATCCGATCCGTGGATCCGATCCCTTGATCCATCGAGCTGTTGAGCCATCGATACGAAAGGAACTCACCGTGGAAGCAACCGTCCTCGACGCACCCCCCGGCTCCACCACCCCCGCCTACGACCGGACCGTGTCGCGCTCGCTCGTCCACCGCTGGTCCCTGTCCGAGGTGTTCCTCACCGATTCCGTCGCCACCGGCGAGGGCACCTTCACGGCCGCCGCGCAACTGCCCCTCTCCCACGGGTACTTCCGCGACCACACGGCGGGACGTAGCTTCCACGACCCGCTGCTGGTGCTGGAGAGCTGCCGCCAGGCGGTCACCCACGCCGCGCACATCTACGAGGCGGTGCCGCGCGACACCACGTTCATGGTCACGTCCTGGACGCTCGACATCACCGAGCCGCAGGCGCTGCGATGCGGTGAACGGCCCGGGGAACTGCGCATGGACGCGGAGGTCACCGAACGCGGCCGGCGCGGCGGACGGCTGCGCCGGCTGGCCTTCGCCATGGACCTCACGCTCGACGGCCACGTCCTGGGCCGGCTCACCATGGACACCAACTGCACCCCCACCGACCAGTACCACGCCCTGCGCCGCATGCAGCGCGGCACCGCCGTCCCCACGGCGTTCACCCTGCCCGCCGAGCCCGACGGAGCGCCGGTCGAGCCGGCCCGGGTACGCCGGCTGGACCCGGCGAACAGCGTCCTGGACGCCGTACACATGGACCCGGCCACCCTCACCGCCCGGCTCAGCCCCCGCACCTTCCGCAACCGCAGCATGTACGACCACCCCTACGACCACGTCCCGGCCATGGTCTTCAGCGAGGCGGCGCGCCAGTGCGCCCTGCTGCTCGGCCCACAGGACACCGCCGCCCGCGTCCTGCAGCTGCACGGCCGCTTCCTGAAGTTCGCGGAACTGGACGACGAGGTGCGCCTGTCCGCCGTACGCGAGGAGGACGGCGGCCGGGGGGCCCTGCGGATGAGCGCCGTCCAGCAGGACGAAACAGTGGCCGAAGTACTCGTGGCACTGGGCTGACCCGGCCTCCCCTTCCCTCCCCTTTCCCCTCTCTCCTTCCTCCGGAGTTCTCCGTGACCACGGCACTGCCGACCACCACACACGCTGTCGCGTTCTTCGACGTCGACGAGACGCTCACCACCGTCAAGACCATGTTCGACTTCTACGACTTCTTCCTGAACGCCGTCGGGCACACCCCGCAGGAACAGCAGAGGCTTCAGCAGGACGCCCGCGACCTGCTCCGCCCCGGCCTGCCCCGGGAGCAGGGCAACCGGCTCTTCTACCGGCGATTCGCGGGCTACGGGGCGGAGCGGACGGCGGCCGTCGGCCGGGACTGGTTCGCACAACACCTGCGCAGGGGCGGCTTCTTCCACCAGGACGTCCTCGCGGCGCTCACCGCGCACCGGGAGCGGGGGCTGGCCACCGTCCTCGTCTCCGGTTCCTTCCCCGCACCCCTGGAGCCCGTGGCCGCCCACGTCGGCGCCGACGTGGTGCTGTGCACGCGCCCGGAGATCCGGGACGGGGTGTACACCGGGGAGGTGGAGACGACGATGATCGGCGATGCCAAGGCCCGGTCCGCCCGGGAGCTCCTGTCCGCGCGCGGCATCCGCCCCGAGGAGTGCCACGCGTACGGCGACCACGTCTCCGACCTGGGGCTCCTGCGCCTCGTCGGCCATCCGGTCGTCGTCGGCGACCACCCGGACCTCCTGACGGAGGCCGAGCTGCACGGCTGGCCCCACCTGGCGGGCGTCCCGTCCTGACCCACCCGCCACCCCGCCCGGCCCGCCGGAGCCGGCTACACGCAGACCGGCGGGTCCGGGTAGGAGCAACCGGCGTAGGTGTCGCCCTCGTAGGTGATGCCGCCTTCCATCGGCTGGTCGCAGGTGCCGCAGTTGACGGCGAAGGACGGGTTGACGCGGAGGAAGGCGGCGTTCTTCAGCTCGAAGATCGCCTTCACCGCCTCCGCTCCGTGCTCCTTGATCCCGTGCTGCAGGAAGTCGAACGCGCTGAACTCGTGGCCCTTCTTGCACGCGAACCGGCCGAACCGGAAGGGGCCGATGTCCAGGATCCCCAGCTCGGACTCGATCCGCGCCTTCTCCTCGGCCGACACCGGTTCGAGCCGGGAGGCCTTGACGAGTTCGGGAGTCCAGTGCAGGTCCCGGAGCGTGCGGGCCTGCTCACGGGACAGGTAGAAGGAGGCGGTTCTACGGCTCTTGATGGTCTCCTGCACGAGGGCCACGATCGCGTCGTCGTCCGCCGAGACGACGACCTTCCCCCTGCCGACAGCTGATTCGATCTGGGCCAGCAAAGAATTGTCCACGACGCATCCTTCCAGGTCTGCATCCTGAATCCGGTCTTGCGTTCGCGGGGAACTATTCCGTTCGGCGGCCCTGTCGGGCAGCCGCCACACGGGGGGCCTCACCCACACGGCAGTCCCACCGGCCCGCAGGCCGCGGTGCCCGGCCGGCGGGACGCGCGCCCTCCGGTCCAGGGGGCCTACGGGCAGTTGGACTTGCCGGCCCGCCGCCCGGGCCGTACGGCGCAGGAGGCGGAGCCGCCCGCAAGCTCCTCCAGAGCTGGCCCATCCCGGACTGACCGGGTCACCACCGGGCGCGCAGTACTCCGTCGTCGTCGGGCAGGACGCCGCAGAGCAGCGGTTCGCGTGCGTCGACGTAGAGGGACAGGGTGCACGCCGCCCGCGCCCCGGCCAGCAGGACGGCGAACTGCTCGTATTCGGTGTCGTCGACGATCGCGGCGCTGATCGTCCCGTCCTGCGCCTCCCAGACGATCTCCACGGATTCGTCCTCGGGCAGCGCGGCGAGGACCGCGCCGACGTCAGGGGTCAGGTCGGGCCATACGGCCAGCATGGCGCGCGGGCCGAGACCGGCGCGCACCGTGTCGAGGTTCTCGGCCGTGAGCCGGTGCCAGCGTGCGGCGTTGCGGACGAAGGTCTCCTCCAGGAGCGCCGTCTGCCGTGACGCGAGCACCGTGCGTACGCGTGCCCAGAAGTCCTCGTCGGCGGCCTCGGTCATTTCCGGTTCATCGAGATCCGCCGCGTAGGGCGAGCCCGTGATCGGCTCCGGGAAGAGGCCGAGTTCCCGTGTGCGGGCCACGGCTTCGGTGCAGGGCCGGTCGCTGACCACGTACACGTACTGGTCCCATCCGACGTGGACGGCGAACGCGTCCCCCACCTCCAGCCGGCACCAGGCGCCCTGGTCACGGAGCATGCCCCGGATCAGCTCCAGCGCCACCGGGAGGGAGACCTCGGCCCCGTCGTGGTAGCCGGTGAGGTCGGGCGGGAAGAGCCCGGCGAGGCCGTGCCCCTCCGCGGCCGGCTCCAGGCCGAAGTGGACGAAGCCGGTGACCCCGGGCTCGCGGATCTCCAGACGGTCGATGCCCGAGGCCTCCGCGAAGGCGGCGATCGCCGCCAGATACGCCGCTTCGACCGGCCCGTGGTCACTGGCCGTGTCCTCGGCGCCGTCGTAGTGGCCGTGCTCGTCGCGGTCGGCGGGGTCGTACTTGGTGATCCGGTGGACGATGGACGGCGGCACGCTGCTCCCTGGACGGTCAGAAGGGGGGGCCAGCGTAGTTCCCCGGTCCCGTCCGTAAGAGAGGCACCCCCGGCGGCGGGCCCGGGCTGTCTCCTCCCCGGATCCTGCCGGGCCCGCGGCGCCCGGGTGCCACCGGGTCCGCGTACGGCCGGCGTACGGGTGATGCCCCTGGCGTCGCCACGTGACCTCGGGACCTGTGAGCCCGTGCCGAGGGAGTCGGCCGCGCGGGCGTCTCTACGGGGCGGGAGTCACGGGTGCCCGAGGGGCCGTCGGGTGGCATGCGGCGGGGGTGTCGTCTTCCTCCGTGCGCGGCCAGTACCGTCCCTCGAGGGCCTCCGCGCTGCGGTTGAGCCGGACCAGGACGTCCTCCAGCTCCCGTACCTCCTCGGGGGACCAGCCGGCGACCACCCGGGCCAGGCAGGACCGGTTCACCTCACGGTCTTCGGCGAGCCGGCTCCCGCCCTGGACGGTGATGCGGAGCTTGCGGGCCATGCCGCCGTCCGGGTCCGCGACGCGCTCGGCCAGTCCGCAGCGCAGGAGCGCGGCCGTCTGGCGGTTCACGGTCGAGGTGTCGAGCCCGAAGGCCTCCGCCAACTGTCCGATGGACATGGGGCCTTGCGTCTCGATCCGGCTGAGCAGCAGGTACGCCGACCGCTCCAGACGTTCGGGGTCGCGCTCGCGCCGCGCAAGCACCTGGTGCCGCGAGAGCAGCATCAGCTCCCGCTCCAGTTTCTCCAGCACTGAGCCTCCCGCTCCTTCCGGCGCCCCATTATCGCCGACCCGTGGACCGGCGGACCCCTGCCGGGGTGGCCCGTGGGCGGCGCCGTGCGAGGGCCGGGCGGCAATATGCATGATACATAGCGTGTGTACTATGCACTTCTCGTTGTCACCCCGACGAGCCACAGCCTCACCCCGGAGGACCCGCATGACCATCACCACGTCCACCGCCTCCCGCGCGGCCGAGATCCTGTCCCGGCCCGTCACGCTGAACGGCCTGACCGTCCCCAATCGCATCGCGATGGCTCCGATGACGCGGATGTTCTCCCCCGGCGGTGTGCCCGGCGAGGACGTGCAGGCGTACTACGCCAGCAGGGCCGCCGCGGGTGTGGGCCTGATCGTCACCGAGGGCACCTACGTCGGCCACGACTCCGCCGGGCAGAGCGACCGCGTCCCGCGGTTCCACGGCGAGGACCAGCTGGCCGGGTGGGCGAAGGTCGCCGCGGCCGTGCACGAGGCGGGCGGCACGATCGTGCCCCAGCTGTGGCACATAGGCATGGTGCGCAAGCAGGGCGAGGCGCCGTACGCCGACGCGCCCGCCGTCGGCCCCTCCGGCATCCGCGTGGACGGCACCGAGGGGACCGGCAGGGCGATGACCCGCGCCGACCTCGACGACGTCATCGGCGCGTTCGCCGACGCCGCCGCGGAAGCCGCGCGGATCGGCTTCGACGGCGTCGAACTGCACGGAGCCCACGGCTACCTGCTCGACCAGTTCCTGTGGGAGCGGACCAACCGGCGCACCGACGCGTACGGCGGCGACTCGGTGGCCCGCACGAAGTTCGCGGCGGAGATCGTGGCGGCGGTCCGCGAGCGCGTCCCCGCCGACTTCCCGGTGATCTTCCGCTACTCGCAGTGGAAGCAGGAGGCCTACGACGCCCGGCTCGCGCAGACCCCGCAGGAGCTGGAGGAGATCCTGGCCCCGCTGGCGGCGGCGGGCGTCGACGCGTTCCACGCCTCCACCCGGCGCTACTGGCTCCCGGAGTTCGAGGGCTCGGACCTGAACCTGGCGGGCTGGACCAAGAAGCTCACCGGCCGGCCGGCCATCACCGTCGGCTCGGTCGGCCTCGACGGCGACTTCATCCGCGCCTTCGCCGGCGAGGGCGCGGCGCTCGGCGACATCGACAACCTCCTGGACCGCATGGAACGCGACGAGTTCGACATGGTCGCCGTCGGGCGGGCGCTGCTCCAGGACCCGCACTGGGCGGCGAAGGTCCTCGGTAACCGCTTCGACGAGCTGAAGCCGTACGACGCGGCGGCGCTCAGGTCGCTCAGCCGGTAGCCGTCCGGACGGCCCTGTCCGAGGGACGGCCCGTGACGTCGGTCCAGCTGACGCTCTGGCCCGGGCCGGCCGGCCGGATCGGCTCGATTGCACGGGCAGGGCGACGAGCTCTTGACCTTGACACGGTGACAAGGCCTTCACTGCGGTCGAGGAGGTGGTTGCGATGACCACGGAAGAAGAGGGACAGGACCCCCGGACGGTGCGAGCGCTCCGAGGGCTGGAGGACGGCAACGCGTCGGTGCGGCTGCGGGTGGCGATGGGGATCGGTCTGGACCCGCAGCCGCGTTTCGTCGAGAAGCTCGTCGAGCAGTGTGCGATCGAGCCCGATTTCTCCGTGCGCGAGACGCTGACATGGGCGCTCGCCCGTCACCCGGCGTCCGTCACGGTTCCGCGGCTGATCGACGAGCTCCGTTCCGAGCGGGCGCAGGCGCGCAGTCAGGCGTTGCACACGCTGTCCAAGATCGGGGAACGGCAGGCGTGGCCGGCGATCACCCGGGCGCTCCTGGCCGACACCGACGACGAGGTGGCGCGGAGTGCCTGGCGGGCAGCGGTCGTGCTCGTGCCCGAAGGGGAGGAGGCCGGGCTGGCCGGAGTGCTGGCGACACAGCTCGGGCGCGGCGGGCGTGAGATGCAGCTCAGCCTCAGCCGGGCGCTGATCGCCCTGGGGGAGGCCGCATTTGCGACGCTGGGCGCCGCGATGACGGATACGGACCCGCGCGTGCGCCATCATGCGGTCGCGACGGAAAGGCTGCTGCGCGACCCGGATGCCGGGTTCGACCTCGCGATCGAGGAGGCGAAGCGCGTTGCGGTCCTGCAGGACACGCCAGGAGGAGCGTAGGCAGTGTTGATCGGTGATGTGGCCAGGCGGTCCGGGGTCAGCGCCCGCATGCTCAGGCACTACGACTCGCTGGGCCTGGTGCGGCCGACGGGACGCACCGTCTCCGGATATCGGGAGTACTCCGGCGAGGACATCCGGCGGATCTTCCACGTCGAGAGCCTGCGGTCGTTGGGGCTGTCGCTGCGCGAGGTCGCACGGGCCCTGGACGACCCCGGGTTCAGGCCCTCCGAACTGGTCGACGACCTCGTCCGCCAGACCCGGGAACGCATCGCCGCCGAGACGGCGCTGCTCACGCGGCTGCGCCGGATCGGCTCCGCGGAACCGGCCGACTGGGCGGATGTCCTGCAGACCGTCGCGCTCCTGCACGCGCTGGGCTCGGAGAGCGCCGGGAAGCGTCAGCGCGCTGCGCTCTCCTCGGGCGAGGACGTGCCGGTACCTGTGGAGGCACTGGTCGAGGCGGCGTTGAACGAGGCGGACACCAACGTCGCCGGTGCCCTTCGGTGGGCCGTCGCGCAATCGGGCGATGCCGCGCTGGACCTGCTGGCGGAGGGCCTGGTCTCCTCACTGGCCGAGGTGCGGGAACGAGCCGTCCGCTCCATCGCCGAGATCGAGCACGAGCGGGCGACCGCCCTCCTGCAGGACGCCCTCGCGAGCTCCGACATCGTGGTCCGCAGGCATGCGGCCCTCGCGCTCGGAGCGCGCGGAGTGCTCGGAGTCGGAGGGGGCGCAGAGCCTGGGGCGGCCGACGCGGTCCGGACGCTCGTCGACATGATCGTCGAGGGGGTGAGCGACGTGGACGCGGCCGACGCGCTGAGCACCCTGGCGGGCAGCCGCCCGGCGATGGCCGACCGGATCGCCGCGACCCTCGTGGGCCGCCTCCCCCACGGCCCCGAGGGGGCGCCCGCCCGGCGACGGCTGACCCAGGCGCTCGCGGACATCCCCGGGGGTGCGGCCGCACAGGCCCTCGCGCGGCTCGCGCACGACGAGGATCCCGCCGTTGCGCTGACCGCGAGGTACATCCGCACGCTCCGCGAAGCGCGGTAGCGGGTCCGAGATCCGAACGCGGAATGGTTGATTCCGTGAGCAGTGCGGACGTGCCACCGCATCGATCCGGTCACTCTGATGAACAGTGTGATGAACGGTGAGTAGCCGCCACCTGGGCCGCAGGTGCGGGAGGCCGGGTCGCGCCGGTCGATGTGCGCTGCTCCCGCACGGCCTGGACCTGCGGGCATCCGGCGGGAGCTGCGCGAACATCCCCGGGCTACCGATATTCGAACGAACTGTCCGTAAAACGACCGCACTTGTGCGGCGTGCCTTTGGATCTGACAGGCTCGGGCCCCGTTGAGTGCCGCACAAGAGCTGCGGCGCGCCTCACAGCCTTCGAATCGAAAGCGAGCCTTCTCATGCGTCACCGCTTAGCCAGCGTCTCCGCCGCCGCCCTGCTGTGCCTCGCCGGCGCCACGGGTGTGGCGGAGGCGAGCCCCGAGAGCCTGCACGCCCCCTCCGCGATGGTCTTCACCGTCATCCAGGGGGACAACGCCGCCACGGGCACGGTCGTGCGGGCGACCGTCCTCAGCTGCGCCTACACCGCCGAGGGAACGCACCCCGCCCCGAGGGCCGCGTGCGACGCCCTCAACGCCACCGGCGGCGACTTCAACCGCCTGCTGGCCGCTCCGAACGCGGGCCGGGCGTGCCCGCGGCACTACGCCCCCGTGACCGTCACCGCGGACGGCGTCTGGCGTGGTGGCCATGTCGCGTGGAAGCACACCTTCTCCAACGCGTGCACGATGTCCGCGAGGCTGAACGGCAACGCGGTCTACGCGTTCTGACGCCGCCGGGCGTTCGCGCAGCGGACGGTTCGCGCTGCGAACGGCTGCGCTACCGACGGGCCCCGGCGTGGTGGGGGCGGGGCCGGAGCCGGGGCAGGCCGCCTCGGGGGACGGGCGGCCGGCCCCGGCGGACCGGGGGACGCGGTCGTGGGGGAGTCGGGATGCCTGCCGCCGGGCCGGGGACACCCCCGTCACGGGCGCAGCGTGCTCTCCCCGGATCGGCGGTCGGCGGCCCGCCGGAGTGGACGGGTCAGTTCTGCCAGGGGGTCCAGCTGCCGCTGTTCAGGCGGTGCCGGGACCAGCGCTCTCCGTCCATGCCGACGATGGAGATGGTCGGGTTCCAGGTGTTGTTGCCTTCGATGCGGACCCCGCTGCGCACGGTGCCGCCCATGGAGGTCCAGTCGCTCCAGGAGCCGCCGGCGTACTGCCAGCGGGTCCACACCGCGAAGTCGGTGCCGATGATGAAAACCTGACGGTTTCCGGCCGGGTACGTCATCCAGGCCTCACCGTACTCACAGATGTAGTCACCGCCGAGACCGGACACGTGGCAGTAGCCGGCAGCGGCGGCGGGCGCCGCGGCCTGCGCCGGGGCGGCGGCGACACCGACCAGGGCGGCCCCGGAGAGTGCGAGGGTGGTGACCGCGAGGGCGGACCGGCGGAGGATGGCCAAGGTCATGTGTGTACTCCCCAATCGGGATGCTGGCGGAACGACTTGACGTTCCGAACACTTCCACCGGCCGCAAACGAAGCTCTAACGGCCCGCTAACGGTCCCCTCCTGCGCCCGGCCTCCCCGCCCGCCTCCCCGCCCGCCTCCCCGCGCCTGCCACCCGCTCCCGATGCCGTCCTTCCGGACGTTCGACGGCGGAACGAGCCCTCCGCGATTGGCCGAGGCCGTACTCATGCCGCCGGATCAATCCGACTTATCCTCAGTCGGGGGCTGTCACTGCAGGAACAGACCGGTACGAAGCGGTACGGATCGACAAGGGTGGGGTTTGTGCAGTTCCGCGTGTTGGGGCCGGTCTCCGTGACGACGGCGAACGGAGGTCCGCTCCCGCTCGGCCCTGCCAAACGCCGGAGCCTGCTGGCCATGCTGCTGGCCCACCCGAACACGCCCGTCGGGGTCGACCGGCTCACCGAGGCGCTGTGGGACGAGGAGCCGCCGAGGCACGCGCGCACCGTGCTGCAGGGACACGTCTCCCGATTACGGGCGGTCCTCGCGCAGCACGGCGCCGCCGCACACGGCGTGGAACTCCTCACCCAGGGAGCGGCCTACCGGCTGCGCCTGCCCGAGGCGCTCGTGGACGCCCACCGCTTCGAGGAATCGCTCCGGCTCGTCCCGCGGCACGCGGACCCGGGGGAGGCCGTGGCACTCCTGCGCGAGGCACTGGCCCTGTGGCAGGGGCCGGCGTTCTCCGGGACCGTGCACAGCGCACCGCTGGAGGCCCCCGCGCACGCGTTGGAGGAACTGCGCCTGACGGCCGTCGAGGCGCTGGCGCACGCGTACGGGCGACTGGGCGACCACGGATCGGCCGCGTCCGTGCTGCGCGCCGAGGCCGCCGCGCACCCCTTGCGGGAGCCGCTCGTGGCCCAGCTGATGCTGGCCCTGGCCCGGGCGGGCCGGCAGGCGGAGGCGCTGGACCGGTTCCACCGCACCCGGAAGCTGCTCGCCGACGAGATCGGCGTCGACCCGTCGGCGGTGCTCACCGACGCGTACACCACCCTCCTGCGCGCCGACACCCGCACGGACACGCACATGGACGCCCACGCGGACCCCCACAAGAGCACCCGCACGGACACCGGCACCGACGCCCGGACGGCCCGTGCGGCGGCCGCCACACCGCACGCTGTCGCAGTACCGCGCGCGGCCACCATGCCGCACGGGGCCCCCGCCGGGCCCGCTGCCACCCCCCACCTACTGCCCCGCCGGCCGCGGGGCTTCACCGCACGGCAGGACGAACTCGCCGCACTCGACCGGATCACGACCGCGACGCCCGGCCCCATCGCCACCCTCACGGGCAGCGCAGGCGTCGGCAAGACCGCGCTCGCCGTGCACTGGTCGCACCTCCGCCGCGGCGACTTCCCCGGCGGCACGCTCTTCGCCGACCTGTGCGGCTTCAGCCGCACACCGGCCCGCGACACCTGCGCCGTGCTCCGCGAGTTCCTGCTCGCCCTCGGTGTCCCGGTCGAGCGGATGCCGGGCTCGCCCGCCGCCCTCGGAGCCCGCTACCGCGAACTGACCGCCGGGCGCCGGCTGCTGGTCGTACTGGACAACGCCCTCGACTCCGAGCAGATCCGCCCGCTGCTGCCCGGCGGGGACGACTGCGTCACCCTCGTCACCAGCCGCGACCGGCTCGACGGCCTGGTGGCCACGGACGCCGCCCGCCCCGTGCCGGTCGGCGCGCTGCCCGCCGCCGACTCCACGGCACTGCTGGCCGCCGTACTGGGCCCGGAAGCGGTGGCGGCCGAACCGGAAGCCGCCGCGCGACTGGCCGGTCTGTGCGACGGACTGCCGCTCGCGCTGCGCGTGGCCGCCGCCCGCCTCGCCACCCGACCGCACCGGGGCCTGGCCTCCTTCGCCGGTGAACTCGCCGACGAGCAGCACCGGCTGGACCTGCTCAAGGCGGAGGACACCGGCGTCGCCGCGGCGCTCGGCCTCAGCCTGCGGCATCTGCCCGAACCGGCGCGAGGGTTGTTCCACCACCTCGGACCGCACACCGGCACCACGCTCGACACCCCGCTCGCAGCAGCCCTTGCCGACTGCCCAACGTCCCAGGCCGCCCTGGCGCTGGACCAGTTGGCCGCGGCCCAGCTGGTCGTCGAGACGGGTCCGCAGTCCTATGTCGTGCACGACCTGGTACGCCTCTTCGCCCGAAGCCTGGCTCCCGATCACGAACCGGGCGGACTGCTCCGGCTGCTCGACCACTGGGTGCAGACCCTGCTCGGGGCGTGCGCGGCCGCGGAACCGGGGGGCGAGCCGTGCTGCGCCCTCCCTCCCGGGGCCCGGCGTTCGGCCCGGATCCGCCGGTTCGCCGACCGGACGGGCGCGCTCGCCTGGTACTCCGCCGAGCGAGGCACCTTGCGGGCAGCGGTCGAGGCTGCCGTCGCGGCGGGCTTCCACGACCGGGCCTGGCGTCTCGTCCTGCTGCAGTGGCCGCTCGTCGTGTGGCAGGTCCGCGACGGCTGGGTGCCCTTGCTCGAACAGGGCCTGGCCTCCGCGGAGCTCGACGGTGATCCGGCGGCCCAGTCCCGGGCGTTGGCGCTGCTCGGCTGGGTGCTGTCCGAGGAGGGCAGGCCGGAAGAGGCGCTGCTGCGGCTGGAGCGGGCCCCCGGTCTCGCCGTCCGGGCGGGGGACGCCGAGGGGGAGGCGGTCGCCCGGATCAACCTGGCCGTCGCGCTCATGCGGCAGGGGGACCGCGAGCGGCCCGGCGCGCTGTTGGCCGGCGCACTCGCCCTGGCCGAACGGGAGGGCCTCACCGAGACGGTCACGCTGGCGCACCAGCACCTCGCCCAGCACCTGCTGTCGGTCGGCGCCGCCGACGCCGCCGCCGAACACGCGGCCCGCGGACTGGCCCTCGCCGCGCCGGTGCTGGCGGCTCCCCGGCGGGTGGCCCTGCGCACCCTCCACGGTGAGGCGCTGGCCGCCGTCGGGCGTACCGGCGAGGCCGTACGCCAGCTCTCCGAAGCGGTCCGGGAAGCCCGGGCCAACGCCTACGAGGAGGGCGAGGCCGCGGCGCGGGCGGCACTGGACGCGCTGGCGGACCCGGCACCCGAGCCGAAGCCCGAGCCGGTGCCAGTGCCGGTACCGGTGCGCGAGCCCGATCGGCGGCCGGCGTGGAGCGTGGGCGCGCAGGGGCTCGTCCCGCTCAGCGGGTGCCGCTCCGGTCCACGATCAGGCGGATCGCCGCGATCGTGAGGTCCGGGTCGTGGAGCTGGACGTAGTGGTCGCTCCCGGTCGCCAGCAGGTGAGGGGTCTGGGGCCGCAGCTCCACCAGCGCCTGCTGGGCCTTCGGCCAGGCCGTCTCCAGCTCGGCGAGCAGCTCCCTGGACATGGTGGGAGGCGCCGCGAAGGGCTCGGTCTTGCTGAGTACCGCGACCGGGACCGGCGGGAGCGGACCACCGCCGTCGATGGCGCCGACCCCGCCGTCGATGTCGACCTGCTCGAAGGCCGGGTCGTCGTCGAACGGCGTCCCGGGGTGCCGCAACGCCTCGACGTACGCCGCCCAGTGCGTCCCCATCGCGGGCTTCAGCGCGGGCCCGAGCGCATCGACCAGGACCAGCCCGCGGACCTGTTCCGGGTGCGTCTGCGCGTACCGCAGGGCGAGCATCCCGCCGAAGGAATGCCCCACCAGCACGTACGGGCCCGGCACGCGCCCGGCGGACAGCAGCCGGTCCAGGTCCTGGACCATGGCGGCCAGGGGCCGGGTACCGGTCACGGGCGTACTGCGCGTCGTGAGCGTCGGTGGCTGGGTGTAGCGGATGGTGCCGGGCCGGTCGTAGGTGCACACCCGGGTGAACGCCGCGACGCCGGGCAGCACCGCCGGGGACTTCGGAACCGGCGGCGTGGTGTCGGTCAGCGACCACGGGTCGGAGGCCTCGTGCAGCCCCGCCAGCAGCACCACGGTGGGGCTTCCGGACCCCGAGCACTGCAGGTACAGGCTCCGCCCGCCGCCGATGTCCACCTGCCGACCGGAGTCCGCGGAGTCCGCGGATCCCGGTCCGGCGACGGCCGTCACCAGCAGGACGGCGGCCACCGCAGCTGCCATCCCTCCAGGCACACGCCATCGCATACCCCCAGCCTCCCGCGCCACCCGCTGCCCCGCCAGCCGGCGTACCGGCGGGGGGCGTCCCCGAGGCCCGGGTCAGGAACCCGGGCCATGAACGATCAGGATCCGCGCTGCCGACCACGGGTGCCCGTGACCGACAGCCTCCGCGGCGGTGGTTCAGGACACGAGGGGAGCGGCGTCCACCTCCGTCAGCCTGACCGTGCACAGTCCGCCGCGCTCGCTCTTGACGTCCGTCACCTTGAGCTGAGTTCCCGGCGCGAGGATGTACTCCTCCTCCCCGGTGAAGGCGGAGAAGTTCCGGATCCCCACTGCCTGGGCGGGCGTCACCTCGAAGAGCGTCCGCCTGCCGCGGCTGCCCAGGAAGGCCCGGGCCACGTTCCGTTCGGAGGTGCAGGAGGAGACGCCCCACCACGTCACCGTCCGGCCCACCGGGTACTGGGCCCGAAGGTCCAGCGACACACCGCGCCACAGCGGCTGGGTGTGGGCCGGCAGCCCCGAGACCGCCGAGAACAGCAGCCGCAGGTACGGCAGATAGGGCGTGACCCTGCTGCGGTCCGGGGAGCGCAGGACGGCATTGATCTCGCGGTAGAAGGCTGACTCGCAGGTGTAGAGGTAGAGCGCGGAGATCGCGTCGGCGGACGGGCCGCCGGCCGTCTCGTCCGCCCGCCGCTTGCCGAAGTCGCGCGAGCGGTCGATGTGTCCCGCGAGCCCGGCCAGTGTCTCGGCGACGGGCGCGACCGCGTCCTGGAAATCCATCAGCGGAGTGTCGAACACACCGGTGATCGCGGGGAGGACCAGGCCCTCGTCCTTGACGCTGGTGAGTCGCTCCAGATACATCTGGTGCAGGTTCATGGTCGACTCGATGAAGGCGCCCATGCGTGCCGCGACGCCGCCGTCCGAACCACCGCCGCCGGCCGACCCTTCGTTCCAGCCCTTGCTCGGCAGCCAGTCGACGCCGTCCGAACCCAGCGATGTGAGGGCCTCGTTGACCAGGGCGAAGTGGTCGCCCTCGCAGAAGATGTCGCCCTGTGCCGCCGGGTTCGCGTGGTCGATGTGCCGGACCTCGACGTCCGGGTACTTCTCCTGGAGCCGCAGGACGACCTTCTTGAGGCTGCGCGCGTGTGCCCCCCACCAGGCGAACACGACCCCGCGGTCCTCCTCGTCGGCATCCTGCTTGGCCTTGAGGATCTCCTCGGCGATCCGTTCGGCGACGGGCCGCCAGAACGCCGTGTGCTGGTCGGCCCCCATCGCCCCGTCCCCGCTGGCGGTGAGCGAGGCGTTCAGCAGCAGCACGCCCTGCGTCAGCATCGCCTGGAACCACTCCGGCGGCTGGACGGTCTCCCGCTCCTTCAGCAGCGCGCGAACGTCGGCGATGGGCGTCTTCTTCGCGATGCCGTACTTCCACATCGCCGCCGCCTTGATGATGCAGCGGATGCTGACGACCCTGCCGAACTGACTGTCCTTCCAGTCGTTGAAGGTGTTGTCGAACATGGCTATGCCCGTCGCGCTCTCCGGTCGCGGGTACGGGTTCTGACCGAAGACGACGACCTTCCACTTGTGCGGGGGATGGGGCTTGAGCGCCTGGAAGGTCAGCTCACGGACCGGTACGACCTCGGGGCTGCGTCCCTTGCCGATGAACCCGGCGGCGTTCGGCTGGGCCTCGATGACCGGCTTCAGGAGCGGAAGCCACGGCTCACCGCCGCCGTTGAAGAGTTCGGCGAGAGACAGGGGGTCGTTCGCGTCGGTCACGGTGGAAGCGCCTTCGGTCGTTGTGATGGTGGCGGTGCTTGCGGACGTTGTCGCCGGCGGAACGTGGCCGGAGGGCTGAGCCGGAGCCGGGGCGGCCTTCGGCGGCACGATGCGCACCCGCTCCTCGACCGGCGCGTTCTCGATGCCGTTCAGCTGCGTGACGATCGTGGCGCGCAGTTCGTCGTCGTCCTCGAACCAGTGGTCGTGGAAGAGCGTGTAGCCGGTCCACATCAGATTGGCGCACACCCGCGCCGGCACCTGGCCGGTCTGCGCACCCATCCCGACCAGCGCCACCGACCGGATGCTGCCCGGCGCCTTCCGGTTCTGCCGGTGGACGGCCTGGAACGCGGCGGCGCACGCCAGGGCCACATTCAGCGTGGCGCTCACGTTCTGCGAGGAGCGCACCATGGTCGGCGTCGATATCAGGTACCGGGGAACGGTCGCTCCCGACGGGACGCAGACGGCGCTGCCCACCGGAAGCGTGCCGGCGAACCGGTCGCGGATGGCACGCTGCACACGCACCTGGATGCCGGAGCCGAGATGACGCTTGATGACGGCGTCGACCCCGCCGTCCATCCGGCCGCGGGAGTTGGTCGGGGTGACCCAGGCGTCGACGTCCTCGTCGAGGATCGAGCCCCGGTGGATCTCGATGGCGGGGGTGTCCGCGAACGCAGCTCGCCACGCCTCCACCACACGCTCGTTGACGTCTGTCAGCACCACCCTGAGCGCGGGCTGCGTACTGCTGTCGGTCATCGTCCACTCCTTGTCGGGAAACGGCCTCTGCTACACCCCGAACGTAGCCGCCACCACTGACAACGCAGCTGCTGGAAGAGGAGGATGACCTGCTGTCACGGCTCCGCGAACGCCCGCCGCCGCACCATCTCCGCAACCGGCCGCACCGAGCCGGGCCGTCTCCGAGCCGGGCCGTCTCCGAAGTGGGCCGTCTCCGAAGTGGGCCGTGCCGTGCCGTACCGGGCTTCGCCTCAGCCCGTGCGCCGGCCGTTCGTGCGGTGACAGAGGATTTCGGCCCACACCTGCTTGCCGCCGCTGAGCGGCACCGAACCCCAGGCCGCCGTCGTCGCCTCGACGATGAGCAGCCCGCGTCCGCCGGTCGACTCCCAGCTCACCCACACCGGTTTGACGGGGCTGCGCGGCGACGCGTCGTTCACGGCGATCCGCAGCCGGTCCGCCGACAGGGTCAGGTCCATCCCCACCTCGCCCTGTGTGTGCGCGATGGCGTTGGTCACCAGCTCGGACACGACCAGCAGGGCCGCGTCGATCTCCTCCACCACGCCCCACGACCGCAGGGTGCGCGCGGTGAAGCGGCGCGCGTGCAGGACCGCGTTGGGCAGCCGCCACACCGTCCAGTGGCTGCGCTTCGGCCGGCCCGCTGTGCCGTCGTACCGCAGCAACAGCAGGGCCACGTCGTCGTCGCGACGGCCCACGCCCGCCACCAACTCGTCGGCGACCGCTCCGGTGTCGACCGGGTCGGCCGCGGCGAGCACCTCGCACACCCGCCGCATGCCCTCCTCCAGAGGCAGCCTGGCGGACTCGACCAGGCCGTCCGTCAGCAGGACCAGCACGGTGCCGGGGACCAGCCCCGCCTCGGTCATCGGGAATTCGGCCTCCGCGAGCACGCCCAGCGGAGGTCCGCCCTCGACGGCCATCTCCTCCGCGACACCGTCGGGATGGCGCAGAATCGGCGGCAGGTGCCCGGCCCGTACGACCCTGGCGATGCCCTCCTCCATGTCGAGGTCCACATACCCGCAGGTGGCGAACAGATCGGTCTCCATGCCGACGAGCAGCCGGTTGGCCCGGGCGACCACCACATCGGGCGGATGGCCCTCCACCGCGTAGGCCCTGACCGCCGTACGCATCTGGCCCATGATGGTGGCGGCTCCCGCGCTGTGCCCCTGCACGTCCCCGATGACGAAGGCCACGTGACCGTCACGGAGCGGAATGACGTCGTACCAGTCGCCGCCGACCTCGAGGCCGGCCGTCGCGGGAAGGTAGCGGGCGACGGCGATCCCGCCCGGCAGCTCCGGGAGCTTACGGGGCAACAGGCTGCGCTGGAGCATGGTGGCGAGCTCGTGGCCCGCGTCCAGCGCGTGGGCGCGCACCAGCGCCTGTCCCACCAGACCTGCGGTCGCGGTCAGCAGTGACCGCTCCTCCGGGCCGAACCGGTGCTCGGCGTCCCACCCCACCAGACACACCCCGACCATCCGGCCGTCGGCGGGCAGCGGCAGCACCGCGAGGCCACCGGGCCCGACACCCAGCAGACCGGCCTCGAGCGCCGCGCCCGGCGGCCACAGGCTCATGTGCCCGCCACGCAGTGCGCTCTGCAGGGTGGGCAGGTCGCTGAGCGACACGTCCGGCCACTCGGACCGCCAGTCGGAACGCCAGACCTCGGGCCATGCATCGGGCTCCGGAGGATCGAGGGCGGTGACGATGAGCCGCTCGCTCTCCAGTTCGCCGACGGCGACCCGGGAGGCGCCGAGCGGCTCGCGCAGAGCGGCGACCGCCAGCCGGCTGACTTCCCGGATGGTCGCCGCTCCCGCGAGCGTGGCCGACAACCGCTGCACCAGGGAGACCTCGTCCGCACTGGGGCGCAGATAGGTGGCGTCGGCGACCACGCCCAGGACGCGCCGCGGCGTGCCGCCGGAGTCCACCTCCACCCGGCAGCGCAGCCCCAGCCAGCGCAGCTCGCCGTTCGGGCGGCGGATACGGAACGCCAGCTGCTGTCCGGTGGCGGCCAGCCGGTCCGGCTCCACGATCGCCATCAGCGCCGGCATGTCGTCGGGGACGGCGCAGGCGAGCAGGGTCTCCACCTGCCCGTCGAACTGCTCGGGAGGCAGACCGAGCAGTTCCAGCACGTGCGCGTGGGCCTCCATGCGGCCGGTTCCCAGTTCCAGGATGAAGGCGCCGCCCTGGTCGGGCACGAGCGACTGTCCCAGATGCGCCTGCGGGGCCTTGCGTCCGGTGAAGCGAGCGGCGACCGATTCGAGTCCGGCCGCCACCTGGTCGGCGTAGAGCTCCAGGAGGCTGCGGTCGTCGGCGCTGAAGCCGTCCAGGGCCTCCCCGGCGACGATCAGGCATCCGAGCTCCTGGTCGCCGTGTCCCAGGGGCAGCGCGCCCAGCGAGATCCTGGCCGGCGATTCGGGGTCACCGCCCCGGACCCGGGTGGGGAAGTGGTGGGGGTCGTCCTCGATGAACGTGGCGAGTTCCTTGGGGGTCAGCCACAGGGGGCTGCCGGAGCGCAGGGCGTTGGCGGCGGGCGAATGGCTGGCCAGGGCGAGGATCGCGGGCAGTCCGTAGAGGATGCCGCGGTTCCCCGTCAGCTCGGCCAGATGGAGCTCCCTGCCCTGGTCGGCGACCACGTAGACAGCGGCGAGCTCAGCCCCGCAGAACGCAAAGCGATGACTGGTCACCTTCTGTATCACCTCCTTCCGAGGGCAGGCCGGGGACCGTCCTGTCTCCATGCTGTCGCGCCCGGGACCATCCGGGCGAGTCGGGGCGCGCGCCGGAGGGCCCGATACCGCCAGCCGTCACGCGGACCGCACGGACCGCACGGATCGCACGGACCGCACGGACCACGCGGTGACGGGGCAGGGGCGCGGGCACGCTGGGCGGCCACTACGCCCGGCCCCCGTCCGGGTGGTCCGCCGCGACCCCGTCCTCCTCCTGCCGGTCGACGATGAGGATCGCGACGTCGTCCGCCAGACGGTTCCGGGTGTGCCGCAGCAATGCCTGGTGCAGGCCCTCCAGGAACGCCTGCCGCGTGTGGTCGCGCATGGTCACCATGGCCGCAGGCAGGTCGAAGAAGGTGTTGTTCCGGTCGCGTGCCTCGAGTACGCCGTCGGTGCACAGCAGCATCCGGTCCCCCGGTGCGAAGGGGTAGCTGTCGAGGCGCCCGGGAGGACCGCTGATGAAATCCTCGAGACCGAGCGGGGGCAGGGGGGTGGTGGGGACCAGGGAGCGGACCGTGCCGGCGTGCAGCAGCAGGGGCGGCGGATGGCCGCGGTTGATCACCTCGACCAGCGGGCGGTACGGGCCGTCCGGGACCTGGGCCACGAGCGCGGTGACGAACCCCTCCAGGAGGACGTCGTCACTGGCGGCCGCCCCCGAGACGATGGCGTCCCGCCGCAGGGCGGCCCCGCAGTGGCTGATGACCTCCACCAGGTCGTCCTCGTAGTGCGCAGCCTCCCGGAACGCGCCCAGCACGACCGCGGCGGCCCGTACGGCGGGCAGCCCCTTGCCCCGGACGTCCCCGACGATCATCCGGACGCCGTACCGGGTCTGGACCACGTCGTACAGGTCGCCGCCGATCTGCGCGCCCGTCTCGGCCGCCAGGTACATGCTGGCCGCCCTGAGGGAGCCCAGCCGGTCCGGCACCGGCCGCAGCAGGACGTCCTGGGCGGCCGCGGCGATCCGGCGGACCTGGTTGAGCTCGTTCTCGCTGCGGGTGCGCGCGGCCCGGCTGGTCATGAAGCTCGCCGCCGAGACCAGGAACAGGGCGAGGAAGTTCGTATAGACCTGCTGGCTGCCCCAGGCCTGGTTGTAGGTGGCGGTGGTCACGCTGACGGCGACGGCCGTCCCGGCCGCCGCGAGCGTGCCCCGGGGACCCATCGTCACGGCCGCCAGAGCGGGTGTCGCCACGAGGAGGGGGCCGGTGTACAGGACGTGCAGGGGCGTGAACTCGACGAGGAGCACCAGCAGGGCGATCGCGAAAGGCACGCACTCCGCCAAGACGAAGAGGACCTGGTGGTGGCCGTCGGCTCGCGGGCCGGAGGGCGAGCGCAAGGGCGCTCTCATGACTACAGCCTGCCTCGCCCGCACCCCTGGCCGCCACTCCGGCCACCGGATCCGGGGTGCGCCGGCCCGGCCGGCCCGGTTACTGTCCATGCGAACGACGGGCACCAGGGGGTCGGATGATGGCATCGGCATGGGACGAGGCACTCGCGCGGCTGTGTGCGGTCCACCTGCCGGAGCAGGCCGACGCCGACTTCCCGGACGAGCTCTTCGACCGTGTGGACGAGCTGATCCACGCCTACGGCGCCGACGACATCGCCGAGATCGTCGCCGAGGCAGTGGTGGCTGGGCGGGCGACGGTGCAGCAGGCGATCGTGTTCCTGAACGTGGCGGTGTGGTCGGGGACGGACAACGGCACCTCCATGAAGCGCACCACGGACGAGTGGGTGCGCACGTCGGACGACACGCTGCGGCTGGGCCTCGCGCTGCATCACGATGCCTATCCCCTGCCCACACGGGCCGAGATGGTTGCCGTGCTCGCCGGGACCGCCCTGCGCTTTCCCGAGCATCGGGCGGTCTGTGAGCGACTCGTCGCCGGCCGCCGCCCGGACTGAACCCGGCCCGCCCCCGGTCCATCTGCTCGCGCGACGGGTGCCGGGTCCTTTGCCGGGTAGGCGCGCCAGGACAGTGGCGTACGCGTCCCACCGCCGGCCGCCAAGGCCGACGTGACGGCGCAGGAGAAGGAGAGGGCAAAAGACGTGAAGGAACACACCGTCGAGAAGGCCGCCGAGAAGACCGCCGAAAGGGCCGCCCTGGTCGCCGACCAGATCCGTACGAAGGCCCAGCAGGCCGCGCAGGTGGTGAAGGACAGGACCCCCGAGCCCGTCCTGGACCGCGCCGTCCAGGCATCCGGGCTGGTCGCGCAGGCCGCGGCCCGTGCCGGTCGACTGGCGTCGGACAAGACCCCGGACCCGGTGCGGGGCGGGGCGGGGCGGGCCGCGACCGTGGCGCGGGCCAACCGCAAGCCGCTGCTCACCGGGGGCGCTGTGCTGGCCGTCCTCCTGCTCGCGCGGCTCGCCCGTGGACGGGGACGGGGACGGGGACGGGGCCGCGCCCGCGGACACCGATGAAGGCGACCGTTCGGGCGGGGCCGTGGCGACGCGGCGCATGACGGGCACCTTTCCGGTCCCGACCAGCCCGTACGCGGGGGCGGCGCGGCTCGCGGTGAACACCCGCGGGCCGCGCCGCCCTTCGGTCCGGCGTCAGGCCCGCCGGCTCGTCCGGCTCAGCTGCGGACCGGGGTGAGGACTACGAAGTCGGCGTTCGACGGGTCGAGGCAGACGGCGAGACGGCCGACGCCTTCCGCGTCCTCCGGTCCCATCTGTACGCTCCCGCCGTTCTCGGTGACCTTGGCGACCGCGGCGTCGCAGTCGGCGACGGCGAACACGGGGTGCCAGTACGGCCGCCCGGCCGAGAGGGCGAGGTGCTCCTGCGGGAGCTGCATGAGGCCGCCGTGCATGCGCTCCTCCGGAAGCCCGGCGGGAGTGATGAGGACGTAGGTCCCTCCGCCGCCGGGCAGCTCCATGTCGCTGTACTGCCAGCCGAAGAGTCCGCCGTAGAACTCCTTCGAGGCCGCGGCGTCACTCGTGTACAGCTCGGTCCAGGACAGTGAGCCCGGCGCGTCCACCAGCTCGACGCCCTTGTCCTTCCCCGGCTGCCAGACGGCGAACTGTCCCCCCAGCGGGTCGCTGTACTGGGCCATCCGGCCCCACTCGTCGAGATCCCGCGGGGCCACCCGGACCGTGCCGCCCGCGCTTTCCACCGCCCGGGTGGTGGCGTCCGCGTCGGTGACGCTGTAGTAGATCATCCAGGCCGGGCGGGCTCCCTCCTCGGTGAGTTTGCCGAGTCCGGCGACGATCTTTCCGTCCTTGCGGAACATCCCGCCTTCCATGTCCTCCCCCTCGCCCATGGACTCGTAGTCCCACCCGAGGACGGCCCCGTAGAAGGCCGCGGCCGCACGGACGTCGGGGGCCCCGAGGTCGAGCCAGCAGGGCGAACCGGGTACGAAGTCAGTGGTGATCATGCGGATTGCCTTTCGGACGTCGGGTGACCTCAGCCTGGCACCGCACACCACCCCTCGCGCGTCGGCCGCCGCGCCCGGTGCCGCGCCCGGTGCCGTGCCCGGTGGGGCGGCGCATGGGGGCGGTGGTCCGTTCCCGTCACCGCCCCACCCCGTCACGGCCCCCGCCCTGCCAGCGTCACGGCAGGCGTGTGTCAGGAGCGCCCGGACTCCTGCGTCGTCGGCTTCGCAGGGCGGCCGCGCCGGCGAGGGCCACCGTGACGAGGAACGCTGCCGACCAGCCGTAGGCCGACGGCGAACCAGCCGGGGAATCCTCCGGCACGACGCCGCCCGCGGTCACGGGGGCGACGGCGGCGACGGCACTCGGCTTCCCGGGCGGCGCCGTGGGCTCCAGCGACCCGACCGGATCCACCCGTCCCGCCGCGGCGAATCCCCAGTCGAGCAGGGACCACGCCTCCTCGTACACGGCGTTCGCGCCGCCCCGCTGAGGGTTCATCACCGTGGCGATCAGGGTGCGGCCGCCCCGACGGGCCGCCGCGATCAGCGTGAAGCCCGCCCGTGAGGTGTATCCGTTCTTGACGCCGATGATCCCCGGGTACCGGCCCACCCCGTCCTCACCGGTCACCAGCCGGTTGGTGTTCTCGATCCCGTACGTCCAGGTGGGGCTGCCGTCGCTGTACGTGCCGCCCGGGAAGCGGGCGTCGGCGGTCGCCGCGTACTCGGCGAAGGCCGGGTCAGCGAGACCCGTACGGCCGAAGACGGCAAGATCGTAGGCCGAGGAGGCCTGGCCCTCCGCGTCGTAGCCGTCCGGGGAGACGACGGTGGTGTCCCGGGCGCCCAAGGAACGGGCCTTGGCCTGCATCTGCGCCGCCGTCACCTCCCACCCGCCGTTCATCTCGGCCAGCACGTGAACGGCATCGTTGCCCGAACTGAGGAAGACGCCCCGCCACAGGTCCGCCACCCGGTAGGTGTGATCCGCGGAGAGACCGACCGTGCTGCTGCCCTCCGGTACGTCGTCCAGCTCGGCGTCGGTGACCGTGTGCCGGTCCGAGCCGGGCAGCCGGGGGAGGGCGGTGAGGGCGAAGAGGGTCTTCAGGGTGCTGGCGGGCGGCAGACGGCGGTGTGCGTCGTGGGCCGCGAGCACCTCACCCGTACGGACGTCGGCCACCAGCCACGAAAGGGCGGACACGTCGTCCGGCAGCGCGGGCGCTCCCTGCCGCGCCCGCACATGGGTTCCGGCCCCGTGCAACAGGGATGCGCCGACGGGGGAGGCGGGTCGTGGCGGCAGCGGCTCGGCGCGCGGGGTGCCCGCGGCTGTCGGTGCGAGGAGAACCGATGCGCCGACGGCGAGTGCCGCCGCGCCCGCGGCGGTTCTGCGGCCAGATGATCTGATGCTCATTCAGTCAGCGTAGGAATGGATCGGTCCGCTCGCAGCGACGTGTACGCCGACCAGCGGTAGGCCGGCGCCCCTCCGCCCCGGACACACGGGCGGTCCGGTGGCGGCGGGGCGCCGGCCGGATCACACGAACTCGCTCTTGTGGAAGACGCTGGCGTGACGGACGCCGTCCGTGTTCGAGTGGAAGCCGAAGGCCAGTCGTGGCCCGGCCGGCGACTGCCAGATCGCCATGCCCTGCGGTTCGCGGCCGGGCAGGGACTGTCCGGCCGTGGTCTCGAACCGGTCGACCACCGTGGACTCGCCGACGTCGTTCAGGTCGATCGTGGTGAGGTACGAGGGATTGCCCACCGGGCCCTCCAGCAGGTAGGCGTAGCGGCCGTAGGCGGCGAAACCCTGGAAGGGATGCGCGTCGCCCCAGGCGCCCCGGAACGGCAGCGCACGTTCGGCCAGCCGGTACTCGCCGGTCAGGCGGCCGGCACGGGCATCGCTCAGGGCGAAGGCGACGATGCGGCGCCGGCCGTCGCCGACGTTGTAGCGGACCACCAGCCGGTCGGTGGACGGGTCGATCACGGGCTGAGGGTTGCCCATCGGGTCGCCGATGGAGGGCGTGCGGTCCTGGATCGACGGGTCGTTCTGCTCCAGCACGCCACCGTTGACGAAGCGGAACCGGCCGATCTTGGTGCCGTATCCCGAATCCGTGTTCACCTTCCACTCGGTCCACAGGTAGACCTGGCCGTCGTACGGCTCCACGGCGATCGAGACGCCGTGGCCGAAGCCGTGCAGCGCCATCGAGCCCAGTTCATTGCCCGCCGTATCGGTCCTGGTGACCCACAGGTCGCCGCTCTTGGACCCGGGCTTCGTCTGGAGGAAGTAGACGTGCTGGTGCACGTTGTCGTAACCGAAGGACTGCAGCACCCAGTTGGTGTGCAGGGACTTCTTCCATATCGGGTTGCCGCCGGCGCCGTCGAGCCTGAACCGGGGGGAGTCGGGGACGGCCGCCTCGGCGGCGGGGGCCGCGATCAGGGGCAAGGAGGCGCCGCCGAGCAGGGCGACGGCAAGGCCGCCGCCGGCCCTGAGGATCCCGCGCCGGCCGGTCGTGCGCTTCGCGGTTTCGTCGGTACTCATGAGCTTCCCCTCGTCGGAATCGGGTCGTCTGCGCGGTCTTGAGGACCGGACCCCGTGAACACCCCCGGGTCGGTCGCTCGGGCACCTGGCTGACAAACGGTCAGGATTTTACTTCCTTCCTTCTGCGACCGATGTGGTGGTCGGGAAGGGGGGAGGTGTGCAGGGCCTTGGAGTGCCGGCCCGAATGCCTCTGTCAAGGAAGTCTTGACAGAGGGTGAGTGTCAAGGTTTTCTTGACACATGCCGATCTTGAATTCGAAGCCCTCCTCCGGGTACCTCCCGCACAGCAGCAAGTCCGCAGCCACAGCTGCCCTGCCGCCGCTCGCGGTGGCCCTGCCCGCCGTGGCGGCCATGTTCCACGACCGCTTCGGCGTTGCCGTCTCGGTCGCCCTGGTCGTCGTGTCCCTCGTGCTCGTCGCCGCCGCGGGCGCCATGGTGGCCCGGGCCGCTGCGGCGCAGGCCGACGCCGTCCGTGCCCGCCGCGACGCGGACGTGCTCGACGCCCTCGAACCGCTCGCCGGTGCGCGGCGATGAGCGACGAGCCCCTGCTCGGCCCGCTGGAGGCCGCCCGGATCCGCGAGGGCATCGCCGCGGCCGTCATCGGCGTCCCCGAGGGGCTGGCCGATTCCCTCGAACACGATGCGGCGGGCTATCTGCGCCTGGTGGACGCGTCGCGCGTCGGGGCCGAAGAGGCGAGCAGGCTCCTGCGCGAGGCCGTACAGGGCGCCAGGGCCGCCGGGCACAGCTGGGAAACGGTGGGCCGCATCCTGGGGGTCAGCCGTCAGGCCGCGCAACAGAGGTTCGCGGCGCCGGCCGCACCCGGTGCACCGACCGGCGGGGGGCCGGGCTCTCCGGAGCGCCGCATCCTCAGCCCGCTCACCGCGTTCAACGAGATGGCCGCCCTGGACGAGGCCGGACGCGACGGATGGCACCTGGTCGGCTACGGATCCTTCTTCCACGAGGTGGAGGTCTCCGGGCACCCGTGGGAGCACTGCCGTGTGACGCTCTCCTCCGGCGGCCGCCACCGGCGGATGGAGGCGGCGGGCTGGATCCCCGTCGGTGAGGGCTGGTTCCCCTGGCGGTACTACAAGCGGCCGCTCGGACCCGTGAAGGAGAGCTGAGGGCAGCGCGGGCGACCCCGCGCGCCGGCTCCGTGCCCTCACAGGGCGGCATGGCGGGCGCCGTACCTTGCCGGGACCGGACCCTGCGCACCGGCCGGAGCGCGGCGGGTGAACACGGGCGGCCCGCAAGGTTTTTGGCATCAGAGGCCAACTATTCGTCGGGCCGGCTCCGGGGCGACTACAAAGGTCGTCACCGAACCGGACCCGGCGATGGGGAAGACGCCCCGTCGACGACCGGAATGATGTCGAAAGCGGTGGATGCGCGTGCATGCGTACGGCAGGATCGAATGGGGCGCCGGCCGAATATCGCCGAGGAGTCCGAGTTCCGGCCCCTTCGCCTAATACGGACGGTCATGCCGACGCTCGCGCCGCTCATCCCCGCATACGCATCGACGGGCGCGTGCCGGCGGCAGGGGGCCCGGTCGAACGGAGCAACTACGGCCCGGAGAAGGCCGATGACGTGCACCGATCGGCGCTCTCCCCCGAGCCGAAAGCACCTTGGGCAGCGTGATGGTCCGGCTGCCGCGTGAGCGCGAACCGCAGTGCACCGCACGCGGAATTGCGCTGCTCACGGAAAGACTTCGCGCATCCGGACGGCCGGCGCACGTAAGGCCGGTCGCAGAAGTCGCAGAAAATTTTTCATATAGGCACCCATCCGCAGGCGTTGGGGCAACGAATGAGGAACGAGGGCCTCTCCAGGGTCACTCGATTCCATCCCGTACGATCTGCGATTCCCTTCCTGGGGATCCACGGAACAGGAGCGAATGTGATAGTCAAGCGCACCGGTCGCCTCGTGGTTCTCGCCGCCGTACCCGCAGCCGTGTTCCTGACGCTCGGCCTTTCCGGACCAGCTCTCGCGGAGGGCGGAAAGGCGTACCAGATCGACCTGGCGCAGTTGAACGCTTCGGGCTCCAGTGGAACGGTCATGCTCAGCCTCAAGGGCAATCAACTCACGGTGCAGATCGAGTCCGAGGGCATGGTGCCCGGACAGCCGTCGGCCCAGCATCTGCACGGTTCGACGAAGGGGCACGACTTCAAGTGCCCTGACGCCACCGACGACACCGACGGCGACGGCGTCCTCAGCAACACCGAGGCCACCCACGACTACGGCGACATCAACATCTCGCTCACCACCGCCGGCGACACCAAGGCGACCAGCGGCCTGGCCGTGGACCGGATGCCCGTCGCCGACAAGAAGGGCAAGCTCTCCTACAAGCGGACGATCGCCGTCGGCCAGGACGTGGTCGACCACATCAAGGACCTGCACGTCGTCCAGCACGGCATCGACCGCAACAAGAACAAGAAGTACGACTTCGAGGGCGCCGGCAAGAGCGAGCTCGACCCGAAGCTGCCCCAGGAGGCCACGGCTCCGACCAACTGCGGAGAGGTCAAGGGCGCGGCCGTGGGCTCCGTTCCCGTCGGCGGCATCGAGACCGGCGGCGGTTCGCCGGAGCGCATGGACGTGCCCGTGACGGTGCGCGACGGCGTGGCGATCACCGTACTCGCGGTGGTGGCCGGTGCGGTGGCCATCGGGCGCAAGCGCGTCGGCGGCCTCCCCGGCCGCCGGGAGACCACCGGGAGCGGCGCGTGAAGCCGGTCCCCGAGTTCTCCACGGCCTACGCGTCCGGCACGCGGCCCCGCCGCCGCCGGATCGCAGGCCCCCTGGCCGCCGCCGTCCTCGCCGGCTTCCTCCTCGTGGGGTGCGGCGGCCAGAACGCGGCGAAGCCGCCCGTACCGGAGGGGACGCTGCGGGGCGGGGCACCGGCCGCCGCCGACGCCGCACCCACGGGGAAGGCGCCCGCCGGTGGTGTTCCGGCGGCGCCCGCGGACGGATCCCAGAACGGTACGGCCGGGGGTGCGGGCGCGGGCAAGGCCGAGCAGGCCCTGGCCCGGTCGGAGCCGCAGAAGATCACGATCCCCTCACTCAACGTGTCCAGCTCCCTGGAGACGCTGCGGCAGAACACGGACGGCACCATGCAGACCCCGAAGGATCCCGCGCTCGCAGGCTGGTACGAGCCGGGGCCCACGCCTGGCTCCCAGGGGCCGGCCGTGATCGCCGGGCACGTCACGTGGAACGGAGCGTCCGCCGTGTTCGAGAAGCTGAAGACGATGAAGGGCGGCGACACCATCAAGGTGACACGGCGGGACGGCAAGACGGTCACGTTCACGGTGGACCGGGTCGCGGAGTACCCGAAGGCCGAGTTCCCCACGCTGGAGGTCTACAAGAACCTCGACCACGCGGGCCTTCGACTGGTCACCTGCGGAGGCAACTTCGACGCCGGTAAGCACTACTACGACAGCAACGTGGTGGTGTTCGCCCGGATGACGGGCGCCGCGTAGCCGGACCGGACGCGAGGACGGGACGTACGACGGGGCGGCGAGGACGTCCGTCGGCCGCAGGGCCCCACTGCGGCCGACGGGCCCGCCGGCGACCGTCCGTCAGCCTGCCGGACCTGCCGGACCTGCCGGACCTGCCGGACCTGCCGGACCTGCCGGACCTGCCGGACCTGCGGGTGCGGACGGCAGTGGTGCGCGGGACCGGCGGACGGGCGGACCGTCAGGGCCGCCGGTGAGCCAGGAGCCGTCGCCCAGGGGTTCCACTTCGTACGGGTGCCTCGCCTCGACGGCGAACTCACCGCTGACCGTGCCCGTGTGCACGTCGATCAGGTAGTGGCGGAACCACTCCTCCTCGTCCTCGCGCTCACCGCCCATGGTGACGACGGCGGTGTCCGGGGTCAGGTAGCCCCCGCTCCATTCCACACAGGTGTCCTCGGGGTCGTACCCGAAGGCCCCGACGGGCAGGGTGAACAGCACGTCCCCGCTGGGGTGGTCGTGGAAGGCGACGTCCTCCTGCCCGTGGTCGACGGTCATGAACTGCCGTCCACCCGGCGCCAGGCCGATCAGGCAGCGGTCCCACGACGGATACGTCACGAACCGCACCTCGCCGTCGGCGCCGGGCACACCCCTGAGAATGACGGATCCGTCCTGCCCCTCACCGATGCCGAGGTAGACGCTGCCGTCCACGGGGTGCACGTGGTGGCCGGCCCCGTGCCCGGCCGTCTCCAGCTCGCGGCGTGCGAGGACCGCCCCGCTGTCGGCGTCGTACACGACCCACTGGTCCCCGCCCCCGCGCAGCGCCATCGCGTCCGGCCGGTACACCCACACGGTCCGGCCGTCCAGGGACAGCACGCAGTCGGGCCGGTGGCCGTGGGGCACGTCGGAATGCGGCTCGAACGCCGACTCCCACACCAGGTCGCCGTCGCGCGTGAGGCAGACGACCGCGTTCCGCGTCGTGTACACGACGCGCTCCAAGTCGGACCGGACGGCCGATGCCACGGCCTCGTCGCCGGCGCGCGGCCGGAACACCGCGGCGGGCTCCAGCGCCCCGAAGGAGCCGGCGTCCATCACATAGGCACGGATCAACCCGTCGTCCTCGCGCGTGACGATCTTCGGGGGCTGTTCGGGAATCATCCGCCGAGCCTAACGCCCGGGCGCGGCCCGCCCGGCGGCCGGGGACCCGGGCCGCAGCGCACCGGTCCGGCCCTGCACGAGCCGCCCCTCCCGAGCCGACACCCCCGACCGTCAGATGATGCTGACCTGCGTGAAGCCGGAAACAATGGGGATGTTCCGGCACGGGATCGGCCGCTCGAACGAGGAGGTCCAGGGTTTCGCCGGGGGACCGGCCGCGTGCGCCGACTGTCGTCACGACCGAGGTGGGATCCCATGCCCCGCAGTACCCCCGATGGCGCCCGGCGGCTCCGGCGGCCGCTCGGTACCTGGACGGCCGTGGCCATCACGGTCGCCGTCCTCGGCGTCACCAATCTGGCAGTGCACCGCTGGTCGGGCCTGTGGGGCGTGGTGACGGCCGTCGTGGTCAGCTGCCTGTTGCTCGGGGTGCTGCGCCGGGCGGGCGGTACCCTCGCGGACGCCGGCCTGGCGCCGGGCACGCTGGCCCGCGGTGCCCGCTGGGCGCTGGCCCTGATCGGCCTGGTCGCTGTCGTCTACCTGGCCGGGGCCCTGCTGCCGGCCACCAGGACGCTGTTCGAGGACGAGCGGTACAGCGGGATGGACGGCAGCGAGGTGATGCTGCGCGCCTTCGTGCTGGTCCCCCTCGGTACGGTCCTGCTGGAGGAGGTCGCCTTCCGCGGCGTGCTCTACGGTCTCGTGCTCCGCGTCCGCGGCGCGGTGTGGGCGACCGCCGTGTCGAGCCTGCTGTTCGGCCTGTGGCACGTGCTCCCGTCGCTGAACCTGGCGACCGCGAAGCCGGCCCTGACCTCGGTCGTCGGTGAATCCGAGCTCGGAGCCGCGCTGGCCGTTGCGGGGGCCGTGCTCTTCACGGCGGCGGCCGGCGTCCTGTTCTGCGAACTGCGCCGCCGCAGCGGCAGCCTGCTGGCTCCCATGGGTCTGCACTGGGCGGTCAACGCGCTCGGCTACCTCGCCGGGTTCCTGCTTCGCTGAGCGGGCTCACTCCGGCGGCGGCGAGACGATGTTCTTCAGCCGGTCCAGGTCCTGCGCGGTGAACCCGTCGGGCCGCATGACGGCGTTCCAGGCGTCGACGTACGCGGCCTTGTACGTGTGGCCGTGGCCGTCCGGCACGCCCGTGGAGAACGGCAGGTCGGCGGTGACCTGCCAGAAGGTCACGAACGGGATCCAGACCATCGCGCCGAGCACGTCCGTCCCGGGCTTCTCGCCGATCCAGTCGGGCTCGGAGAGCGCCAGCCGCGGGCTCCACCAGACGATCGGGTCGGACGGGTGCATGAGGTAGAGGACCCGCGTGCCGTCCCACGGCCGGTCCGCCGGAGGCAGCCCGGCTTCCGGGTCGTCGGTGAAGCGGACGGTGCGGCCCTCCCGGTAGACGGGCTCGATCTCGGGGCTTCCCGCGTCGCGGTGGTCGCTGAACTCGCGGAACAGGGTGTTGAAGTTGGGCGGGCCGGCGAAAACGGTGCCTGCCGTGCGGTTGCGCAGGTCGTACTCGCCGCTGAAGGCCGTCTCACCGCCGAACGACCCCAGGCTCTCACCCGCCACGAACAGCCGCGGGCGCTGGTCCTGAGGCAGTTTGGACCACTTGTCGTAGACCGCGTCGAAGAGGTCGCGGCCCGCCTCGCGCGCCTTGGACTGGTCGACGAGGTACGACATCCACGACGGCAGGTACGAGTACTGGATCGCCACGCTGGCGGAGTCCCCGTTGCCGAGGTACTCGAAGGAGTCCACCGCGGCGGGATCCACCCAGCCGCTGCCCGTGGTGGTCATCACGAGGAGGTTCTCGCGCTCGAAGCCGCCCGCCCGTTCGAGGTCCGCGACGGCCCGGGCCGCCCGGGTCTCCGTGTCGTCGGAGGTCTCCAGCCCGGCGTACGCCCGGACGGGCTCCTGCGCCGTGCGGCGGGTGAACGCGCCGATCTCCTGGGCGGTCGGTCCCTTGCCGGTGAACGCCCGGCCCTCCCGGCCCAGCGAGTCCCACGGCACCAGCGAGCCGGGCCCGCCCGAACGCAGGGACGACGTGGGCTGGTGCACGCCTTCCGGGGTTTCGGTGTCCCGCAGGGAGAAGGCCTCGTTGGAGGCGTTCACGAAGCCGTTCAGAAGCAGCCCGGAGAACGCGGCCCACGCCAGGCCCGCCACCAGGAGCCAGCCGACCACCTGGGCCGCCCTCCGGCCGATCCAGCGGTCGAGCAGATCGGCGGCCCGGCGGTACAGGGCTCGTAGCCCGCGCCCGGCCAGCAGCAGGAGGAGGAAGACGAGCGCGGCGACGAAGGGGCAGGCGACGGTGGCGAGCGCGCTGTAGTCGGTGACCCCCATGAGCCCGCGGATACGGTGCTGCCAGTACTGGCCGAGCCCGAACGCGACACCGAAGAGGACGACCGCGCAGACCGCCAGGACGATCCAGGACCGGCGCGAGGGAGTGCGGGCGTCACGGTCGGCGAAGGCGCGCCATACGTAGGCCGAGATCACGCCCAGCCCGTAGCCGATGGCCGCGCCGATGCCGCAGACCAGTCCTTGAAGCACGCCTCCGCGGGGGAGCAGTGACGGGGTGAAGGACAGGCACGCCAGGAGGAGCGCGCCCCAGCAGCCGGGCAGCGTCAGGCGGGGCACGAGACGGTGTGTGCGCGGTGCCGGCTCTCCTTGCGCGGGCTCTCCCGGTGCAGGCGCCGGCTGGTCATCGGTCATCGCTTCCTCCGTCGTCATGGTCCCGCGGCCCGGCCGGTCCTGCCATCCGGGGCGAAAGCCCGCGGTCGGCGGGCCGCGGCGGGCGCGTTCCACGCACCCGTCGGGCCGTCACCTCCCGCCTCGCTCCTCTCCGTCACCCCTCGCCGTCACTTCTCGTCGGCGGGCGGTTCCTCCGGGGTGGCGGCGGTGGCCGACGCGGAGGTCCACTGCGCTCCGGTACGCAGGCGGAAGGCGGCGACGGCGGCCTCCACGGTGGGGAAGAAGTGGCGGGGGTCGATGGTCCGGGTGAGTTCGTACCGCTCGATCTTCTGCCGCACCGGGTCCTTGAGCTCCGCGAACACGAGGTGCACGTCCTCCTCGTTGAGCGCTTCGTCGAGCTCCTCCAGCACGTCGGCGGCGGTGGTGTCCACATCGGTCATGGGCTCCGCCGCGACCACGATCCAGCTCGGCCGCGGATCCGCGGCGGCCAGCCGCCGGATCTCGTCGCGGAAGGTCTTGGCGTTGGCGAAGAAGAGCGGGGCGTCGAACCGGTAGATGACCAGGCCCGGCAGCTGTTCGGCCTGCGGGTAGGAACGGATGTCGTGGTAGCCCTCCAGGCCCCGCACCCGCCCCAGTACGGTGTCGTACGGCCACCAGGCGCGCCGGAAGACGTTGAGGACGGACAGGCCCACGGCGATGGCGATCCCGGGCAGCACGCCGAGCAGGGCGACCCCGACGAAGGCCGCGAAGCACAGCAGGAACTCCGCCCGGCGCTGCCGCCAGAGCCGTACGGCCCCCGGGACGTCCGCCAGGGACAGTGACGCGGTGATGACCACGGCGGCCAGGGCCGGCTGGGGGAGGTTGCGGAACAGGCCCGGCGCCACCACGAGCATGAGGATGATCAGCGCCGCTCCGACGACCCCGGTGAGCTGGCTCCTGGCCCCCGCGCGCTCCGCCACGGCCGTCCGGGACCCGCTGCTGCTGACCGGGAAGCCCTGGAAGAGCGCGGCCGCCAGGTTGGCCGCACCGACGCCCGCCATCTCCTGGTTGCCGCGGATCTCCTGGCCGGAGCGCGCGGCGAAGGCGGAGGCGTTGGAGATGGTGTCGGCCAGGGACACCAGAGCGATGCCCAGCGCGCCGCCGAGCAGCGGCGCGACGTCGGCGAGCCGTACCGCGGGGATCGTGAACGGCGGGAAGCCCTCGGGCAGTACCCCGACCAGGCCGACGCCGTGCTCGCCGAGGCCGAAGGCGGTGGCCGCGGCGATCGCCAGGACCACCATCACGAGGACGGCCGGGACCTTCGGCAGGAAGCGCTGCAGGATCAGGACCAGGGCGATCCCGCCGAGACCCACGGCGGCCGCCGCCGGTACGACCGCCCCGTCGGCGATCTTCTCCACGAGGCCGACGCACTCGCCGATCAGGTTGTCCGCCTCGACCTTGAAGCCGAGCAGCTTGGGCAGCTGACCGATCAGGATGGTCAGGGCCAGGCCGTTCATGTAGCCGATCATCGTCGGTTTGGAGATCAGGTCGGCGATGAAACCGAGCTTCGCCACCGAGGCCAGGATCATGATGGCCGCCACCATGACGGCGAGCATCGACGCCAGTGCGACGGCCCGGTCGGGATCCCCGTCGGCCGCCACCAGGGGCAGCACGGTCGCGGCGATCATCGGTCCCAGCGAGGAGTCCGGGCCCAGCACCAGGATCCGGGAGGGCCCGCACACCGCGTACCCGAGCATGCAGAGGATCGTCGTGTACAGGCCGGTGATGGCCGGCAGGCCCGCCAGTTCGGCGTACGCCATGCCCTGCGGCACCAGCAGTGTGGTCAGGACGACTCCCGCGACCAGGTCCTTCGCCAGCCACTCGCGCCGGTAGGACGACACCGCGCGGATACCGGGAACCGCCCGGAAGCGGGAGAGAACGGCGTGGCCGTCGCGCCGGGTGGTCACGTACCGGCCCTTCCTCAGGCGGCTCTCGACCGGCGGGCCACGAGCTTGCCCAGTTCCCAGACGAGCAGGAGTGCGACGGCGGCCAGCAGCGCCCATCCGAACTGCCGCGCGTCGATCTCGGTCGTCCCGAGGACGCGGCCGAAGCCGTCCATCTGGGTCACCAGCACGGCGAGCACGAACTGGGCCAGGGCGACCCAGTTCATCTGCTTGCTGTCGAAGGTGGAGGTCGTCAGCACGGATTCGGTCTCGCTGCGGCATTCGAAGGCCGCCACGATCAGGCAGAGCGAGAAGGCGGTGAAGGCGATCGACCGGCCGGTCTCGATATCGCCGAAGTGGGTCTCGCCGAGCGTGATCAGTCCGAGCAGGAGGATGGTGATCGCCAGCCCGCCCAGGCCGACCGTGACGAGCACGGGCCGCGTGAGCACCGACTCCCCGCGCGGACGCGGGCGGCGCCGCATGAGTCCGGCGCTCTCCCGGTCGAAGCCGAGCGCGAAGCCGAACGAGGCGTTGACGACGAAGTGGATCCACAGCACTTGGGGCGGGGTGAAGGGCTCCCCGGCGGCGATGTTGAAGACGGTCGCGCCGAGGAACGTCAGCACGAACGTGACCAGCAGGAGCAGCACGAACCGGATGTACTTGGTGAGGTTGTCGTAGATCGTCCGGCCCTGCTCCACGGCGTAGACGATGGTGGCGAAGTTGTCGTCGGACAGGATCATGCGCCCGGCGTTCTTGGCCACGTCCGTGCCGCTGCCCATGGCGATGCCGATGTCGGCGGCCTTGATGGCCGGGGCGTCGTTGACGCCGTCCCCGGTCATCGCCACGACCTCGCCCTTCTTCTTCAGCGTGTTCGCGAGGAGCACCTTGTGCTCCGGGGCGACCCGCCCCACCACACCGATTCCCTCGATGCGGGCGAGCTGCTCCTCCTCGCTCATGGCGGCGAAATCGGAGCCGAGGACGGCCTCGCCGGGGATCCCGATCTGCCGGGCGATCGCAGCCCCGGTCGTGACGTCGTCCCCGGTGACCAGGCGGACCCGGATGTGCGCCGCCTGCGCGTCGGCCACCGCGGCCCTGGCCTCCTCCCGCGGCGGATCGACCATGCCCACGAGACTGGCCATCCGCAGCTCGGTGACGTACCCGAGCAGGTCGCCGTCCGGATCGAACTCGTCCGGGTCCAGGTCACGGGTGGCCGCGGCCATCACCCGGCGTCCCTCACTGCCCATCCGCTCGCTCTGCGACTCGGCACGGCGCAGCAGACCGGCGTCCCAGGGGACCGTCTCGCCCGCCGCGAGCGCGCTGGCGGCCCGCGCCATCACCGCCGGGGCGGCGCCCTTGACGAAGCAGCGCACGACCTGCCGGCCGGAGGGGTCGGTGGCCGAGTGGAAGGTGGCCATCAGCTTGTACTCGGGGTCGAACGGGAGGGTCGCGAGCCGGGGGAGTGCGTCACGGGTGGCGTCGGTGTCCAGGCCGGCCTTGTGCGCGAGCACCAGCAGCGCGCCCTCGGTGGGATCGCCCACCACCTCGCCGCCCACCAGCTTGGCGTCGCTGGCCACCACGTACGGCAGGATCGCGTCCTCGATCCCCGCCGCGGCCCCGGCGGACCCGGACCCGGTGGAGCCGGCGGCGTGGTGGACCTTCCCCGCGAGCCCGTAGCCCGTCCCGGACACCGTGTACCGGTCGGTGGGACTCAGCACTTCGACCGCGGTCATCTGGTTCATCGTCAGGGTGCCGGTCTTGTCCGAGTTGATCGCCGACGTGAACGCCAGCGTCTCGACCGACGGCAGTTCCTTGACGATGGCGTTCCGCTTCGCCAGATTCAGACTGCCGACGGACAGGATCGCCTGGGTCACGGTCGGCAGGGCCTCGGGGATGGCCGCGATGGCCAGGGAGACCGCGCTGACGAACAGGACGTCCCAGGCCTGGTCCCGCTGGCGTCCCAGGGCGAACATCACGATCATGGTGAGGCCGGCCGCCGCCGTGATCCACAGCGTCAGCCGGTCGAGCTCCTTGGTGAGCGGCGGCACCTCCTTCTCGGTGGCCGACAGCATCCCGGAGATCTTGCCCAGCTCGGTGTCCGCGCCGGTGGCGGTGACGACCATGACTCCGCTGCCGTGCGTGACCGGGGTGTTCATGAACGCCGTATTGGTCTGGTCGCCGGGCGACAGCCGGCTGCCCGCCAGCGGACCGGTGTCCTTCGCGGCGGGGACGCTCTCGCCGGTGAGCGCCGATTCGTCGATCTGCAGGGCACTGGCCTCGACGAGACGCCCGTCCGCCGGCACCTGGTCTCCGGCCGAGATGAGCACGACATCGCCGTCGACGAGCTGCTCGGCGGGGATCTCGGCTTCCCTGCCGTCCCTGCGCACCCGAGCCGTCGTCTTCATCATCGACTTCAGCGCGTTCATGGCGCTCTCGGCCTTGCCCTCCTGGCGCAGGCCGACGACCGCGTTGAGCAGGGTCAGCACGATCAGCAGGATCGCGGTGGTCCACTCCTGGATGACCAGGGAGACGATCGCGGCGACCACGAGGACGAGCTGCATGTAACTGCGGTACTGGGCGAGGAACCGGCGCCAGGCCGGGGTCCGCCGCTCCTCGGGCAGCGCGTTCGGGCCGTTCGCGGCCAGGAGTTCCGCGGCCCGCGCCGCGGACAGACCGGCCGCGGTATCGACACCGAACGCCGCCACGACCTCCTCGGGGGAGCGCGCGTACCAGCCGTCCCCGCCGGCCCGGGGCGCCTGCCCCGCGGAATCCGACCGCACCGTCATGGTTGTGCCTCCGATCCGGGGCCGCGGACGCGTCCGGGCCGGTAGCGTGCCATCCGGGGGTTACCGGCCACGCTTCTTCTTCGGCCCGCGGCCGTGCCGGCCGGTCTCCTCCGATTGCGGGTGCCGGTCGGCGTAGGGATCGGCCGGTGCCCCCTCCGGGGCCTCCTTCTCCAGAGCCCGTTTCGTGCCGAGGAGATCCTTCCGCGCCTCTTCGGCGAGCTCGGGATACCGCGGATCGATGTCCATCAGGGTGTGCGCGAGGACCGCCGCCGCGCAGATCCGTGCGAACCACTTCCGGTCCGCCGGAACGACGTACCACGGAGCCCACTTCGTGCTCGTGGCCGACAGCATCTCGGAGAAGGCCTCCTGGTAGTCGTCCCACCGGCGGCGTTCACGGACGTCGGCCGCGGAGAACTTCCAGTTCTTCTCCGGCCGGTCGATCCGCTTCAGGAAGCGGGTGCGCTGCTCCTCCTTGGACAGGTTCAGGAAGATCTTCACGACCTTGAACCCGTTGTCCGTGAGGTAGCGCTCCCAGCGGTTGATCTCGCGGTACCGCCGGTCCCAGATGCCCTCCCCGAGTGCGCGCTCCGGCAGCTTCTGGCGGAGGAGGAGCTCGGGGTGGACCCGTACGACGAGGACCTCCTCGTAGTGCGAGCGGTTGAAGATGGCGATCTCGCCGCGCTCGGGCAGCCGCCTGGCGTACCGCCACAGGTAGTCGTGGTCGAGCTCTTCGGTGGAGGGCACCTTGAAGCTGCTGACCCGTACGCCCTGGGGGTTGACCCCGCTCATCACGTGGCGGATCGTCCCGTCCTTGCCCCCGGCGTCGAGCGCCTGGAGGCAGAGCACCACGCCGTACGCGTCCTGGGCGGCCAGCCGCTCCTGGTACTCGGCGAGCAGTGACACCCCGGTCCGCAGCAGCTCGGCCCCGTCGCGCTTCTTGAGGCCGGCCTTGTAGCGGGGGTCGAAGTCCCGCTCCAGGTCCACCTCCGATCCCGGCGGTACCCGCAGCGGCTCGATGAAGTCCGCGATGCGCTCGGCCCTCTTGTCGGACATCAGCTCCCGGCCTCCACATCCGTCCGGACGGCGTCGAGCGCCTTCCGGGCCCGGCGCTCGGCCAGGATCGGTACGTAGGCCCTGACCCTGGCCTCGCGGAACCAGTGGTAGGCGGCCGTGACCGTCGCCTCGACGACGGCCGCGTCGATCAGGGGGTAGGCGGCCCTCAGCCGGTCCACCGTGGGCCGCGCGGAGGCGAGTTCGTCCGGGGCCGCCGGGCGTGCCACGGGATCTTCCGGGCTCGGGCAGGCCGTGGTCAGCTCGGTGCTCTGGAGTGTTGCAGTAGCCATGTCCCACGACCTTCGGGCCGCCGCCGATCCACACATGCCGACATCGGTTGAGGATGCCCCTCATGGGCATTCTCTGTCATGCCGGGTGAAATCGCCCCCCATGGCCATCGCGGGCCCGACGGGGTCCGAAAGGGACGGCTCAGCAGTCGACGGGCCCCTTGTACGCGGCATCGCACTCCGTGTCGCCGCCCCGGACGGCCTCCGCGCACAGGCTCGCTTCGACCTTGCCCAGGAGGCGGGTCAGTTCGGCGCGTTCGGTGTCGTCCAGGCCGTCCAGGGTCTGGCGTTCCAATGCGCCCCACGCCCTGCGGACCTCGACCAGGAGCCCGCAACTGGCGTCCGTCGCCTCGACCAGGGAGGCACGCCGGTCCGAGGGGTCCGGGCGGCGCCGCACGTGGCCGGAGTGCTCCAGGCGCTGGAGCATCTTGGTCACCGTCGAGGGGTCGAGTCCGACCGCCTTGATCAGCTCGGACTGGCGCACGGCCCCGCTGTCCCAGAGGTGCATCATCAGGAACTCCTGCCCAGGGTGCAGCCCCAGGTCCCGCAGGACCCGGCCCGCCGCGATCCGGTGGAGCCGGGCGACGCGGCTGATCGCATGACTCACCGGCCCGTCCAGCACGGCGCCGGGCGCTGCCGCGCACTGCGGGGCGGCAGTCGGCTCCTGTGTGGATTCCGCGGTCATGGGAGTGCTCCTCCAGGTCGTGGGTCCGGCGGTTCCGGGGTGGATTCTACCGGCCACCCACATTTTACCTTGGTCGGCCAAGTAATGAGGTACGCTGCATTCGGAGCCAATCATTGGCCGACCAACTAACTCTGTGAGGCGAAAATGACCAGCGCTTTCGAACCCGTCCACCTGGCCGGTGCCACCCTCTCCAACCGGATCGCCCTGGCGCCGATGACCCGCAGCCGCGCAGGTGAGGGCGGTATCGCCACCGAACTCGTGGCCGAGTACTACACCCAGCGCGCATCCGCCGGTCTGATCATCACGGAGGGCATCCAGCCGTCCGTGGTCGGGCAGGGCTACCCCTTCACCCCCGGCCTGCACAGCGCCGAGCAGGTCGCGGCATGGCGCCGGGTCACCGACTCCGTGCACGCGGCAGGCGGCCGGATCTTCGCCCAGCTGATGCACTCCGGCCGCATCGGCCACCCGAGCCTGCTGCCCGACGGCCTGGTTCCCGTGGCCCCCTCGGCCGTGGCCGCCCAGGGGCAGCTCTTCACCGGCGACGGCATGAAGGACTTCGTGACCCCCCACGAGCTGACCGGAGCCGAGGTACGGCAGACCGTCGCCGACTACGCGGAGGCCGCCCGCAACGCGGTGGAGGCCGGGTTCGACGGCGTGGAGCTGCACGGCGCCAACGGCTACCTGATCCACCAGTTCCTGGCCCCCGGTTCCAACCTGCGCACCGACGAGTGGGGCGGCCCGGTGGAGAACCGGATCCGCTTCGCGGTGGAGGTCGTCAAGGCGGTGGCAGCCGCGATCGGCGCCGAGCGCACGGCGCTGCGCGTCTCGCCCGGGCACACGTACAACGACATCTCCGAGCCCGACCCGCAGCCCGCCTACGAGGCCCTGGTCAAGGAGATCGACGGGCTCGGCCTGGCCTACCTGCACGTACTGGAACACGGCCCCGAGGCGCGCGAGGCCACCCTCGCCCTGCGCAAGCAGTTCTCCGGCCCCCTCGTGCTGAACCCGGCGACCGAAGGCCCCACCGACCACCGCGCCCTCACGCTGGTCGACGACGGAGTCGCCGACCTCCTCGCCTTCGGAGCCCTCTTCCTGGCCAACCCGGACCTGCCCGAGCGCCTGCGCACCGAAGGCCCTTACAACACCCCGGACCCGTCCACCTTCTTCGGCGGCGACGCCCGCGGCTACACGGACTACCCCACCCGATAGGGGGTGTTCTGCGAAGCCCGGTCCCCGGGGCGCCGTCCGGCGCTCCCCGGGGCTCCAGCAGTATGACCCCGTGAAACGCGCGAACCCCGTACATCCTGTGTCCCGACGCCGTGACAGTGCCGCCGGCGCCACCCCGGCCTCCGCCACCGACCCCGCACGGACCCGGCTGGTGGCCGCGGCGGCCGCCGCGGTGACCGTGGCCGCGGGGCTCGGGCTGCGGGCCGTCGCGGCGGGGAGCGTGGCGAAGTACGGCGGAGACGCGCTGTACACCGTCCTGCTGCTGGCCCTCGTCGTATCGGTCGCGCCCCGGATGACACCCGTGCGGGCGGCCGGGGTCGCGCTGGCCGCCAGCTGGGCCGTCGAGTTCCTCCAGCTCAGCGCCGTACCGGCAGAGCTGTCCCGGCACAGCACGGTGGCCCGACTGGTCCTCGGTTCCACCTTCAACGCACCCGACCTGTTCTGGTACGTGGCCGGCGCGGCGGCGGGCCTGCTCGTCCACACCGTCATCCTTCGGCGGCGACCCCGGACCGGGGCCGTCGACGCGAGGTGACCCCCCGCACCCAGGTCGGATTCGATCAACAAGGCAGAATCGTCGGACAGTTCCCCGACCGCAGTGGCCCTCGGCGCCGGCCGGCGGGCCCACCAGGGAGGTCAGACGTGCACCACGACGACGAGCCGGTCTTCAAGCGGAGCAAGTGGGGCACGAACCGCTACCACTACAACCCCGACAACCCGGTGGGGCTGGCCCTGATCGTCATCACCCTGATCTTCGTCGCGACGATGATGATCCTCATGACCAACCGGGCCGGGCCGTTCGCGCCGGAACCCACGCCCACGAGATGGGCCCCGACGCCGGCGACTTCGCCGGCCCACGTACCGACGGCGCCCTGACCCGCAGCGCGGATCACCCGCTCTCGGCGGCCAGTGCCTTGAGGGCGACGTTCAACCGGAGGACGTTGACGCGGGGTTCGCCCAGGAAGCCGAGGGTGCGGCCCTCGGTGTGCTTCTCCACGAGCCTCTCGACCTGCCTCACGTCGAGGCCGCTGCGCTCGGCGACCCGGTGGACCTGGAGCCTGGCGTAGGCCGGGGAGATGTCCGGGTCGAGGCCGGAGCCGGAGGAGGTGACGGCGTCGGCCGGTACGTCCTGCGGCTTCACCGTGTGTGCGGCCGTGGTGTTGTCCGCGATCACGGCGGCCCTGGCGTCCTCGACCTGCTCCACCAGGTCCGGGTTGTCGGCGGCCTTGTTGGTGGCGCCCGAGAGGATCAGCGCGTACTGGGTGTTGACGCTGTTGGCGCCGAGACCGTGGGAAGGACGAGGCTGGAACCACCGCAGGTCCGGCCGGGCGACTTCCTCCGGGTCGTCGGGGTTCTGCTTCGGCAGGTCGTAGCTCTGCCCGATCAGGGACGAGCCGACGACCCGGCCGTCCCCGTCCTTGATCTCGGAGCCGTTGGCCCGGTCGTCGAAGGCGACCTGGGCGATACCGGTGACGGCGAGGGGGTAGAGGACCCCGCACAGCACCGTCAGGACGAGGAGTGCCCGCAGGCCCGCGCCGATCAGGCGCGCGGTGTTGGCAACTGAGTTGGTCATGGCGGATCAGCACTTTCCTGATTCAGGCGAGTCCGGGGATGAGGGTGATGATCATGTCGATCAGCTTGATGCCGATGAACGGGGCGACGAGGCCGCCGAGTCCGTAGACCCCGATGTTGCGACGGAGCATCCTGTCCGCGCTGGTCGGCCTGTACCGCACGCCCTTCAGGGCGAGCGGCACGAGCGCGATGATGACCAGCGCGTTGAAGACGACGGCGGAGAGGATGGCCGACTCGGGAGAGGCCAGGCCCATGATGTTGAGCTTGTCGAGTCCCGGGTAAACCACTGCGAACATGGCCGGGATGATCGCGAAGTACTTCGCGACGTCGTTGGCGATGGAGAAGGTCGTGAGCGCGCCCCGCGTGATGAGGAGCTGCTTGCCGATCTCCACGATCTCGATGAGCTTGGTGGGGTCCGAGTCCAGGTCCACCATGTTCCCGGCCTCCTTGGCGGCCGAGGTGCCCGTGTTCATCGCCACGCCCACGTCCGCCTGAGCCAGGGCCGGCGCGTCGTTCGTTCCGTCGCCCGTCATCGCGACGAGCTTGCCGCCCGCCTGTTCCCGCTTGATGAGGGCCATCTTGTCCTCGGGGGTGGCCTCGGCGAGGAAGTCGTCGACGCCGGCCTCCTCTGCGATCGCCCTGGCCGTGAGCGGGTTGTCGCCCGTGATCATGATCGTCTTGATGCCCATGCGGCGCAGTTCGTCGAACCGCTCGCGCATGCCCTCCTTGACGACGTCCTTGAGGTGGACGACGCCGAGGATCCGGGCACCCCTCTCGTCCTCCACGGCCACCAGGAGCGGGGTGCCGCCGGCCTCGGAGACACGGGCCGCGAGCAGGTCCGCGTCGGCGGCGACCCGTCCGCCCCGTTCCACGACCCAGGCGATGACCGAACCGGCCGCGCCCTTACGGGTCTTCCTCCCGTCCACGTCGACCCCCGACATACGGGTCTGGGCCGTGAAGGTGATCCATTCCGCGTGGGCGAGCTCGCCCCGGCGGCGTTCGCGCAGGCCGTACCTCTCCTTCGCCAGGACCACGATCGAGCGGCCCTCGGGCGTCTCGTCCGCGAGGGACGACAGCTGGGCGGCGTCCGCCAGTTCGGCCTCCGACGCGCCCTTGACCGGGACGAACTCGGACGCCTGCCGGTTTCCGAGCGTGATGGTGCCGGTCTTGTCGAGCAGCAGTGTGGAGACGTCGCCCGCAGCCTCCACCGCGCGTCCGCTCATCGCCAGCACGTTGCGCTGGACGAGGCGGTCCATGCCCGCGATGCCGATGGCCGAGAGCAGGGCGCCGATGGTGGTGGGGATCAGGCAGACGAGGAGTGCGGTGAGCACGATCATCGACTGCTCGGCGCCTGCGTGGATCGCGAACGGCTGCAAGGTGACCACGGCCAGCAGGAAGACGATCGTGAGCGATGCCAGCAGGATGTTCAGCGCGATCTCGTTGGGCGTCTTCTGCCGGGCCGCGCCCTCCACGAGCGCGATCATGCGGTCGATGAAGGTCTCGCCCGGCCTGGCCGTGATCTTCACGACGATCCGGTCGGAGAGGACCTTCGTACCGCCGGTGACGGCGCTGCGGTCGCCGCCGGACTCCCGGATGACGGGTGCGGACTCGCCGGTGATGGCGGATTCGTCGACGGAGGCGACGCCTTCGACGACATCACCGTCACCGGGGACGATGTCCCCGGCCTCGCACACGACCAGGTCGCCGACGCGCAGCTCGGTGCCGGGCACCCCCTCCTCCGCCGTCCCCTTCAGCCGCCGGGCGACGGTGTCGGTCCTGGCCCTGCGCAGGGTGTCGGCCTGGGCCTTGCCGCGGCCCTCTGCCACTGCTTCCGCGAGGTTCGCGAAGATCGTGGTCAGCCACAGCCAGGCGGTGATCGCCCAGCCGAACCAGTTGGCCGGGTCGGCCAGCGCCAGCGCCGTCGTGACGACGGAGCCGACGAGAACGACGAACATGACCGGGGACTTGATCATGATGCGCGGGTCGAGTTTCCGCACCGCGTCGGGGAAGGACTTGAGGAGTGCCTTCGGGTCGAACAGACCCCCGCCGACGCGCCCGGCCGGCTTGTCTGCGGTGGGCGGGCCGTCCTGGTGCGGGGCACGGATCGGTGTGATGGTGCTCATGAGGCGAGCCCTTCGGCGAGCGGACCCAGCGCGAGGGCGGGGAAGTAGGTCAGACCGGCGATGATGAGGATCGTGCCGACGAGCAGCCCGGTGTACAGCGGCTTGTCCGTGCGCAGGGTTCCCGCGGTGGCGGGTACGGGCCGCTGTTCGGCGAGCGAGCCGGCCAGCGCGAGGACGAACACGATCGGCAGGAAGCGGCCGAGCAGCATGGCGATGCCGATGGTGCTGTTGAACCACTGCGTGTCGGCGTTCAGGCCCGCGAAGGCGGAGCCGTTGTTGTTGGCGCCCGAGGTGTAGGCGTAGAGGATCTCGGAGAAGCCGTGCGCTCCCGGGTTGGCCATCGAGTTGCCCGGGGTGGGCAGGGCCATCGCCGCGGCGGTGAAGCAGAGCACCAGCGCCGGGGTGACCAGGATGTAGCAGGCGGCCAGCTTGATCTGCCGAGTGCCGATCTTCTTGCCCAGGTACTCCGGGGTACGGCCGACCATGAGGCCGGCGATGAACACCGCGATGATCGCCATGATCAGCATGCCGTAGAGGCCCGAGCCCACGCCGCCGGGCGCGATCTCGCCGAGCTGCATGCCCAGCAGGGTGATGCCGCCACCGAGGCCGGTGTAGGAGGAGTGGAAGGAGTTCACCGCTCCCGTCGAGGTCAGCGTGGTCGCGACGGCGAAGGTCGCCGATCCGGCGATGCCGAAGCGGGTCTCCTTGCCCTCCATCGCCCCGCCCGCGGCCTGCAGCGCCGGGCCGTGGTGCGCGAACTCGGTCCACATCATCAGCGCGGTGAAGCCGATCCAGATGGTGGCCATCGTGGCGAGGATCGCGTAGCCCTGCCGCAGGCTGCCGACCATCCGGCCGAAGGTACGGGTCAGCGCGAACGGGATCAGCAGGATCAGGAAGATCTCGAAGACGTTCGAGAACGGGTTGGGGTTCTCGAAGGGGTGGGCGGAGTTGGCGTTGAAGTAGCCACCGCCATTGGTGCCCAGTTCCTTGATGACCTCCTGCGAGGCGACCGCCCCGCCGTTCCACTGCTGACTGCCACCCGTGAACTGGCCGACCTCGTGGATGCCGGCGAAGTTCTGGATCGCCCCGCACGCGACGAGGATCAGCGCGCCCGCCACCGAGATCGGCAGCAGGATCCGGACGGTGCCGCGCACCAGGTCCGCCCAGAAGTTGCCGAGCTCCCCGGTGCGGGAGCGCGCGAAGCCCCGTACGAGGGCCACCGCGACGGCCATGCCGACCGCGGCGGAGACGAAGTTCTGGACCGCGAGGCCACCGGTCTGGACGACGTGGCCCATGGCCTGCTCGCCGTAGTACGACTGCCAGTTGGTGTTGGCGACGAACGACGCGGCGGTGTTGAACGCCTGGTCCGGGTCTATCGAGGCGAAGCCGAGCGAGCCCGGGAGGCTGCCCTGCAGACGCTGCAGGGCGTAGAGGAACAGGACGCTCACCGCCGAGAAGGCGAGGACGCCGCGCAGGTAGGCGGGCCAGCGCATCTCGGCGGACGGGTTGGCGCCGATGGCCTTGTAGATCCACTTCTCAGGGCGGTAGTGCCGCTCGGACGAGTAGACCCGGGCCATGTGGTCGCCCAGCGGACGGTGGGCCAGCGCGAGCGCGGCGATCAGCGCGAGGAGCTGGAGCGCACCGGCGGTTTCGGGGCTCATATCGGTGCTCAGAACCTCTCCGGGTACACGAGGGCGAGGACGAGGTATCCGAGCAGGGAGACGGCCACCACGAGACCGACGATGTTTTCGGCGTTCACAGCTTGGCCACCCCTCGGGCGACGAGAGCCACCAGCGCGAAGACCGCGACCGTGGTGACGACGAAGGCCAGATCGGCCATCGTGAGCTCCTGGATGAAGTGATGAGACGGAATCGGCCGTATGGCCGAAGACGAGCAAACCGCGAGCTCAGCGGTGGGTTAAGCCCCTTTGACGCGCTCCATACGGGCACGGCGGAACTCTTGATGCCGCCCTGACGCGGATACGGCGCGCGGGGGCTCGGCAGCGGTGCGCGAGGCCGCGGGTGCGCGAGGCCGAGGTGCGCCGGGCCGCCGCCGGCAGCGGAGACCGTGGCCCCGCGAGGCGTCAGCGAGGACGGTGGGCGTTGAGCCGGGCCGCCCGGCGCGTCAGGTGATCGCGTTCGGCGAGGTTGGGTGCCTTCCGGGCCGCCTCGGCGTACAGCCGCGCGGCCGTCACCGGGTCGCCGTCGCGCTCGTGGAGATACGCCGCCACCGCGGCGTGGCGGGGCAGCGAGGCGTCCAGTTCCGCGAGCGCCGCCAGCCCGGCGCGCGGACCGTCGGCCTCACCGACGGCCACGGCGCGGTTGAGCCGCACGACCGGGCTGTCGGTCAGGCGCGCGAGCTCGTCGTACCACTCGACGATCTGAACCCAGTCCGTCTCCCCGGACGTGGGCGCGTCGGCATGGAGCGCCGCGATGGCGGCCTGTGCCTGGAACTCTCCCAGCCGGTCGCGGGCCAGGGCCGCATGCAGGATCCCGATCCCCTCGGCGATCGCCGCGGTGTCCCACCGGCCGCGGTCCTGCTCGGCGAGCGGCACCAGGCTGCCGTCCGGCGCGGTCCGGCTCGCCCGCCGGGCGTGGTGCAGCAGCATGAGGGCGAGCAGCCCGGCCACCTCGGGATGGTCGATCGCGGCCGCGAGCTGCCGGGTGAGCCGGATGGCCTCGGCGGCGAGGTCGACGTCGCCCGAGTAGCCCTCGTTGAACACGAGGTAGAGGACGCGCAGCACGGTGGCGACGTCGCCGGGCCGGTCGAGGCGCACGCCGGAGACCGTGCGCTTGGCCCGGCTGATCCGCTGCGCCATGGTCGCCTCGGGCACCAGGTAGGCCTGGGCGATCTGCCGGGTGGTGAGTCCGCCGACGGCGCGCAGGGTGAGCGCGACCGCGGACGACGGCGTCAGCGACGGGTGGGCGCACAGGAAGTACAGCTGGAGCGTGTCGTCCGCCGCGGGCGCGGGCCCGGGCGGCGGCTCCTCGTCGACCAGGTCCTCACGCCTGCGGCGGGCGGTGTCCGCACGGGTCGCGTCGAGGAACCGGCGCCAGGCCACGGTGACCAGCCAGCCCTTCGGCTCCCGTGGCGGGTCGGCCGGCCAGGTGCGGACCGCTTCGATCAGTGCCTCCTGCACCGCGTCCTCGGCCGCCGCGAAATCGGCTCCGCGACGGACGAGGACGGCGAGCACGCTCGGTGTGAGGCTCCTGAGCAGGGCCTCGTCCATGGACGAGGTCACTCGGTGATGGTGGGCGGCGCGGCCAGGAACGGGCGCAGCTCGAGCCACTCGTGGATCGGCTTCCCGCCCGCCCCCGGGGCGGCCGACAGCTCTCCGGCCAGCTCGAGGGCGCGCTCGTAGCTGTCGACGTCGATCACCATCCAGCCGGCGATCAGGTCCTTGGTCTCGGCGAACGGGCCGTCGGTGACGGGCGGGCGCCCCTCGCCGTCGTACCGGACGAACGTTCCCTCGGGGGCGAGCGCCTGGCCGTCGACGAACTCACCGGTGGTCTCGAGCCGGGCCGCGAAGTCGTGCATGTACTGCATGTGCGCCGAGATCTCCTCGGGCGTCCACCGGTCCATGGGCACGTCGTTGGCCGGAGCCGGGGCGCCGCGGTAGTGCTTGAGCAGCAGGTACTTGGCCATGGTGCTTCTCCTCGGAGCTGGTGCGACCCATTGTGGCCGCCTTCACCCCGGGGACGGAGCAGACTCCGGGTTCTCGACATCGCCCGCCGAAGTTTTTTCTCGAGCGCTCCGCCGAGCCGCCCCCGTCCCGGTCCTCGGCCGGTGCGCGCGACTCAGAAGCGGCTCGCCCGGTGGCGTGCGCGGTGGCCGCCGCCGCGGTGGACGAGCAGCAGGGCCAGCACCATGGGTGCGATCAGCAGGGCCATCGTCGTCATGGAAGTACTCCTGTCCTCGTGGTCCGTGCTCCGTACTGCGTGTTCGGTACTCCTACGCGTCTGGCCGCCGGGCGGCATCCGAAACCTCCCGCCCTGACAACCGCACCGGCGGTGGATCTTGCCGAATGCGCACGGAATCAGCCCGTCCGGATATTGGCGTCCAGAAGGCTTCGGCGGCGCCTTCCCGACGCCCGCCGAGGTGGGACGGCCACGAGGCACCCGGGGGTGGCACTGGCGGAGCGTCTGCCTCAGGCCACGCGCCCCCGCACGCCTCCCGCGGAGACGTTCCCGCACGGTGGTAGCTGGGCAGCCGCTTGATGCTGATCGATCGTCACATGAGGGGAACCCCGATGACCAAGGTCCTGGTGCTGCACAGCGTGTGCCTCGTAAGGTCCGCACTGGCCGCGCTCCTGAGATCCGAAGGCGACTTCGAGGTCACCTCCTCCGGCTGGCGGGCCGCCGCGCGCCAGGCGGAGTTCTTACGACCCGACGTGGCGGTCGTGGACCTCGACTGTCCGGGGGTCTCGACCGCCCTCCTCGCGGACACCGACGCCGCCCGTCTGCTGCCCCACTCGCCCACCCCCTTACTCGTACTCGCCCGTGCCGACACGCCCGGCTCGCTGCGGCGCGCCTTCCGGACCCAGGCACTCGGCTACGTCGACAAGGACGGCTCGCCCGCCCGGCTGATCCGGGCCATCGGCAAGGTCTCGGCCGGTGAACGCTTCATCGATGCCACACTCGCCTCGGCCTTCATGGAAGCCGATCCGATGCCGCTCAGCCCGCGCGAACTGAGCGTGCTGGCCCGGGCCGCCGAGGGCGACTCGATCGCGGAGATAGCCCGCGCCCTGCACCTGGCCAGCGGAACCGTTCGCAACTACATGGCCGCCGTGACCCGCAAGACCGGCGCCCGCAACCGGATCGACGCCATCCGGATATCCCGCCGGGCCGGCTGGGTCTGAGCCGCCGGCCGAGCCGCCCGCCGTCCGGTTTCCTCCCGCGCCGTCATGCGTGCGCGTTCCACAGGCCCACCAGATCCCGGTACAGGGGCGACCTGGCCGGGAGCTCCGCATGCGTGCCCAACACCGCCCGGGTCCCGTCGAGTACGAGGACCCGGTCGGCCCTGGCCGCGGAGGAGATGCGGTGGGCGACCACCACCAGGGTGCCCGGGCGCTCGGCGAGCGCCCGCTCGGCGCGTTCCTCGGTCCGGGGGTCGAGGTGGCAGGTGGCCTCGTCCAGCAGCAGCAGGGGGGCGGGGGAGAGGTAGGCGGCGGCGAGGGCGAGGTGCTGCCGCTCGCCCGGTGAGAGCCGGCCCGGGTCGACGACCGCGTCCAGCCCGCCCAGCCGGGCCACGAGTCCGTCCGCGCCGAGGACGGACGTGGCCCGCTCCACCTCGTCGCCGGGCACCGGCCCGGGGACGAAGTGGGTCAGGTTCTCGCGGACCGTACCCGTGAAGACGTACGCCTGCTGGGGCAGCAGTGTCCGGCGGCCGTCGGGACCGTGCCCCGGCGCGCGTCCCGCGGGGGCACCCGCCACCCGTACGGTGCCCCGGCCGGGCGGCAGCAGGCCGGCGATCAGAGCGGTGAGCGTGGACTTGCCGATGCCGCTCGGCCCCACGACGGCCAGGTGCTCGCCCGGCCCGACCACCAGGTCGAGGCCGTCGATCACGGGGTGCGCACGGGGACCGTAGGCGAAGCGGACCCGACGCAGTTCGACGGCGGGCGCGGGCGGCGCGGGCGGCGCGGGTGGGACGGGTAGCGCGGGTGGCGCGGGAGGAGAGGGCAGTGTGGGCAGCGGGGCGTCCCCCCGCGGCGCCGTCGGCCGCGGCTCGCAGAACCGGTCCAGCACCACCAGCAGCCGGGTGCCCGCCGCGCCCACCGCCGTCATCAGCGCGTCCAGGGCGGGGAGCAGCGACTGCACGAGGTAGGTGAGGGCCCCTGCCACCGCCCCCGTACTCACCCCGCGCCCGAGCAGCCACGGCGTTCCCGCCAGCAGGACGACGACCGGCAGACGGCCCGCGACGCCCAGGGCCAGGGTGCGCAGGGCGGTCCACCGCGCGAGGCGCCCGGTCAGCCGTTCCTGCTCGGCGATCAGCAGCTCCACCCTCGCCCCGGCGCTCGCCCCGCCGCCGCACGCGACGACGTCCCGCAGTCCCGCCGCCAGTTCGCCGGCGCGCGCGGACAGCGCCTCGTCGGCATCGAGCGCCGCACGCTGCACTACGGCCATCGGGTGCAGCGTGGCCAGGAAGGCGGCCGTGCCCAGGAGCAGCGCGGGCAGGACGAGGACCAGCAGGACGGGAGCCAGCGCCGCCAGGCCGAGCAGCGCGCCCAGGGCGGTGAAGACGAACGACCGGGCGATCAGCACCAGTCCGGCGAAGGAGTCCCGGGCCATCTCGGTCTGCTGCGTGAGCCGGGAGACCGCACCCGAGTCACCGGCCCGCCCGGGATCGGCGACGGCCCGCCCGATCGCCTGCCGCACGGAGCGCCGCACCAGACCGTCCCGCAGCGGTTCGACCAGGTCCGCGAGCCCGCCGAACACCCCGCGCAGCGCGAGGGCTCCGAGCAGGGCGCCCGCGCCGGCCACGGCCAGCCAGCCGATGCCGGTACCGGTGCGGCCGGCGAGGAAGCCGTCGTCGAGGGCGCGGGCCACCGCGTAACCGCCGAGGAAGGTGTGCGCGGACTCCAGCAGGGACCACAGCGCGAGCCGGCGCAGCGAACGGTGCCGGCCGCGCAGGAAGCAGCGGCCCTCACGGGCCACCCGGCGCCACGTACCGGCTTCGCTCATCGGACCGCCTCCCGGCCGGGCGGCTCCGCGGCCGGCCGCGGGTGCGGGCCGGGCTCCGCCCCGTCGCCGAACACCGCCCGGTAGCCGGGGTCCCGCCACAGCTCCGCGTGCGTACCGGTCGCCCTGACCCGTCCCGCGTCGAGCCACACCACGAGGTCGGCGCGGGCGGCCGAGGAGATGCGGTGCGCGACCACCAGACGCGTGCCCGGCCGGACGTCGTGGGTGAGGGCCCGCTCCACCTCGCGGGCGGTGACGGTGTCCAGGCTCGACGTCGCGTCGTCCAGCACGAGCAGCCGCCCCGCACGGCAGAACGCGCGTGCCAGGCCGAGGCGTTGCAGCTCGCCACCGGACATGGGCGCGTCCGGGAGCGCCGTGTCGTAGCCCTCGGGCAGGCGGCGGACGAACGCATCGGCACCGGCGGCCCGCGCGGCCGCTCGCACGGCGTGCCGGTCCGGTGCCGCCCGTCCGCCGCCGAAGGCGACGGCGGCCGCGACGTCCTTCCCGAAGAGGGCCGGGCGTTCGAAGGCGTGGCCGGTCTCGCGGCGCAGCTCCTCGCCGGACAGTTCGTCCAGCGGCACACCGTCGAGCAGTACGCGGCCCGCGTCGCACGCGGTGAGCCGCCCCGCCACGGCGGCCAGGGTCGTCTTGCCCGAGCCGGAGCGGCCCACGACGGCGGCAGTCGTCCCGCCGGGGATCAGCAGGTCCACGTCGCGCAGCACCACGGCGCCCGCGCGCACGACCCGTACGCCCTGAAGTTCCAGGGTGCCCGGTCCGTCCTCGGGCAACCGGCGATCGCCCTGGGGGAGTTCGGGCAGGTCGAAGAGGGCCGCCGTGCGGCGGGCGGCGGCCCGGCCGCGCACCACGGCCGCCAGCCGACCCGTCACGGCGCCGACCCCGGCGGCGAGCCCCGCGTAGCGGACCGCGGCGAGGAGCCCCCCGACGCCGAGGGCCCCGTCCGCAAGGCGCATCCCGCCCACGCCGAGGACCACGTAGAGCAGCATCGGCATAAGGGCACTGGTGCGTGCCACGGTCGTGCCGTAGATCCGCCACGTCCGCCGTCCCTCGGCTCCGAGCTCCGGCAACCGGGCCAGTACGCGCGCCTGTTCGCGCTCGGCGGTGCCGGCGGCGGCGATGGTACGGGCGCCCGCGAGCGCCTCCACGAGGCGGCCGGCCATGGCCAGCTGCACCTCCTGGTAGCGGCTGACGCTGGCGCCCGAGTCCCGCGCGAACGCCCTCAGCAGCAGGACGAGCAGCGGCAGTCCGGCGAGGAATGCCAGCCCCGTCCACACGTCGACCAGGAACAGCGCCACCAGTGCGCCGAGCGGAGGAAGCAGAGCAACGGCCGTGCCCATGACGGCAGTCGGTACGGCGCCGGCGGTGGTGGCCTGTGCCGTCAGCCGGGCGGAGAGTTCACCGGGGGAGTGGCGGGCGGCGTGGTGCGGGGCGGTGCGCAGCAGCCGCCCGAGTCCCAGGCGCCGCAGCCAGGCGGTGGAGCGCGCGTCGACGCCGCCGCCGAGCCGGGCCGTCGCCGCGTCGAGCAGGACCTCGGCGGCTATCACCGCCGCGCACCAGGCGGTCCACCGGGCGCCGGAGGGGTCCTGCCGCAGCAGCAGGTCGAGGGTGTGGCCGAGGACCGCCGGTTCGGCCAGGGCCGCGCCGGCGGCGGCCACCGAGCAGGCGGACGCGGCCGCGAGGCGGCCGGCGCTGTGCCGCGCGGCCGCCCGCAGGGCCCGGTCGGCACCGCGGGCCGCCGCTGCCTCGCCGGAGGGGCCGGGCGGGTCGGCGGGGCCGGGCGGGTCTGCCGGGTCTGGCGCAGTCATGAGCGCAGGCTCCAGGGGTGTGGTGCGGGCCCGGGCGGTGAACCGCCCGGGCCCGGGAGGACCTGATCAGTTACAGGTCGTGATGCTCAGGCTGCTGTCGCCGCAGAGGAGCAGGCTGGCGCGGCTCCCGCCGCCACCGCCACCGGTGAGGTGCGCGGCCTCCGTGGCCTCTTCCTTCGGGGTGTCCATCGACTGCAGGTCGAGAAGCGTCATGTCCGATTCCTCTTCACTGTTGTGTTCCGATGGGTCACGGCCCCCGCGAGGGGGACCGGCTCTGGGGCCGCCGCGGTCGACCGCGGCGGCGGGAGGAACGGCAGGTGTGCGCGCCCACCGGGCGCTGCGCCGCCGAGGGCGAGGAGCGCGCCGGCGGTGCCCGTGGACAGGTCCATGGACAGGCGCATCATCTGCTCGCCGGGAAAGGCCAGGAAGCCCTTGTACGGGACCGCGTGCCGGGCCAGTGCCTCCACCTGCCGGGCGATGTCCCCCGGGGCGGAGCCCGGGCCGGGCGTCGTGGTCCGCGCCAGGTGGAGGATCATTCCGGCCGCGCCCCGGAACAGTCCGGGCTGCGCGTAGAAGGTCGCCTGGGCGGCGCGGACGATCTCCGGCCGGGCACGTTCGAAACGGTCGTCCCGCGCGTGCTCCAGCCAGTCGTCCAGCACCATGCCGATCCCCACGCTGCCGGCCCCGAGGTACGGCATCGTGCGCCATCCCTCGTCGACCTGCAGGGTGCCGAAGGCGCTGGTCACGCAGCGGTCGAGATCGCGGTGCAGGGCGTGGCCGGCCCGGATCAGCGACTCCGGGTCGCCGGTGCGTTCGTGGAGCCGCAGATGGAGGAGGGCGGGGCCGGTGCGGCCGTACAGCAGGCCGGCCCGCTCATTCCCTGCCGCGGCCCCCGCCGCCGCGGCGGGATCGGTCCCGGATCCGGCCCCGGGTTCGCAGAGGAGCTCGGCGCAGCGCAGGGCCGCGGCGTGCAGCGCGCCCTCGCCGGTCGCCGAGCCCAGGGAGTCCAGGGCCAGTCCGATGCCGGCGAGCCCGCTGTGCAGGTCGGGCCCGGCCGACTGCCAGGGCTGGCACAGCAGTTGTTCGGCGAGGGTGAGTGCGCGGTCGCGGTGGCCGAGCCGCTCCAGGGTCCATGCCAGTCCGGCGAGGCCGTCGTAGAAGCCCAGCGGCATGCCGGAGGCAGGCTGTTTGGTCCGGGCCAGCAGCCATTCCTCGGCCTCGGGCCACGGGTCGGCGCCGGTCTCGGCGAGGGCGTACAGCACACCGGCCGCTCCGTTGCCGAAGCCGGTGCCGCCGCCGGCGGTTGCGAACTGGGCCGTGTCCCCGGGGAAGAGCCGGTCCTCGCGGTCGAAGTCGGCGCTCGCCCGGATCGCCGCCGTCATCGAGGCGCGGGCGGCTTCCCAGTCGCCCGGCTCGACCGGCAGGTAGGGGCGGTGGGGGCGGTGGGGGCGGTGGGGAACGACCGCGCGACCGCCCGGTCCGGTGCTGCTGCGACTGCTACTGCTGTCGGCACCGGACTCGGCGAGGATCTCCCGTACCGCCTCGTCGAGGAACTCGCGGGGCACCGGGAACTGCTCGGCGGCGATGTCGGCCAGGTGCGCCGCCTTGGCCCGGTCCATCACCAGCAGGCTGGTCAGCGGCAGGAACAGGGCCAGGCGCAGGCAGGCCAGGGCGTACCGGTCGACGGAGAATCCGCGCCGGTCGGCCGGGGCGACGAAGGCCGGGTTGGCGACGGTCTGACGCAGTCCCTCGCCGACCGGGGCGGCGGCCTCGAAGTCGAGCAGCGCGACCGACATCTCACCGGTGGCACCGTCCTCCGTGACCATGATGTTGAACAGGTGCAGGTCGTTGAAGACGATGCCGCGGGCGTGCACCGCCTCCACGGCCTCCGTCACCCGCCGGTGGACCTCCAGCGCCCATCGGGTGTACCGGGCGAGCTCCGCGGGAGCGGGGTCCGCCTCGATCAGCGGGTGCCGCCGGGCGAAGTAGGTATTGAGGGGTTTGCCCTCCAGGTGCTGCATCACCAGGAAGTGGTGGTCGCCGACGGTGAAGGTGCCGTGGACCGAGGGCACGCAGTCCAGCCCGGCCAGCTGCTCCAGGGCCCTGCGTTCGCGGTGCAGCCGGGTCACGGCGTCGGCCCCGTCGGCTGCGAGTCCCGCGAAGGGGCGCGCTTCCTTCAGGACGACCGGCTCGTCGGTGCGGACGTCACGGCCGGCGTAGACACCGCCCCCGTTGGAGAAGTGCAGGGCCCGTTCGACCGTGTACGGGAGGCCTTCGAGGGTGACGGCGGCCCGCCGCGCCAGATGGGGCGCCAGGAACGAGGGCGGCTCGACCCACGAGGGCGGCTGGAACACCGGGCCCCGCTGGTCCGGCACCAGCCGGCCGTCCGGATCCTCGATCGCGGGAACGAGCTCGCCGCGGTCGTCGTAGCAGTGGCGCAGCGTGAAACTGCCGTACCGCAGGTGCACGGGACCGTCGTTCCAGCGCAGATCGCTCAGGATGTACGGGCCGGGCTCACCCGCCAGCAGCCTGTCGAGGTCCTCGGCGATGCGCCGGCACTGCTCCTCGTCCGCCGGGTACACGGTGAGGAACTTGCCGCTCGCCGCGCGGTCGGCGTACTTCGCGTTGCGCAGGTGCAGCAGGTACCGGCTGGGCACGAACTTGAACGCGATCCGCCGGTCCACGCAGTAGCGGTGGACCCGTTCGAGGACGGACTCGGCGTTGTCCAGGCACGCCGAGACGTGGATCTTCCAGCCCTGCGGGGGCAGCCGGACGTCGACGGGGCGCAGCGCCAGCCAGTCCCCGCTGCGGTGCGTCTGCCACCCCGCCGGTACGGGGGCGAGCGCGGCCGGGTAGTTCTGCTCGGCCCGCCGGTACGGCGCGTCGTAGAACCAGCGGTCGGCGTCGCAGAAGGCGGCGTACCCCTTGTTCACTCCTGCTCCCTCGGTCGGTGACGTTCCCACGCTGTCACTCGGACCGAGGGCCGCGACAGTCACGGCTGTCACTGATGAGGTGTGCAGTACGCATGAGTCACCAAGGTCTCACCGGGCCTCGACCTACTCCGGGCGGGGCGGCCCCGAGGGCAGTGGGGGGTCAGTCCTTGCTGGCCGACTGCCAGCTCATGCCCCAGCCGTACTCGAGGTCCGCCGCCTGCTGCTTGAAGACGCCGGGCGCCAGCAGCAGGTACTTCGCCTCACGCCGGACGATCAGTTCCCCGCCGACGTTCTCGATCAGCGCGATCGCGGCCACCGGTGAAGGAACGGTGCATTCGTCCAGGCGGACCTCGATGGACGGACCCACGGGTGGATGGAGCGTCGCGACACCCTGGAGCCCCGCGAAGCTCGTGGCGCCGGAGTAGATGACCACGAACACGAGGAGGCGTTTGATCTCGGCCGCGTGATCAAGATTGATCATGAGGTTCTCGCCGCCCTCACTCGCGCCGGTCCGGTCGTCGTGGTCCAGCTGGACGTACGGCGGCTGGTCGAAGGAGCCGAACTGGTTGTTGATGGGGTGGACGATCCCCAGCGTTCCGTTCTGCAGCTCCCACAGGCAGGAGAGGTCCAGATCGACGTCCTCCAGCCGGACGGCGTCCCGCCCCTTCCGCATCCAGCCGCGCGGCGGCTGGGCGGCGCTCCAGGTGAGATTGACCCGCATACCGCCGGAGGTGGCCCCCTGTTTGGCCAGCGACACCGCGGGCGCCGCCTTCGTCAGAGTGATCTTCGACAGCCGCACCGGCTGGGCGGGCGCGGGCGCGGGCGGGGGCGCGGGCGCAGGCACGGGCGCGGACAAGGACAAGGTTGGGGCCGGGGCCGGGGGAGCAGGATCGTCGACCGTGATGCCGAAATCGGTGGCGAGCCCGGCCAGCCCGGAGGCGTACCCCTGGCCCACCGCCCGGAACTTCCAGGCCCCGTTGCGCCGGTACAACTCCCCGAGGACGAACGCGGTCTCCGATGTCGCGTCCGTGGCGTCGAACCGAGCCGTCTCGGCGCCGCTGTCCGCGTCCAGCACGCGCACGAAGAGGCCGGACACCTGACCGAACGTGCCGTCGGTGGAAGCCGCGACCACCACGGTCCCGATCTCCTGCTCCAGCGCCGACAGCGTCACGCCGATCGTCTCGAGCACGCCCGTGCCGTCCTGGCGCCTTCCCTCGTGGCGTACCGCGCCACTGCGGTGCACGGGCTGGTTGTAGAACACGAAATCGTCGTCCGACCGCACCTTGCCGACCGCCGTCAGCAACAGGGCCGACACGTCCACATCAGGTGCTCCGGGCCCGCCCCGCCAGCCCAGTTCCACCCGGACCCTGGCACTCGGCACCGGTACGTTGGCACCCTTTTGCATGGACATGGAGGTCCCCCTTCCGTGACTGCTCCCACCTCTCGCAGCGTACGAGGCTTTGGCGGGCTCCCCTCGTGGAAGTCGCCAATTGGTGATGCCGCAGTGGAAGTTGCGGGAGACGGCATGATGGCGTGGTGATCACCATTCATCTGAAGTACGAGATCGACGTCGACAAGCTCGAGGACTTCGAGGAGTACGGGCGCCGATGGGTCCGCTTGGTCAACCGGTTCGGAGGCACCCACCACGGCTACTTCCTGCCCAGCGAGGGCGACAGCGACATCGCGTACGCCCTCTTCTCCTTCCCCGGCTTCGCCGCCTATGAGAAGTACCGCGAGGACAGCATGTCCGACCCGGAGTGCCGGGCCGCTTTCGAGCTGGCGCGCGAAACCCGCTGCATCAAGCGGTACGAGCGCCGCTTCCTGAGGCCGCTCGACACCCCCGGGGCCTGAGCAGCAGACGGACGCCGGACTCCCGCTCCCGGGAAGTCCGGCGTCGGGGGTCCGGGGTCCGGCGGCCGGAGGATCAGAGCGATCCGTGCGGCCGTCTCATGATTCACGGCCCATGACACGACGGGCCGCCTCTGCCTCTGCCGCGGGCGGCGACAGTTCGTCGAGGGTGTCGAGTTCGTCGTCCGACGCCAGCTCCTGCTCCCAGGCGGCGGCGAGTCGCTCCTGCTCCTCCTGCGGTCTGCCGCTGACGGCCTCCCGCTGGTGCGGTTCCAGAGCCGCGAGGAAACGCCCGACCGCATCCGTCGGCATGCCGTACTCCTTGTCGCCGTGGGGGAGGGGCAGCGGCCGTCGCGAGGCCGTGCCCGGCCCAGGATGGCGAACCCGGCGCGCGCCGTCGGCCCGACACGACGGGCCGCCACCCGAATGCCTGCGCCCGGGCCCGGGAGGCGGTCGGACCGGCCGAGCCGGCCGGACCGGCCGACCCGATGCAGCGGTGCGGGCGGGTCCGCCCACGGGCCTCTCCGCCGCCCGGCTCAGGCGCGTGCCAGGACCGCCACCGCGTTGTGGCCGCCGAAGCCGAAGGAGTTGCTGATGGCGACCGGCGACGGGTGGATCCGGGCCGCTCCGCTCACCACGTCGATGTCCAGGCCGGGGTCGGTCTCGCGCAGCCCGGCGACCGGCGGCACGGTGCCCTCGGCCAGGGCCAGGACGGTGAGTGCCGCCTCGATGACGCCCGCCGCGCCGAGCGTGTGGCCGAGGGCGCCCTTCGCCGAGGTGACGGGCGGCCGGTGGGCGAGGACGCGCCGCAGGACGGCGGCCTCGATGTCGTCGTTCTGCCGGGTCGACGTGCCGTGCGCGTTGACGTGGCCGACGTCCCCGGGGCCGATGTCCGCGTCCGCGAGCGCGGCGCGCACGGCCTGTTCGGCTCCGCGCCCCTCCGGGTGCGGGGCCACCAGGTGATGGGCGTCGGTGGAGGCCGCGTAACCGATCAGGCGGGCGAGCGGGCGGGCCGTACGGGCCGCCGCATGCCCGGGGCGTTCCAGGACGACGGCGCCGGCCCCCTCGGCGATGACGAAGCCGTCCCGAGCGGCGTCGAAGGGCCGGGATCCCTTACTCGACAGGGTGCCCAGCTGGGCGAATCCGGTCACGTTCAGCCGGGTCACGGCCGCCTCCGCGCCGCAGACGAGCGCGATGTCGCACTGGCCGGTCGCGAGCAGGTCCCGGGCGAGGCCGAGGGCCGAGGTGCCCGATGCGCAGGCCGTCGAGAGGGACAGCGCCGGGCCGGTCACCCCGAAGCGCAGCGCGATGTTGGCGCACACCATGTTGCCCAGGTAGCCGGTGAGGAAGTAGGGGGAGACGAACTCCGGTCCGTGCTCGGCCAGTCGTGCCTGCGCGGTCTCCTGTGTCCGCGACCCGCCGAAGCCGCCGCCGGTGACGACGGCCACCCGGTCGCCGTCCCATTCCTGCGGATCCAGCCCAGCCTGGTCGAGCGCCTGTGCCACGGCGGCGAGGCCGAAGCGCGAGACCGGATCCAGCCGTGCCGAGCCGCGTTGACGCAGGACCGGGTGGTCCAGCTCCGGGACGCGGCAGCTGAGGGAGACGGGCAGACCGTCCAGGACGGGGTCGGGGGCCGTGGTGGAGCGGCCGGCACGTACGGCCGACCAGGTGCTCTCGCGGTCGCACCCGGCCGCCGTGACCAGGCCGAGCCCGGTCACGACGGCCTGAGGGCGGCATCGGGTCAACGCTCCGTCCGCCGCGCCGCGACGGATCCGGCGAACTCGGCGAGGGTCGCCTCGCGCAGCTCCTCCTCGTCGACCTTGACGCCCAGCACCTCGTGAACGGCGATGGCCATCTCGACGACCATGAGGGAGTCGGTCAGCAGGCCGCGCATCGGCGCGTTCGCCCGTACCTCGTCGGAGGGGACTTCGAACTTCTCGACGAGCAGTTCACTGATCACGTCGAGGACGGATTCCTGCGCTGAAGTGGTCACAAGGGGCTCTCATTTGCGGTATCGAGGCAGTTGCAGCATTGTGTCGCAACGGCCGGCGGTGAAAGGGGAGTGCGATGAGCGGAAGTCGGAATCCGCCTCGGGTGTTCTCGTGCTCAAACAACTATCACGGCACGGTATTTACTCAAAACCCGTCCTCTGTTGACTTCTTGATGATTCAAAGCATGAGAGCAGGGATCATTTATGTCGGAAAGCTTAAGTGATGTGATCGAGGTGCTCGATGCGGCCGGCGCCGAACTCAGGAACGTGAAGCGGCTGCTCGGGGACACCGGGGAGGTCGCCTGGGGCCGCCTCCTCGACTGGCTGGTGGACGACTGGTTCCGGCTGGACGTGCTGGGGCTCGAGAACATTCCGGCGGACGGCCCGGCGGTCGTCGTCGCCAATCATTCGGGTGCCTGGGGCCTCGACGCCTTCGTCCTCCAGAGGGTTTTCGCCCGTACCCTCCACCGCCCGCTGCACGTCCCCGCGGCCCCCGTGCTGTTCCGAGTTCCGGTGATCGGTTCGTACGCCCGTAAGAAAGGCGCCATTCCGCTCGACCCCCTGCTGGGGCTGGAACACCTGAACGCCGGGGAACTCGTCGGAGTGTTTCCGGAAGGAATCTCCGGACTGGAGAAGCCTTTTCGCAAGCGCTACCGGCTCCGCCCCTTCAGTCCGGGATTCGCGGTCACCGCACTCCGGGCCGGCGCCCCGGTCGTGCCCGTGTCCGTCATCGGCGCCGAGGAGGCCTGCCCCCGGATGGGGGAGATCCCGGCCCTGGCACGCCTTTTCGGCCTGCCCTTCTTCCCGGTCACCCCGCTCTTCCCGCTGCCCTCGAAGTGGATCGTCACCGTCGGGGAGCCGATCCCCGCGCCGGCCCGGTCCCAGTCCTTCGCGGAACGGTCGGCCGCGGCCCGGCAGCTGTGCGCCGACAGCCGGGCCGCCGTGCAGGCCCTGGTGGACCGGGAACGGCGCAGGCGGGACACCCCGTTCTGGTAGAGCGGCCGCGGTGACCGGCCCGGTCCGGCGCCGCAGCGTCGGGCCTGCGGTTCAGCCGCACTCGGTCACCGCCCGCACCTCGGGCCAGACCAGCGTGGTCGAGCCCCAGGCCAGCCCGGCTCCGTACGCGGTGAGCGCCACCCTCTGCCCGGGCACCAGGGTCCCGGCAGCGGCCGCCTGGGCCAGCAGTACGGGCACCGACGCGGCCGCCGTGTTCCCGTACGCCTCGATGTGCGACAGCACCTGCCCCGGGGCCAGCCCCAGCTCGTCGGTGATGCCGTCCAGGATGCGCTGGTTCGCCTGGTGGGCGACCACCACGTCCAGCCCGCCCGGCGGCCAGCCCGCACGGACGAGGGCCCGCGTCAGCGAATCGCACATGCCGACGACCGCCTGCTTGAGTACGGTCGGCCCGTCCATCCGGAAGTACGGCGAGGGCTCCTCCCCGCCCGGCTCCACCAGCATCCGCTTGCGGGCCCGCGTACCGCCGCCGGGGACCTCCAGCAGGTCGGCCTGCGCGCCGTCGCTGCCCAGGTCGAACGGCCCGAACGCGCCCGGGGTGTCCGGCCCGCCGGCCCGGAGCAGCACGGCGCCCGCCCCGTCGCCGAAGATGGCCGACATCAGCCAGTCCTGCGGATCGAGGAAGGCGCTGAACACGTCCGAGGCCACCACGAGGACGCTGCCGCAGGTTCCGCTGATGATCATGGAGGAGGCCACGGCCAGGCCGTACAGGAATCCGCTGCAGCCCGAGGCCAGGTCGAACGCCGGTACGGTGCCCAGCCCCAGCCGCGCCGCGACCTCCGGGGCCCCCGCCGGCAGCAGCCGGTCCGGGGAGGCCGTCGCGAGGACGACCGCGTCGGCCCGGGACGTCCCGGCGGCCGTCAGCGCGTGCCGGCCCGCCCGTACGGCCAGGTCGACGGTGGCCTCCCCGTCGGCGATGCGCCGGCTCGCCACGCCGATGCGCCCGCGGATCCACTCGTCGCCCAGCGGACGGTGCCCGCACAGCTCGTCGTTGCTCACGGCACGCGGCGGTACGTAGCCGCCGAGCCCGGCCAGGACCGATGTACGCATGAGGGCGGCCACCTCAGTCCGTCAGCCGCTCGGCGGCCCGGCGGACGCCGTCGGCGGCCTTCGCGCACCGCTCTGCGTGCCCGAGCAGGACCATGCGGAACCGCTCGCCGGCCTCGTCCTTGTTCCAGCCGCTGTTCGCGGCGCAGGCCGCGAGGCTCTGCGCGTGCCGCTCCAGCCGGTCGGCGCTGGCGTGGGCCAGCGCACCGTAGGACTCCGGCGCGTACCCGTACGCGGCGGGAGGTGCGGCCGTCGCCGCGCCGCCCGTCGGCCGCCCTTCGCCCGCTGCCCGGCCGCAGTCGTCCCGCGGACCGGCGAGGTCCTCGAACGCCACGAGCAGCGTCCGCGGGTCGAGCGTGTCCGGCAGCCGGTCCGCGGTGAACCCCGGCGCGATCAGCACCGGGCGGACCCGCGCCGTGACCGTCCGTACGACGCCCTCGGCGACGAGCGCCGCGAACCGCGCCGCCGCGCACCCGGCCGGGGACCCGCACAGCGCCGCGGGACCCGGATCCCGGTCCGGGCCGACCGCCTCGTCCGGGCCGCGCAGCCAGGCGGGCGCCCGCAGGATCTCGGTCCCCGCCCCGATCGCGAGGTCCTCCCAGACGAACGGCGCCCGCACCGGGTACACGGCTGCGGTCACCGGCGGATAGCGGCGCAGGGCCTCGCCCACGGCGTCCCGCGGGGACACGGCGGCGCCCGCGGCGAGCAGCGCCAGCGCCTGCAGCGCGGTCCCGGCGGAGGCCTCGGAGACCAGGGCGAGAGTGTGCGCGAGGGCCGGGACCGCGGCGTCCGCACCGACACCGCGGGCCGTCAGCCGCCCCGCGAGCGAAGCGGGGTCCGGGTCGGCCAGGTGCAGGTCCAGCCGACGGCGCAGGGCCGCGGACCCGGCGCCGTACGAGCGGTCGCCCGCGGCCGCCGTCGCGACCGCGATCACCTCGCTCAGCAGGGTGTCCGGGGCGGCCCCGGCGCCCGCCACCACGCGCCGGCTCAGCCGCAGCATGCTCCGGTACCACGCGTGCCACTCCAGGGTGCCGTCCCCGCGGCGGGCCGCGACCGCCCGGTCCACGTCCTCGGCGAGCAGGGCGTCCAGCGACTCCGGCGCCTCCAGTGCCTCCGGGCCCTCGGCCGGTGCAGCCGATGCCTCGCGGTCCAGTGGTGCGTGCGGGGACAGGCCGTACCGCTGTCCGCCCGCGGTGAGTCCGGACACGGGTCCCAGCGCGCCCGCCTCGTCGGCCCGGGTGAGCAGCCCTTCGGTGTCACCGGCGGTCAGCGGCACCAGGAAGGAGCCGTACGGGGTGCTCAGCCGGACCGGGCGTCCGGACCGGGTGCGGCGCAGGTGCGCGAGCAGCCGGCGCGTCAGCCCGTCCCGGGTCAGGGCGTCCAGCCCCAGCGCGCGGGCCGGGGCGTCCGTCCACGGCAGGCGCTGGGCGACCATGGCCGCGCTGAACACGGCGTTCTCCAGGGGCCGGGCCGTCGCGGGCCGTCGCGCCGCCGTGGCCGGGCTGTCGGCAGTGGTCATCGGTCGGTCTCCCTCGTGGTCACTTGTCGCGGAGCATGTACGGCTGGTTGCCGACGACTTCGCCGTCGTAGGCGCTGATCAGCTTGTTGACGTGCTCCCGGTAGTGCGTCAGCTCCCCGCGCAGCGTGTCGGAGTACGCCTGCGGGGCGTGCGACAGCGGGTAGTCGTACGACTCGTCCAGCCAGGCCAGTTCGACCCAGCTCGCGGGGATGTCGTTGGGCGAGGCCGGTCCGCGGCCGTCCAGCATCGGGATCACGTCGTGCTTGTTGACGAGGCTGATGACCCGAGTGGTGTGGTCGGCGGGCCGCTTGCCGTCGATCGGCGAGCCCACCGTGATCACGTGGGTGACCCGGTAGGTGGACGACACCTCGACGTCGGCCGCGAGGTTCATCGCGGTGAGACCGCCCAGGCTGTGCCCGACGATCATGAGTTCCGACCCGGCCGGGACCCCGGCGCGCAGCAGCAGCTTCCTCGCGGCGCGCGTGTACGTGGTGTCCGTGCGCAGCAGTCCGTCGAAGGCGCCGACCAGGTCCTGCGGGGTGCTGTTGCTCAGCAGGCCGAAGCTCGTCCCCGGAAGCAGCAGGACGTGCCGGACGGCGCCGTCGGCGCAGGCGACGCGGCGCAGCAGCACCAGGCCGTGGTTGCCGAGGGCGCCGATGTCGCCCACGTAACTGACGATGTCGTTGCGGGACGTGGCGAGGACCTTCGCCAGGATCGCGTCCGGCTCGGTGCGTTCGGCCCGGCCCGGCCCGGGGTTGAGGAACTTCAGCACGGAACTGGGCAGTCCGAAGAAGGGGTCGGTGGTCGGCACTCCGCCGGCGAGCGTCACCCAGGAGAACTCGTCGTTGACGGGGTTCTCGTCGAGCAGCCCGAGCAGGGCCAGCAGTTCCATGATCACGGGACTGATCGTGGTCAGGGCGCGGGTCACGCCGAGCAGCTCGGTCAGCGCGTGCATGGCCCGCAGCGCCTCCAGCCGGTTCCCCGCCACCATCGCGTCGGTGACGCGCCGGGCCGGCGGCGAGTCCAGGTTGGGGTGCTCGACGGCGGCCGCCTCGATGCGCAGGGCGAAGGCGTCCACGGCCATGGCCACCTTGGCGGGGCGACGGTGGGTCATGCTCCCGGCCGTCCGGGCCAGTTCGCCGATCAGGCCGCCGTTGGCGCCGAAGCCGAGCCCCGACGGGCTGGTGAGCGCCCGGGCGCAGGTCACCGCCGTGCCCAGCGCCCAGCCGGGGCGCCGCAGGACCTCCAGCCCGAACCGTCGGCTGAACAGGGCTCCCGTGAGCTCGGCGCCCGACTGCCGGGCGGTGAGGGCCGCGTCCGCGAGAAGGACGGACGCGAGGACGAGGAGCCCGGCGTCGGTCCGGTCCGGGGCCGGGGCGCCTTCCGGGACCCGGGCCGCCGGGACGACCGCGGCCGCGGGGGCCGCCCGGTCGCCGACGGCGTCCGGCCCCTCCCGTGCGGGCAACCGCTGATCCGTGTTCCCGACCACCCGAGGCGTCACTTTCCGTACCTCTCGTCCCTGCGCACCGGCCTCGCAGCCGCGCCCGCCCGTACCCGCTGTGTGCGCTGGCATGGTGGCACCGAATGTGATCGTTTCCGCCCGCTCCGAGGGCGTCCGCCTGCGGTGGAGACCGCGCGGGGCGGTGACGGTCGCCCACCGGACACCCCCGGGAGCCCGGATCCACGGGCTGTCCGCCGCTCCGCGGGCCGGCGGTGCGCCTGACGGGAGCCGACGGGATTCGACGGGCCCCGGGGGCTGAACGGTGAGCACGGGTGTTGACGCGGGGGTGCGACAGGGGGCGCTGTCGGTGGTGACGCTCAGGAGGCAGGCCGAGGGCGTGGCGGGCGCCGACGAAGCCTCCGGCTCACGGCCGGCCGGGCCCTGGTGGCCGTCCACGACTGGACGTTCCTGTTCGGGCCGATCCCGGTGGCCGGATCGCTCGCGGCCCTCCTCGTCTTCGCCCGGGAGGTGACACCGGCCGTCCGGCTGCTCGCCAAGGGCTTCGACGGGAACGCCGGATGACGTTCCCGGCGGGCTCAGGCCATCCGGTCCACGTTCCACATCGGCAGGCTCCGGAAGAAGTCCACGGCGTCCGCGCGCCAGTACGGCTCCCAGGACGCGGCCTCGGCCGCCGCGGCCTCCGCGTGCCGCCGGATCTCCGCCTTGAGCCCGCGGTCGACCCCGGCGGTGCGGGCGATCTCCCTGATCCGGTCGAGACCGCCGTCGGTGCATCCGGGGTCGCCGAGCGCGCCTTCGACCAGGGCCGCCTCGGTCCCGGTCGTGGCGGCCAGGAGCGCGCGGACGGCGTAGGTGCGGCGGCCCGAACGGATGTCGGCCCCGGTGGACTTCGCCTCGGCCGCCGTGTCGTCGCCGGACGGGCCGAAGAGGTCGAGGAAGTCGTCGCGCATCTGCTCGGAGATGCCCACCAGCCGTGCGTACCGGTGCAGTCGGGCGCGGTGCGGCGCAAGATCCTCGCCCGCGGCCAGCAGGCCCATCGTCAGAGGTGCGAGGACCGAGTACCGCGCGCTCTTGAAGTCGGTGACGGTGTGCAGGAATTCCTCGTCGGGCAGTGCATGGGAGTCCCGTTCCAGGTCGGCCAGCTGCCCGGCCACGGTCTCCGCCGCGGTGCGGGTGTGTATGCCGAGCAGGGCCTGGCGGAGCTCGGCCGGAACCGGCGCCTCCAGCAGCACCTGCGTGGACAGGAACGCGGCGAGGTCCCCGGCCAGCACCGCGAGCCCGAGGGCGGTGGCGTCCTGGCCGGGGAACTCCCGGCGGTACGCGTAGTACGTCGAGGGGCCGCCTCGGCGCAGGGGCGCGTCGTCGATGATGTCGTCGTGCACGAGCCCGTGCGTCTGGAGCAGCTCGATGCTCAGCGCCGCCTCCAGCAGCCCCGGCACCTCGTCGGTGGTGACCAGCCGGGCCGCCTCGTACAGCAGGACGACCCGCAGCCGCTTGCCGCCGCGCATCGAAAACTCCCGCAGGAGCTCGAGGCACCGGGGGACGTACCGGCTCGGCACGGGGACGTCGAAGCGCCCGGGGAGGCCGTCGAAGTACTGCTCGAACCGGGCGTCGAAGCGGGTCCGGTGCGCGGCGACGCGCTCGAAGGCGGCGGTGACGTTGGCATGCATGGAGATCAGTATCGGTGACCGCCGGGAGCCACCGCCCGGCGCGCACTTCCTACCAGGCGGCCCGGCAGTTCAGCAGCTTGGTGGTGCCGACCTTGCGGTCGCAGGCGTAGGCCTTCACGTCCTTCTTGTTCTTGAAGGTCCAGCTCTTCGAACCGTTGACCACCGCCACGTAGTTGGTGACGGGGTGCCAGGCACCGCCCTTCCAGTCCTGGTACGAGAGGGCGAGAACGGCCTCGTAGCCGTCGCCCGCCACCTTGTCCCTGGCCGTGGCGCCCTTGAACGATCCGGCGTAGATCTTTTCGTTGGTCTGGGGGATCGTCCCCGACACGTGGTACTCGTACGTACCGCTGATCTCGGCCTTGCCGGTGGAGGAGGTCTTGTTGAAGCCGAAGGTGGCCGCGGCGGCGGTGCCGGCCAGCCCGATGACGAGGGCCGAGGCGGCGGCGGATGCTCCGACGAGCGTGCGCTTCGCGAGCGAGGTCATGACTGTGTCTCCCTTTTCCGGGGAATCGAAGGACGAGCGGGTGCGCCGCCACCATCCCGTGCTGCGTTGGGTGGCCGGCCAGACAGAAAGCTAGGCGAGCAGGGGGCCACACAGCGGCACGCACCGGGATGATTCGGATCTCCACCCGGTGCGGGTGTCGCGCGGCCCGCCTGCAACCGTGGCGGTAGCGGGGGATGCGGGCGCGGTAGGGCCCGGTCCTGCGGCAGGACCATGGCCCGGCCGTGCGCCGGCCCGTAGGCTGCGCCGATGCACGCTCGATTCGGATTCCCCGACGGGCTCGGGGGACGGCGGTCGCTGGTCGTCGACTCGCTGCTCGCGCTGGGCTACGTCGGCGCCGGGCTGCTGCTCGGGCGGGAGCAACCACCGGCCGGCTGGCGGTCCGTGGACGAGCTCGGGGCGGTCCTGACCGCGCTGGTGGGTCTCGTCCTGCTGGCCCGCCACATCGCGCCCGTCGCGGTGTTCGCCGCCAGCTGCGCGCTGTGGACCCTGTTCATCGCCTGCGGCTACTGGCCGGTGGTCAATTCGATGCCCCCGCTCCTGGGCCTGTACACGGTGGCGGCGACCCGCCGCGCGCGCCCCTCCGTCGTGTGCGCGGCCGTCGTGGCCGGGATCTGGGTGTACGCGGGGCTGAGCAACCCCGACAACAGCTCCATGCCCACCGTCCTCGCCCAGGCCGTCCTGTTCCCGGCCGTCGTCCTCGTCGTCGGGCGCGGCTCGGGAGCCCTCGCCGAGAGGAACCGGCAGTTCGCCGAACTGACCGCCCAACTGCGTGCGCAGCAGGCGGAGAACGCCCTGCGGGTGCTCACGGAGGAGCGGGTGCGCATCGCGCGTGAACTGCACGATGTGGTCGCGCACCACATGTCGGTGATCTCGCTGCAGGCCGGCATGGCCTCGTACGTCTTCCCCACCGACCCGGCGTCGAGCCGGCGGGCCCTGGACACCATCGCCGACACCAGCAGGGAGGCGCTGGAGGAGATGCGCCGCATGCTCGTACTGCTGCGTGTCGGCCAGGAAGGGGCGGGACAGCGGGAAGGGCGGGCGCATGCGGACGGGGCGGACGCGCTGGAGGACGGCGCCGCCGACGCCCCGGCCCCCGGGCTCGACCTGCTCGACAGGCTGCTCGAGCGGGTGCGGGGCGCGGGGGCCGAGGTCACCATGGAGGTCACCGGATCCCCCGCCCGGCTTCCGCAGGGCATGGCCCTGTGCGTCTACCGGGTGGTCCAGGAAGCGCTGACGAACGTGCTCAAGCACGCGGGGCCGACCAGGGCCGCAGTCACGATCGGCTACGAACGACACACCGTCGTGGTGTGCGTGACGGACGAAGGAAGCGGCAAGTTCCAGCCAAACACCGGGGTTTCACCTGGTCACGGCTTGATCGGTATGCGGGAACGCGCGAGCATCTACGGCGGGTCGGTCACCGCCGGCCCCCGCGCCCTCGGCGGGTTCGAGGTACGGCTCACCCTTCCGGCACCCACCACCAGTGACCGGCCGGGTGGCCTCCCGGCCCCGGGTTCCGGGGACGTCCGTTCCCGATGAGGACTGGAATCTGCGATGCCCACGGTCCTGGTGGTCGACGATCAACTGCTCATCCGTGCCGGGCTCGTGTCCCTGCTCAACGCCGCGCCGGGGCTGACCGTGGTCGGTGAGGCGTGCGACGGGGACGAAGCCGTCCGCCGGGCCGAGGCCACCGCGCCCGATGTCATCCTCATGGACCTCCGGATGCCGGGCACCGACGGCATCACCGCGACCCGACGCATCCTCGGACGGGCGGGTGACACGGCGCCGAGGATCCTGGTGCTGACGACCTTCGACCTCGACGAATACGTCTACAACGCCCTGCGCGCGGGCGCCTGCGGCTTCCTCCTCAAGGAGACGCCGCCCGAGCGCCTGATCGCCGCCATCCACACCGTGGCCTCCGGCGACATGCTCTTCGCGCCGACCGTCACCCGACGCCTGATCGAGGCGTACCACCCGGGGCCGACGCCGCCGGAGGCCGTCGCCCCCGAGTGGGACACCGTCACCGGCCGGGAACGCGACGTCCTGCGGCTCGTGGCCACCGGCGCGACGAACACGGAGGTCGCCGGACGGCTCTTCATCAGCGAGGCCACCGTGAAGACCCACCTGAACCGGGCGATGGCCAAGCTCGGACTGTCCAGCCGCGCCCAGGTCGTCGTCTTCGCGTACGAGACCGCACTCGTGACGCCCGGTGGCCCGACGGCCCTGCCCTCCCCCCGGAGCCCGGCGGGCGGGGCGGGCTGACGGCAGGATCCGAAAGAGACGGCCTGGCTGCCCCCACAATGGAGGCCGGTGAGCGGGAGGGGCGCGGCATGGCGGACGATCAGGGCTCGGTACGGGTGGAGCGGGAGGGTCCCGTATTCACGGTGATCCTGAGCAGGCCGGAGGTGCGCAACGCAGTCGACGGCCCGACGGCGCAGCAACTGGCCGACGCCTTCCGTGAATTCGAGAACGACGAGAACGCGGCCGTCGCCGTCCTCTGGGGCGAGGGCGGAACCTTCTGCGCGGGCGCCGACCTCAAGGCCATCGGCACCGAACGCGGAAACCGCGTACGCCCCTCGGGCGACGGGCCCATGGGACCGACCCGGATGCGGCTCGGCAAGCCGGTGATCGCCGCCGTCGCGGGGCACGCGGTCGCAGGAGGCCTGGAGCTGGCGCTCTGGTGCGATCTGCGGGTCGCGGAGGAGGACGCGGTGTTCGGCGTCTTCTGCCGCCGCTGGGGCGTGCCGCTCATCGACGGCGGCACGGTGCGCCTGCCCCGCCTGATCGGTGAGAGCCGCGCCATGGACCTGATCCTGACGGGCCGTCCGGTCACCGCCGCGGAGGCGCACGGGATCGGCCTGGCCAACCGCGTGGTCCCCGTGGGCCGCTCGCGGGCGGCCGCCGAGGAACTGGCCCGCGAGATCGCCGGGTTCCCCCGGCTCTGCCTGCGCCACGACCGGATGTCCGTCCTCGAACAGCACGGACTGTCCGAGACGGACGCTTTGGCGGGCGAACTCCGGCACGGGATGGTGCCCCTGACCGCGGGCGAAACGCAGGCGGGAGCGGGCTGGTTCGCCTCCGGGGCGGGCCGGCACGGCACCTTCGGCCCCTAGGTCCTGTCGGGTTCGGGCCCGGCAGGCCAGGGCGGTGTGGTCGCGGCCACAACCGGGTTCGGGAACCCGGGCATTCACGCCTCCGACTCCTGTCACAGGGGCGGCGTGACCGCCCGGGCGATCGGAAGGCAGTCATCGGATGAATCGCAGGAACGTGCTCCGGGCCCCCGTCGCGGCCGGCGCCGCAGCCACCCTGGCGGCAGCCACCGGGGTGGCCGCGGCGGCTCAGCCGCCGGCCGCCGGGAACGCGGCGGGGCCACTGCGCGTGCAGGTCGTCATGTACGACGGGGTGGAGGAGCTCGACTTCGCGGCGCCCTACGAGGTGTTCTGCGCGGCCCGGTTCTTCACGGGCCGCGAGATCGACGTCCGCTACGTCACCGCCGGACGCCCCGGCGTCGTACGCGCCGCCTACGGCACCCGGGTGGGCGTCGAGTACGCGTGGGCCCCCCGTGAGGCGGACGTCCTCCTCGTACCCGGCGGGGGATACGCACGCCGCGACAGCCCCGGGGTGTGGGCGGAGATCCGCAGCGGGGTGCTGCCGCGGAAACTGGCCGCGGCGGTGCGCCCGGGCCTGACCGTCAGCGCCGTCTGTACGGGCACCATGCTGCTCGCCGCCGCCGGACTGACGACGAACCGGCCCTGCACCACCCATCACAAGGCGCGGCCCGACCTGGAGAAGCAGGGCGCACTGGTGAAGAACGCCCGGGTGGTGGACGACGGGGACCTGGTCACCGCCGGTGGCATCACCTCCGGCCTGGACCTCGCCCTGTGGCTCGTACGCCGGGAACTCGGCGCCGACGCGGCGACCGGTGTCGAGGCGATGCTCGAGTACGAGGCCCGGGGCACGGTGTGGACTCCGCCGACGGCCGGGCGGCCGTAGCAGCAGGCCGGGACGGGGGTCGTCAGCGGTGGAGTTGCCGCGTCCAGTCCTGGGGGACCCGGTCGGCCGGCCCCGGGGCCGGCTGGTCCGCGGGGTGCTCGCCCGGAGGGGCCAGCCCGGGACCGGAGTCGTACAGGGCGTCGGTGTCGTAGTTCCAGAACCACTCCTCGCCCGGCTCGAAGCTCTGCACCAGGGGGTGGCCGGTGGACTTCCAGTGGGCGGTGGCGTGCTGGGCCGGGGAGGAGTCGCAGCAGCCGATGTTCCCGCACTGGGCGCAGCGCCGCAGGTGGAACCACCAGCCGCCCAGCTCGTCGCACTCGGCGCAGCCGGTGCCGGTGGGCGGGGCGCTCGGGTCGATTCCCTCGATGTCGGTCATGCGGGCTCCTCGGAGTTCTGAGTTGCGGTCGCGGTCTCGGGTGGGGTCTCGGTCGCGTTCTCGGGTGGGGTCGCGTTGCCGGTCCCGGCGCCGGGACCGGCCTCCGTCTCCGTCTCCGGCGCGGTCAGCGGCAGCAGCACCTGGAACCGGGTGTCGCCCGGCACGGACTCGACCTGCAGGCTGCCGTGGTGCTTGCTGACGACGATCCGCCAGGAGATGTCGAGGCCGAGACCGGTGCCCTCGCCGACCGGTTTGGTGGTGAAGAAGGGGTCGAAGATGCGGCTGCGGATGTCCGCCGGGATGCCGGGTCCGGTGTCGCGGAACTCCACCAGCAGGCGGTCGCCCTCCCGCGCCGTGCGGACCGTCAGCGTGCCCTCCCCGCCCGTGCTCCCGATGGCGAAGACGGCGTTGTCGATGAGGTTGGTCCACACCTGGTTGAGCTCCGCCGGATAGGCCGGCACGTCCGGTACGGAGCGGTCGTAGTCCTTGACCACCCGCACCCGGGAGCCGATCTTCCCGGACAGCATCAGCAGCGTGCTGTCGAGGAGTTCGTGGACGTCCACCACCCGGTACGGTGCGCGGTCGAGCTGCGAGTACTGCTTGGCCGCGTCCACGAGGTGGGAGATGCGGGTGGTGGAGTCGTCGATCTCGTCCATCAACAGCTCGGTCTCCACCGTGTAGTTGAGCCAGCCGATCGCCGAAGGCAGGATCTCCTCGGACACCGTCGCCGCGACGTGCTCCAGCCAGTCCGTGTCCAGTCCCGCCTGCACGAAGGTCGGGGCGAGCCGCCAGCCCTCCTGGATGCCGTGGTCGTCGAGCCAGTCGGCTAGCTCGTCCTCCCGGTCGGAGGCCTCCAGAGGACTGAGCGCCGTGGCCTTCGCGACGCGTTCGACCGTGCGCTCCTGGATCTCGATGAGGTCGGCGATCACCTCGCGCGAATACTGGCCCTGGGAGATGTGGGCCAGCTTGTGCCGCATCTTGCCGACCCGTTCGCGCAGCGTCGCCGTGGCCCTGACGGCCGCCGCCGCCGGGTTGTTGAGCTCGTGCGTGAGCCCGGCGGACAACGACCCCAGGGCCAGCAGCCGCTCCCGCTGCCCGATCGCCCGCTGGGTGTTCTTGGAGCCGAAGAACAGCCCCTCCAGCAGGTGCGCCGCCATCGGGAACCACTCCCGCATGATGTCCGCGAACGACTGGGCGGGCAGCACGAAGAACCGCGTAGGCTCCGTCACCCGCATGGAGTTGACGTACGTCTGCGGGACCTGTTCGCCCAGGTACGCCTGCATGGCCCCCGCGTACACGCCCCGCTGCGAGGTCCGGCTCACCTCGACGTCGTCGCCCCCGACCCGGCGCGACAGTACGACGGTGCCCTCGATCATCACGTAGAAGCAGGTGGCCGGGGCGCCCTCGGTGTACACCGGCCCCGTATCGAAGCGCTCCACCCGCCCCTCGCCGCACAGCCGCCCGAGCTGCTCCGGGGAGAGCTTCTCGAACAGGAACAGCGAGGAGATCTCCTGCGGGCTGCAGGGCATGACCTCTCCGCTCATGACTGCTCCAGGTACCGGTGGACGAGCATCACGGCCATGGCTCCCTCTCCGACGGCGGACGCGACGCGTTTGGCGGACTGGGCGCGCGCGTCGCCCGCCACGAACACGCCGGGAATGTTGGTCTCCAGGTGGTACGGCGGCCGGTCCAGCTCCCACTCTGCCGGTGGCCGCCCGTCCGGGGTGAGGTCCGGCCCGGTCAGGATGAAGCCGTGCTCGTCGCGGAGCACCGTACCGTCCAGCCAGTCGGTCAGCGGGGCCGCGCCGATGAACACGAACATCCACTGCGCGTCGACGAGTTCGGTCCCGCCGCTGTCCACGTCCCGCAGCGTCAGCTGCTCCAGGTGCCCCTCGCCGTGCGCCGCATCGACGACGGTCCGGGTGCGTACCGTGATGTTCGGCATCTCCTCGATCTGCTGGATCAGGTAGTACGACATCGAGGCCGCCAGGGACTCCCCGCGCACCAGCAGTGTCACCGACTTGGCGCCCCGCGCCAGGTACATAGCCGCCTGTCCGGCCGAGTTGGCGCCGCCCACGATGTACACGTCCTGCCCCTGGCAGGAGGCCGCCTCGGTCAGCGAGGAGCCGTAGTACACCCCGCAGCCGGTCAGCTGGTCGCAGCCCGGCGCGTGGAGCTGCCGGTACGACACACCGGTCGCCAGGATGATGCTGTGGGCGGCGATCGCCGAGCCGTCCGAGAAGTGGACGACGCGCGCCGCGCCGTTCACCTCCAGCCCGGTGACCTCGCGCGCCGTGAGGATCTCGGCGCCGAACCGCCCGGCCTGGCGGCGGGCGCGCTCGGTGAGCTGCGCACCCGACACCCCGTCCGGGAAGCCCAGGTAGTTCTCGATGCGGGAGCTCTGCCCGGCCTGTCCGCCGGTCGCCGAACGCTCGATCAGTACGGTGCGCAGGCCCTCCGAGGCCCCGTACACCGCCGAGCCGAGCCCGGCCGGGCCGCCGCCGATGACCACGAGGTCGTAGAAGTCGGCGGTCGGCGTCGTCGCGAGTCCCACGTGGGCGGCCAGTTCGGGGGCGTCGGGCTCGATCAGCACCTTGCAGTCGGGGGTGATCACCAGCGGCAGCCGCTGCCCGTCGGCCCCGGCCGCCTCCAGGAGCCGCCGGCCCTCCGGCTCGTCGGAGGAGTACCAGCGGTACGGCACCTGGTTGCGGGCCAGGAACTCCCGTACGTGCGAGGAACGCGCCGACCAGCGGTGACCCACCACCTTCGTCGCGGGTACCGGCCGGTAGTCGCTGGAGCGCCAGGCCGTGAGCAGATCGTCCAGGACGGGGTAGAGCTTCTCCTCCGGAGGGTCCCAGGGCTTGAGCAGGTAGTGGTCGAGGTCGACGACGTTGATCGCGTCGATCGCCGCATTGGTGTCGGCGTACGCCGTCAGCAGCACCCGCCGCGCCCCCGGGTACACCTGCAGGGCCTGTTCGAGGAACTCGATGCCGTTCATCTGCGGCATGCGGTAGTCGGCCAGGACGACCGCCACCAGGTCGCCCCGCAGCTTGAGCTCGCGCAGCGCCTCCAGGGCGGACTCACCGGACTCGGCGCGCACGATCCGGTAGTCGGCGCCGTAGCGGCGCCGCAGGTCACGGGCGATGGACCGGGAGACTCCCGGGTCGTCGTCCACGGTCAGAATCACGGTCCGCGCTGCGTCGGCGGCCTGTGCCATACGTCTCCACCCCGAGAGCTCTGGGCAGGCGGCACGGCAAGCCGCCCGCGCCGGTTCCCGTTCATCGTAGGGTCGATCCTCCCCGACCGCTCCGGGACGACGCGGGCCGTGCGCTCCCGGTGCGCGGCCGGTCGCTCCTGGTCAACGGCCCGGAGCCTCGGGGGCGTCTTGCCGATCACGCAGGGCTCGCCCGATCGCAGGACACCCCCGAGGGCTCAGGAGGCCTTCCCCGCCCTGACCCACCCGTCGCCGCCGAGGGGGAACACGTAGCCGGGCCGCCCGTTGTGACCGCTGGTGCGGAAGGGCTTGCCGTTGTGGTCGATCCGGAGGGTGCCGCGCCGGGATCCGCTGGACCAGGACAGTTCCAGGTACCAGCTCACGTCGTACGCGGAGGTGTCCGCCCTGATGTGGAGCACTTCCGGTTCGGACTCGCTCACCGTGTACGGGAAGCCCCGCTGGTCCGCCTCGGGCACGACGGCCGGGCGCGCGGCGTCGAGGGCCACGGTGAAGGAGCGGGTCGGGACGTCGGCCCCGCAGCCGACCCCCGGGTAGCCCATGGCGTAGTCGTTCCAGGCGAGGGGCGCGCGCCTGCCGACCGTGCGGACGGTCAGGCCGTCCAGGACCACCGTCTCCCTGCCGGCGCCCTGCACGGTGACGGTGACGTACTGCTCGCCCGCGGACACGGCTCCGGCCGCCGCCACCCATGCGGGTGCGTCACGTTCCACGGGCGGCGGTCCGACCTGGGCCGGAGGCTTCTCGATCAGGTAGTGCTGGGCGCAGGGCGTCTCCCAGCTGTACGGCTGGGTGGTCACCTTCACCGGCGTGCCGGAAGCGCTCCCGGGGTCGGGGGCGGAGCCGGGGGCGGCGGGTGCGGAGCCGGGGGGCGAGGCCGCGGGGTGAGTCCCGGCCGGGCCGTCCTCCGGGGTGCCCGCAGGGTTCCCGGACGGCGATGCGGGGGCCGCAGCCGGGCCGCCCGTACGCTGCTCCGCTCCGCCCGGAGCGAGGGTCGCGGAGCCGACGGGGCTGTCGCGGACGTCGGCGCTCCGGGTCAGGAGGTCCGTGGAGAGGGCGAGAACCCCGGCGACGGCGGCGACGGCGACCATGGCGGTTCCGGCGAGGACGGCCCTGCGCGGGCGGCGCCGCCCCGTCGGCGCGGTCTCGCCGGAGGTCTCGGTCGTGCCGACGGTCGCGGTCGTGTCGGTCTCGCCGGTGATGTCGGTCGTGCCGGCGGCGTAGGCGGTGTCGGCAGGAAGGGCTTCGGCGGGTACCTGCTCGGCCGCCTGCTCGGACTCCTCCGCCGCCGGAGGCGTGGGCTCCGCCTCCGCCTCAGTTCGCGCTTCCGCTTCGGCCTCCGCCCGCGTCCCGGCCGTGGCCGGCCCGGCCCCGTCCCGGGCGGTCGCAGCGGCTCTCTCCGCGCTGCCCGTATCGCCGCTCCTGCGGCTGCGGTTGGTGTCCGCCAGCACCCAACTCCTGTGCAGGGCGACGAGTTCCTCGGGCGTGGCCCTGCAGAGGCGCGCGAGACGTTCGACCGGTGCGTAGTCCGTCGGGACCACGGCGCCGCTGCAGTACCGGTGCAGGGTCGACGTACTCATGTGGAGCCGCTTGGCGAGTGTTCCGTAGCTGTGGCCGGACCGGTCCTTCAACTCCCGCAGCAGTCCGGCGAACTCGGACTCGGCCGTGTCCTCGGGCACTGTTCCTCCCACCCGGTGTCCCGTTCCGCATCCCAGGAACAGGTTGTTTCAGCAGCTCAGAGCCTGTCTCGGCATTCCAGCGTCCCTGACCGCCGAGCAGATGTGGCGGCCGGGACGGATCTCGGCACAGGCTGAGGTCATCCAAGCACACCGCTCCCGGCGCCCGGTTCCCACCGGTGGGTCCCCGCGGTCGTGCCCTATGAGAGGCCGTCAGTCATGCACGCGTTCCACCTCCTCCCCACCTCCTCCTCCCGGCGCCATGCGGCTGCCGCCGCTGCCGCCCTCGTCGTCCTCGCCCTCACGGCGTGCGAGGACGGCGGGGGATTCAAGGACGGGGGAGCAGCAGCCACCTCGGGCGCCGCCACGGCCGCCCCTTCGGGCACCCCGGACCCGGGCTCCGCGACGCCTCCCGCCGGGACCACGGCGAAGGCCACCGCCACTCCCACCGGTGGTGCGAAGGGCTCGCCGGACGCGTCGGGTGCCGGGAGCCACGTCCTGTGCAACGGCTCCAACACCGGCGTCACCGTCCAGCCGGTCTCCCGCCCGCTCAACCACATGCTGATCACGGTGAGGAACACCGGCTCGAAGACCTGCGACCTGACGTACTACCCGCTGCTCCGCTTCGACGAGATGCAGTGGGCGCCCGCGGCCCGGGAGGAGACCCGGCCCCAGGCGGTGGTGTCCCTCGCACCCGGCGAGTCGGGTTACGCCGGAGCGCTGCTCTCCGCGGCCGACGGAAGCGGCGAGGGCGGGACGACCGGACACCGGCTCACGATCGCCTTCCAGGGCCGGACGCCCAGGAGCGACGGCGGTGCGTCCGCCACCCCGTCACTCCCGGCGGCCGGTGTCCCCTACGACAGCTCGCTGACGGTCACGTACTGGCAGCGGAACGCCGCGGACGCGCTCGGCTCATGAGCCGGTCTCCACGATGCGGCCGTCGCGCAGTTCCACGACCCGGTCGGCGAGCTCGATCAGGTTGGGGTCGTGGGTGGCGACCAGGATGGTCACCGCCTCGCTGCGCACCACCGCGCGCAGCAGTTCCATGACCGACCGGCCGGTCTCGGAGTCGAGCTGGCCCGTGGGCTCGTCCGCGATGATCAGGTCGGGGTCGTTGGCCAGGGCGCGGGCCACCGCGACGCGCTGCTGCTGGCCGCCGGAGAGCTCGCCGGGGCGCTGCTCGGCGTGGTCCGCGAGACCGACCAGGGCGAGCAGGGTCCGGGCGCGCTCCTCGCGGACCTTGGCGGGGACGCGGCGCAGCCGCATCGGGACGCCCACGTTCTCGGCGGCGGTGAGGACGGGTATCAGTCCGAACGACTGGAAGACGAAGCCGATGCGGTCGCGGCGCAGGGCGAGCAGGCCCGGCTCGTCGAGGGCCGCGAGGTCGGTGCCGTCGAGGGTGATCCGGCCGCCGGTCGGGGTGTCGAGGCCGCCCACGAGGTTCAGCAGGGTGGTCTTCCCGGAGCCCGACCGGCCCCGGAGGGCGGTGAGTTCGCCGCGGCGGACCTCGAAGGACACGCCGCGCAGGGCGTGGACGGCCTGCGGTCCGCTGCCGAAGCTGTGGTGCACGTCCTCGACCACGACGATCGGTGAGCCGTCGCCCTCCCGCGCCGCCGTCGCGACCGTCGCCGGTGCCTGCTGATCCCTCATCGCGTCTGTTCCCCCGTCGTGTTGTCCCCGTGGGGCGTCCCGCCCCACGGTCCGCACACGCTGCCGCTGCAGCTTTCTGATCGCATTTGCGCATCCGCCACACCAATCACGCAAGCCCCTTCCCCCTATCGCCCGTATCTGGCAGCATCGTCCGCTATCCGGTACCGAGGGTCCGGACAGGGGGAGGAATTCAACACGTGCTCGGCTTCGTCGTGCGCCGACTGCGCGGGCGGTGGCCGCTCGCCGTCGCCGTGCTGCTCACCGTACTGATCACCGCGACCACTCTGACCGCCTTGACGGCCTTCACCCGTGGCGTGGGCGAGGAAGGGCTCCGACGGGCCCTGACCGGCGCCGAACAGCCCCGGACCACCGTCGTCGTCACCAGCGGCCGTCCCGTCTCCTCCCGCGGCCAGGACGACGAGTCCGTACGGGCCTTCGCGGACCAGGTGTTCGGCCGGCTCCCGGTGGCCTCCGAGAGCGTGGCCCGCAGCCGCTCGTACGGACTCCCCGGCGTCGCCACCTCGGGCCGCGACGCCGACCTGACGCTGCTCGCCGCCCTCGGCAAGGACCACGTGCGCCTGCTCGCCGGCCAGTGGCCCGCTCCGGTGGCCGCACCCGCCGCCGGCGCGCCGGCCGCGCCCACCCAGGTGGCGGTGCCGCGCGCGGCGCTCGCCCGGCTCGGCCTGACCGAGTCCGCGCTGCCCGCACCGGTCCGGCTGGAGGACCGGTTCGGCGGACCACCGCTGACCGTGCAGATCACCGGCGTGTACCGGGCCGCCGACCCGGACGCCGCGTACTGGCGGCTCGACCCGCTCGGCGGCCGGGAGGTGCAGGCCGACTCCTTCGCCGTCTACGGCCCGCTCCTGGTGGACGACAGCGCCTTCACCACGGGCGGCGTGCTGCAGAACCACCGCCTCACACTGCTGACCCCCGACCTGCGCACGATCACCGCCGCCGAGGCCGAGGCCGTCCGGACCGCGACCGAACCCGCGAGCGTCTCCCTCGAAGGCGCCGCCTCGCTCCGGACCGCCACCGAACTGCCCAAAATCCTGGGCGAGCTGAGCGCCGGCACCGTCGTCGCCCGGTCCACCCTGCTGATGGGCGCCCTCCAGCTGGCCGTCCTGTCGACCGCCGCGCTGCTGCTCGTCGCCCACATCCTGACCGTCCGCCAGGAACCGGAACGGGTCCTGCTCACCGCCCGCGGCGCCTCGCGCCGACGCCTCGGTGCGCTGACCGCCGCCGAGTCACTGCTGCTCGCCCTGCCCGCGGCCGTCCTGGCACCCCTGCTCACCCCGCCCCTGCTGCGCCTGTTCGGCCGGTTCGGACCGCTCGGCCGCGTCCACCTGGACATCCCGGACACCTGGCTGGTCTGGCCGGTCGCCACCGGCTGCGCCCTGGCCTGCGTCCTGCTGACGACCCTGCCCTCCGTCCTGCGCGGAGCCTCGGCCGCAGTCCTGCGCCGCGCGGGCAGCAGGCAGGCCCTGGTGACGGGCGCCGCCCGCTCCGGCGTGGACCTGGCCGTCCTGGTCCTCGCCGTCCTCGGCTACCAGCAGCTGTCGCAGTACGGCAGTACGGACGCCCCCGCACCCGGCGCCTCGGCCGGCGGCGGGCTCGGCATCGACCCGGTCCTGGTCGCCGCACCCGCCCTGGCGCTGTGCGGCGGCACCCTGCTGGTCCTGCGGCTGCTGCCGTTCGCGGCGCGGGCCGGCGGCCGGCTGGCGGCCCGCGGCAAGAGCCTGGCCCCGGCGCTGTTCGGCTGGCAGCTCGCCCGACGGCCCGGCCGGGCCACCGGACCCGTACTGCTCCTCGTACTCGCCGTCTCCGGCGGGATCCTGGCCCTCGGCCAGCACACCGCGTGGTCCGCCTCCCAGCGCGACCAGGCCGACTTCGCGAGCGCGGGCGGCCTGCGGATCTCCGGGAGCAGCATGTCCCCGATGGGACAGGGCGGACGCTACGCGGCACTGCCCGGCGGGGACCGCCTGACCCCGGTGGTCCGCCGTGAGCAGAAGCTGCCGGACGCGAGCCTCGCCGACGTCGTCGCACTGGACGCCGCCAAGGTCGGCGAACAGGTGCCGCTGCGCGCGGACCTGCGCGGCGGGCGCACGATGCAGGAGCTCTTCGCACCGCTCGCGGAGCCGCTCGCCGCGGGCGCGGACCCCGCCCCCGCGAGCCCCGGCATCGCCCTGCCCGGCTCCCCCCGCAGGATCGACCTCGACGTGTCGGTACGGGCCTCCGGTACGAGCTGGGCCGCCGTGAGCCTGCTGCTGCGCGACCGGTTCGGAGCCACCTACGGGACGGCCTCCGTCACGCTGCCCGCCGAAGGCAACGCCACCCTCCCCTTCCTTCTGGACGCGCTGACCGGCGCCCCCGTCGGATCGGCGGCCACCCCGCTGACGCTGGCGGGGATACGCCTCTCGTACGCGGGGGACGGCGACCACCCGGGCGACGGCAGTGCCCTCACCCTGCGCCGGATCGCCGTCTCCGACACCGCGGACGGCCCCGCCGGGAGCGTCACCGTGCCCGCCGGCAGCTGGCAGACGTCCCCCCTGCCGGGCCCCGGATCCCCGCGGGCCCCCGAGCCGTCCCCCGTCCCGGCCGGCTCCACGGACCTGCTGCAGCTGCGCTACTGGGGAGGCTTCGGCACCCTGCAGGGCGTCACCACCGTCCTGTTCCCGGCGCCCCCCGCGCCGCCCGGCGCCGCGGTCCCGGCCGTCGCCACCACCCGCTACCTGCGCTCCCTGGGCGCCAAGGTGGGCGATACGGTCCCCATCACCGTGGACGGCGCGAACGTCCCGATGCGGATCACCGCCGCCGTGGAGTCCCTCCCCGTGGCCGGACGCTCGGCGATCGCCGTCGACCTGCACGTGCTCGGCCGGTTCCTCCTGGAGTCCTCCGGCCGGCAGCCCGCCTCGCCCACCGAGTGGTGGCTGCCCGCCACCTGGGCGGCCGACCCGGTACCGGCCCGCGCGGCGGCCCAGCTGCGCGACGGCGCCCGGATCGAGCGCGTCCAGCTGCGCGAGGAGATCACCGAACGGCTGCTGGACGACCCGCTGAGCGCCGGCCCGCAGAGCGCGCTGGCCGCCCTCGCCGCCGCGTGCGCGGTCCTTGCGGCCATCGGCTTCGCCACCTCCACCGCCGCCGAACGGCGCGTACGCGGCAGGGAGTTCTCGGTCCTGCTCGCGCTCGGCACGCCGCGCCGCTCGCTGGCCCTGGCGTCCGCCGCCGAGGGCGGCGTACTGATCGCCATCGGGACCGCGGTCGGCACCGGCCTGGGCATCGCCCTCGTCCACCTGATGGCGCCCCTCGTCGTACTGACACCCGCCGCCGGCCGGCCCTTCCCACCCGTACAGGTGGACATGCCGTTCTGGCAGACCCTGCTGACGGTCGCCGCCATCGCCGCCGTCCCCCTTCTGTCGGCCGCGCTCAGCGGCCCCCGGGGCCGCGACATCGCCGCCCGGCTGCGCCCCGTGGAGGAGATGTGACCACCCCGCCGCCGTCCGCCACCCCGCCGTCCGCCACGCCACCGCCGTCCACCGCCCCGAGGCCCGCGCCCTGGGTCAGGACCCGGCTGCGGGCGGCTCCGCTCGGCACCGTACTCGGCGCAGCACTGGCCTTCGTGGCCGTCCTGCTGGCCGCCGCACTGCCGCGCGCCCAGGACAGGGGCGCCGACCAGGCCCTGCGCTCCTTCCTGGAGCAGCGCGGAGTCGCCAACACCAGCCTGCAGGTGACCGCGCCCTCCCCGGACAGCGGGCAGAGCGCCCAGGCCCTGGATGCCACGCTGGAGAAACTGCTCGCCCCCACCGGCACCGGATCCACCTTCCGCGTGGACCCGGAGGCGACGGTCCACGGCACGCGCACCACCAAACGGCAGCCCCTGCAGAATCCGGAACTCCCCCGCCCCTCCGGCCTTCCGCCCGCGATGAACCTCCTGCACGTCCGCCAGGCGGAGGCCCACGTGAAGCTGGCCGAGGGGCGCTGGCCCGCCGGCACACCCGCGGCCCCTCCCCGGGGCGGCACCGGGGGCACGGCCCCCCTGCAGGTCGTCCTCTCGCAGAAGGCCGCGGCGACCCTCGGCGCCCGCGTCGGATCCGTCCTGCAGAGCGCCCCCCGCGTCGACGGCACACCCTCCGTCGAGGTCGTCGGCCTGTACGCCGTCCTCGACGAGACGGACGACTTCTGGACGGACAACCTGGGATGCCTCGCCCGCGCCTGCGCGCACTACAGCGGGGAGAACCTCTCCTGGCACGTCGACGCCCTGGTCGGCACCGGGGACCTCGACCGGATGGCCGACTGGAGCCGCGCCGCCGAGGACTTCTGGCGGCTGCCCGTCGACGTCGGCCGCCTGCGCGCCGACCGGCTCGACGCCACGAGGAAGGAGATCGCCTCGTACGTGGCCGGGCCGACCGCCGCCACCCTCGCCCGGGAGACCGGCCGCACCCGGCTGCACACCACCTCGTGGCTGCCCGAGCTGTTCGAACAGGCCCGCGCCCGTACCCAGGCCGCTGCCCCGCTCGCCGCCATCGGCCCCGCCGGGGTCGCAGGCGTTGCCTTCGTCGTGCTGTGCCTGGCCGGCGCACTCGCGGCCGACCGCCGCGACGCCGAACTGCGCCTGCTGCTCGCGCGCGGCGGCTCGCGCGCCGCCATCGTCGGCCGGCTCCTCGGCGAGGGCGCCGTCACCGTGCTCCCGGCGGCCGCGGCCGCCACCGCGCTCGCCGTCCTGCTGCTGCCCACCCCCAGGCTCGTGCCCGCACTGCTCTCGGCCGCGGCCGTCGCCCTGGTCGCACTGCTGGCCTTCCCCGTACGGGCGGGCGTACTGCTGACCCCGGCCCGCCCGGCCGGGCGGTGGCGCAGGCCCGTGGCCGAACTGCTCGTCCTCATCGCCACCGCCGCCGCCGTCCTGGCGGTGCGCCGCCGCGGGGTCGCCCCGCCCGGCAGCGACGTCGACCCGCTGCTGATCGCCGCCCCGCTGCTGCTGGCCCTGTGCGGAGGGCTGCTGCTGGCCCGGATCCAGCCGGTCGTCACCGGCTGGCTCGCCCGGGCGGCCGGCCGTGGCTCCGGACTCGTCGGCTTCCTCGGACTCGTGCGCGCCGCCCGCGGCGCGGCGGCGACCGGCACCGGTGCCCGCGGCCGCAGCGGCCCCTCCGTCCTGCCGATGGTCGCGGTGCTCCTCGCCATCACCACCGGCGGCTTCGGCGCCGCCGTCCTGCAGTCGGTGGACTCCTCCCGGCTGGGAGTGGCCCGGCTGACCGTCGGGGGCGACGCGGCGATCTCCGCGAGCGGGAAGTCCCCGCTCCCCGAGGGCCTCGCGAAGGCCGCCGGCGAGCTGCCGGGCGTGCGGACGTCCGTACCGGTGTGGGTCGACCACGACTCCTCCGTACTGGGCACCCCCCAGCGCTCCGGCCAGGTCACCGTGATCGTCGCCGAACCGGCCGCGTACGCCGAGCTGTCCCGCGTCATCGGCTGCGGCGCCTTCGACCCCGCCCTGCTGGCCACCAAGAACGGGCAGTCCGCCGACGTCCCGGTGCCCGCACTGTTCAGCGCGGGCCTGGCCGGACGGGACGCGCGGGGCGGTACCTACCGGGTGCTGCCGGGCGAGGGCGGAGAGCTGCAGGTCCGGGTCGCGGGCGTGATCGACTGCACCCCGGCCCATCCGGCCCGGGACGCCGCGACCGTCATCCTGCCGGCCGGTGCCGCGAAGGCCCTCACGGGCGTCGCCGACCACCCGAACCGCTGGTTCGGCCTCGGTTCCGTCGACGGTGACCGGCTGCGCGCGCTGGTCCGCTCCAAGCTCCCGGCGGCGTCCGCGACTCCCGGCCCGGCCCCGGCCCCCATCCCGGGTTCCGGTTCCGCCGAGGGCCCGGCCCCGGTCGACGAGGTGTACCCCGTGAGCACCAGTGCCGAAGCCGTCGACGGGCTCGGCGCCGATCCCTTGCAGCGCTCGGCGCAGCGCCTGTTCTGGGCCTCCGTGGCCGGAGCGGCGGGCTTCGCGCTGCTGGCCGTACTGCTGACGCTGATGCGGACCGTCCCCGAACGCGCGGCCCTGCTGGCCCGGCTGCGCACCATGGGGCTGCGCCGCAGGCAGGGCGTCGCGCTGATCCTGGCCGAGACCCTGCCGCAGACCCTGGCCGCGACGCTGGGCGGGGCCCTGGTGGCGGCAGCCGCCGTGGCCCTGCTGGGCCCGGCGATGGACCTGTCCACGCTGGTCGGCGCGCGCGTGCCGAACGGAGTACGGCTCACGGCGGGGCCCGTACTGACCCAGGCCCTGGGCCTGGCCGCCCTGGTCGCCGTCGCCGTAATCGTCGAGGCGGCGACATCCGGGCGACGGCAGATCACCACCGAGTTGAGAGCGGGAGACCAGCGTTGAACACCGACCAGCCGACGTACGAGGAGCTCCGCCGCCGGGCGACGGCCGCCGCGGAGCCCCGCACCCCGGCGGCCGACGCCGCGATCGCCTGCGACCGCCTCGTCCGGATCTTCAGCCAGGACGGCATCGAGGTACAGGCCCTGCAGGGGCTGGAGCTGACGGTCGACCAGGGAGACCTGATGGCCCTGGTCGGCGCCTCCGGCAGCGGCAAGTCCACCCTCCTGAACATCCTGGCGGGCCTGGACGTCCCGACGGCGGGCAGCGCGGCGGTCGCCGGCTACGACCTGCTGGAACTGTCCGCCCGGGACCGGCTGCGCTACCGCCGCGAAGCGGTCGGATTCGTCTTCCAGCAGACCGCCCGCAACCTCCTGCCGTTTCTGACGGCCGCCCAGAACGTCGCCCTGCCCATGCAGTTGAAGGGCGGCGGCTCCCGCCGTGGCTCCGGCGCCCGCCGCGCCGCCCGCGTCGGGGAGATCCTGGACGCCCTCGGGATCGGCGACCTGGGGCACCGCCGCCCGGCGGAACTGTCCGGCGGCCAGCAGCAGCGCGTCGCGATAGCCGTCGCGATGGCCAACGACCCCAAGGTGCTGCTCGCCGACGAACCCACGGGCGAGCTGGACTCGGAGACGGCCGCGGCGGTCTTCGAGACGTTCCGCACCGTGAACAAGGAACTCGGCGTGACGGTGGTCATCGTGACGCACGACCCCATGGTGGCGGGCGAGGTCCGCCGCACGGTCGCGATCCGCGACGGCCGCACCAGCAGCGAGGTCCTGCGCCGCCTGGTCACCGACGAGCACGGCGAGGAATCGATCAGCGAACGGGAGTACGTCGTCCTCGACCGCTCCGGCCGGGTCCAGCTCCCACCGAAGTTCCTGGAGGCCCTGGGCATGGAACACCGCGTGGCGGTCGACCTGGCCCCGGACCACATCGAACTGCGCCCGGACCGCAGCTAGGCTCTGTCTCCTGGGTCAGCGTCCTGGCCGGATGAGTCGCCGTTGGCCGCGCTGCGCGCCGCCGGCATGCTGGATCGGATCGCCGCCCGGGCCGGCCGGAAGGCCGTCGGCGTGCTGTGGACGGCCCGCCCCTGCTCGTGCGGGTTCCAGCCGGGGTCGATGGCGGCGACTTCAGCTCGGCCGCGCGCCTGCCGGTCCTGGTCTCAGCCCGGTAGGTGCGCCGTCGATCCGACAGCCACCGCCGCCCGGGCGGGAACGTCCCCTCGGCTCTACGTGCTGGTGCGGCACGTCGAGGTGGTGCACCCGGTGGCCCGGCCGATGTGCGGGGGGTGGCCGGGCCGGCCGGCGGGGGTGCGGCGCACATCCTGCCGAGACCGGATCAGGGTGTCGCCCGGCGCAAGGACAGGGCGAAGGCGCAGCTGGTGACAGTGAGGACGACGATCGGCGGCATGGGCAGGAGCAGGACGGAAAGCGCCAGGCCCACCAGTGAGGCGACGAGCGGGATCCATCCGAAGGGGGTGCGCCGTTCGATCAGTGCCGGGGCGTGCCGGACGGCGGTGAGGGCGAGGAGCCCGCACACGATGACGAACAGAGCCATGACGAGGCTCATGCCCTGGACGATGTCGAGGGTGCTGCGCTCCAGACCGAGGAGGGTCGTCCTCGACTCCCGCATGGCTGCCGAGGAGGCTTGCTGCTCGGGGGTGGGGTCGGCCAGCGCCGTCGCGGCTGCAAGAGCGAGGTGTCCCGTGCCCAGCAGGAGGAAGCCGCCGGCCCCGACTCTGAAGGGTCGCAGCGGCTTGGGCCGGGGCTTGCGCTCGAGGACGGGTGTGACGGTCACGCTCACCGTGGCTCCTTGAAGTCGAACGAGGCCGCCCTCTACAGAAGTAGAGGGTGTGCGCCGCACTCTACACATGTAGAGGCCTGGTTGTGGGGGCGGCTGCAGCTCGCACACCGGATGCAGGTCGTCTTCCTGCACCGAAGCCGGACTGGTAACGGGACCTTCGCAGCGACCTTCGCGCCCGTTGATGGTGGTGGATGGCGGATCGACAGTGCCTTGGTCGAGCGCGACGTCGAACGCTATCGAGGAACGAACGATGCCCATGACTGCGTCATGCTTGAGTTGGTGATCAGCGCCATCGTGCTCGGTGAGCCGGCGACAGACCTCCGTTCGAAGCTGGTCGAGTTGAAGCGTCGGGAGTCGGGTTCCGATGCTCCGGCCGGCGTGACCCAGCACAGCGCCCTGGGGCCGCGCTCGGACTCCCAGCCGGTCACTCTGGGACCGCTGAAGAGACGTCGGACGCAGATCAGGCTGCAGGCGATCGGCTTCGCTGCTTGATCGCCCGTCAGCCCTGCCTGCGCACGCAGCCGAGTGAGTTCAGCCCCGAGCCGACCACGTGAGACCGCTCGAAGGCGGTGCTGCCTCCTTCGGGGTCGTGCTCGTCGTCGACCGCGACCATGCGACAGCCGCGCCGATCCCGTCGAAGTCGCGGCTCAGCGCGGCCGCCCGCGCGAGGCGCCCTCGCCCCCGGGCCTGTCACAGGCGGCCAGTAGCCTCTCGCCATGCAGACAGCACTGATGATCTACGACGGCTCCGCACCGGCCGATTCCGACGTCGCGCGTACCGGGGGCGTGCCGCTGGCTCCTGCCGGATTCGCCTGGCCCCTGTGCGGCTGCGGGGGACCGCTTCAGTTCTTCGCCCATCTCCCCGTCGAAGACGGTGTCCTGTCGGTGTTCCTGTGCCAGAACGACCCCGGGGCGTGTGAGTTCTGGGACGCGAGCTCCAGCGCGAACAGGGTCTATCTGTTTCCCCGGGAGGAACTGCGGCCGGTAGCCGTACCCGAAGCGGGACTGACGCTGCTGCCCGCCACCTCCGCCATCCGCACCCACGTCGTGACGATCGACCCCGAAGATGCCTGCGACGAGGAAGGGATCGAGCCTGACGCCTACGACCTTGCCCGCTCGGGATGGAAGCGGGAACCCGAAGAACGATTCGGGAAGCAGCGCGAAGTGCTCGGGTCAATCGGGGGCAGCCCCTCCTACCTCGAGGACGACCGCCTGCCCGTATGCCCCGCCTGCACCGGCACCATGGAGTTCGCGGCACACCTGGAGGAGGGGACAACCCGGGAGACCGCGATGAATCTCGGCGGTCAGCTGGGCTACGTCTTCGTCTGCCGCCCTTGTCGTGAGGGAGCCTTCCTCACGGACTGAGGGCCACCTGCGAGGAGTACGTCGACGTCAAGAGACTCGGCCGGATCCCCGACGGAGGCGGCCACAACCCCCACCGGCATCAGTGGCCAGACATCCGCCGGCCGCGTCACCAACCTGTCCGGACAGCACACCTAGAAGGGATCGGCGGCCTGCAGGAGCGCCTGCGGCAGGTACGCGGATTCGACGCGGATGTCCCAGCCGCGGCGACGGGCGTGGCAGGCGAGTGCGAGGACGTCGAGGTTGACGGAAGCGGCCGGTTCGTCGGAGCGGTCGGCGACCTCGTAGTACGCGCGGTGGGCTTCGAGCGCGTCGGCCAGGGCGAGGTTGAAGCTCTCCTCGTCGCCCTCAACGAGCTGCGAGAGCAGCACGGTCGGCGGTATCGCGAAGCCCCAGTCCTTGGCCTGCTCGGTCTGCTCCAGCGCCCGCTGCGCGGCCGGTCCGGCATCGACGCCCTTCAGATAGGCGTGCAGGGCTTCGCAGTACCCGTTGACGGCGGAGCCGTCCGGGCGGGCGAAGGCGGGGCCGGTGAGGACCAGCGGGGCGAGGTCCTCGCGTGCGCCGGTGATCAGGGCGAAGGCGGTGGCCCGCTGCCAGTTCGCCGCGCCGGCCGCCTCACCGCGCCCGGCCGGGTAACGCAGCGTCCGGCCGCCGACGCTCACCTCGGCCTCGGTGCCCGGCTCCGCCAGCGCGATGCGGAACAGGGCCGCCCCCGCGCCGGAGGCCAGCCGAAGGGTGGCGAGCTGGGCATCCGCGATGTCGCCGGGGTTTCCGGCCCGCCACTTGAAGAGGCGCTCCTGATCGGCCATGACGTCGGCGAGACACCCGACGGCAAGGGGCTTTCCGTCGGCGGGGGTGAACGCCTCTCGCACGTGTTCCTCGTACATGGCCTCGACCCGCCGCAACCCGTCACGCTCACGCTCACAGGCGGGCCGCTCCACCACCAGCGGGCCCGCGGCGAGGGCGGCGACCGCGTCCGGCCGGCGGTTCCGGCCGAAGCCGGCGACCCGCGGCCCCCGGGTCTCGAAGCCGGTGATCAGCGCGTGCGGGAGGTAGTCCGTGCGGACGGCCGGCGCCCAGCCCAGGGTCCGGTACGCGAGCGCCGCCAGGGCGATGGGGACGAGCGGGAGAAGGCTGCTCGTGGAGGCCGCCGGGCCCTGCCGGGCGGCGTGCCCGGCCAGGAGATCGGCCAGTCCGGCGCCGAAGGCCTGCCGGTCCTCGGCAGCCAGCGCGCGCAGCGTCCGCAGCGCCAGGCTGTTCGGCCGGTCCAGGAGGGGCTCGCCCGTCTCAGCGGCGTGGGTACGGATGCGATCCAGGGCCGCGTCGACGGCGGCGATCTTGGCCTGCGCGCTCGGCGGGTACTCCTCGTCATCGCCGGTGTAGTCCAGGACCACGGCCGTCAGTCCTGTGGCGAGCTCGCCCGTGGGCGTTCCCTTCTCCTGCGCGGCGAACTTCTCCCGGGCGAAGTGGAAGGCCTCGCCGTGCCACTGCGCCTTGCCCCTGAGGACCGCCAGGCAGAGCGCGTCGATCCAGTCCCCGGGCGTGACGCTCTCCTCGTGGTCGTCCTCACCCGGGTCGTAGCGCACGCCGAAGTTCACGTAGTCCAGGAAGACGTTGAAGCTGCAGTGCGGGTGGTAGGCCGCGTAGGCGACGGCGCCGGCCGCGGCCTCGGAGGCGTCCTTGAGGGCGGCTTTCGCCTCCGCGGTGCCGAGGCCGGGCGTCTCGACGGAGAGGGCACCCAGGTAGTCGAGGAATTCGTCGGCGATCGACTGCCACTCGTAGGCGGCCATCCGGCCGGCCCGCGACATGGACCGCACCTGGCCTCCGATACGGTTCGTGAAGTCCTCGCGCGCTGCCGACACGACGGCCCCGCTCACCTGGTGACGTTCTATTCGCACTGCCCTGCTCCTTGATCGAATCTCTGCGGACAGCCTAGGTGCGGGATCTGACAGGCCGTGTGCTGTCGGGCGGCGACACCTTTGTCACCCGGGTGACATCGCAAGCCCTGCTCCGGTGCATGGACAGCGCCGGACTGACGCTGGTCGCGTTCGCGTGGGCGGTCGCCGACGACCGCTTCGCCGTGGGGGGCTCGGGAGGTGCACGGGAACTGGCGGGGATCGATCCCGTCCTTCGCCCCTCGGGGCGCGGGCGGTCCGTCAGCCGGCTCCCGTCGTGGAGGGCCTGGTTTCCAGGACCCAGGTGTGGTGGCGGACGGTGTCGGGCGCCGCGCGGCCGGCGAGGATGTCGGACAGGAGTTCCGCGCAGGCCCGTCCGTAGCCGGCCGGGCGCAGATCGACCGCTGTGACGGGCGGCTCGGCACTGCGGTTCGCGACGCCGTCGACGCACGAGGCGACCAGCAGATCGGCGCCGACCGTGCGGCCGAGGGCGGTTGCGGCGCTCAGGGCTCCGGGGGCGGCTCCGTCGGGGGCGCAGATCACGGCGTCGATCCCCGGATCGGATGCGAGCAGCCGACGGGTGGCGGCCTCCGCGTCGGCCGCGGTCGCCGCGAACGGCACGGTGCGCAGGGCGACTTCGATGCCGTACGAGGTGCCCCAGGCGGCCGCGGTCTCGCGCAGGGCCCGGGCCCAGGCCGAGGTGCCCTCGGGGGCGAGCAGCGCGGGGCGGCGGGCGCCGCGGTCGCGCACGTGGTCGAGGAGGGCGGTCAGCGAGGCGGCGTTGTCGCAGACCACCGCGCCCGTGGGGGTGGGGGAGGGGCCGAGGTAGCGCTCCCCGGTGACGACGGGGACGCCCGCGTCGAGCAGACCCGGTACCGCGCTGTCGCCGACCTCGGGGTCGATCACGAGGAGTCCGTCGACCCGGGAGGCGAGCGGGCCGGAGGCGCCGCCGGCCGGGGCGAGCAGGACCACGTCCAGGCCGCCCTCCTGGGCGCGCTCGACGGCCCCGAAGGCCAGGTTCATGTAGTAGTCCAGCCGGGTGGCGGTCTGCGGCAGGTGCAGGCCGATGGCCCCGGTGCTGGAACGGCGCAGCCGGCGGGCGGCGCTGTTGGGGCGGTAGCCGAGCTCCTCCGCGATCTCGCGGACCCGTTCACGGGTGGCTTCGGCGACCCGGCCCGAGCCCTGGAGCGCGTCGGAGACGGTGCTCTTGGAGACGCCGGCGGCGCGGGCGACATCGAGCAGGGTCACGGCAGGTGGGGTCACGCCCCGAATTCTAGACGTTCGGTCCGGCCTTGCCGGAACGTTCCGGCAGGGTTTACATTCGTTACGCCGGAACGTTCCGGCACCACCATCGCCCTCCATCCGTCGCGCGGTGCCGCGCCGGGTGCCCCTTGACCGATCGTTTCCGCGTCCCGCATCCTGACTGAAAATTCAGTCAGATCTTCGAAAGCAGCCCGCCCGTGACCTCGTACGCGCTCCTCACCTCCTACGGATCCCCCCTCGGCTCCCCGGGCCGCACCCAGCCCGGCGAACGCGACCCGCTGCGCGTCGGCCTCGTCCAGATGCGCTGGTACGCCGACGCCGCCGAGCACGACAACCGGCTCCGCGAGGGCGTCGCCCTGGCCGCCGGGCAGGGCGCCACCGTCGTCTGCCTCCCGGAGCTCACCCGCAGCCCCTACTTCTGCAACACCGACGACCCCATGGCCGACGGCGCCGCCCGCTACCTGGAGGACGTGGAGACCGGCCCCACCGTCGCCCTCGCGGCCGAACTCGCCACCGGGCTCGGCATCACCGTCCACGCCTCCCTCTACGAGCGCGCCGAGGACGGCGGCCTCGGCTACAACACCGCCGTCTGCGTCGACTCCGACGGCAAGCTGATCGCCCGGACCCGCAAGAACCACATCCCCGCCTTCCCCGGCTACCGCGAGGACCTGTGCTTCCGCCCCGGCGACAGCGGATTCCCCGTCGTCAGCCACGAGGGAGCCCGCTTCGGCTTCCCCACCTGCTGGGACGAGTGGTTCCCGGAGCTCGCCCGCGCCTACTCCCTGGCCGGCGCCGAGATCCTCGTCCACCCCACCGCCATCGGCTCCGAGGTGGACCTCCCGGACTTCGACACCCGGCCCATGTGGGAGCACGCCATCACCGCCAACGGCCTGGCCAACGCCCTCTTCGCCATCGTGCCCAACCGCGTCGGCACCGAGGGCCGTTCCACCTTCTACGGCTCCTCCTTCATCTCCGACCCCTACGGCCGCGTCATGCTGCGCGCCCCGCGCGACCGCGAGGCCGTCCTCGTCGCCGACCTCGACCTCGACCAGCGCCGCGACTGGCTGGAGTTCGGGCTCATGCGCACCCGCCGCCCCGCGCTCTACGGAAGCCTCACCGAACGGCTCGACGTCCTCTAGAGGGGCGCCCTGCCGTCGTCGTACTCCGCCTTGCCGATGACGGCCCGCCGGATTCCGGAGCCGCCCCCTCATCGCCGCGCCGCTCGCCCGCCCCGTCTCCGCCGACGAATGGCCCCGGAGCAGGTCCGGGTTCTGGAGCAGCGGAACATCGCCAAGTGCGGCAACCCGCTGGGTCCGACCGCGGACCGGCTCTGCGCCAAATACGGCTCCTGGCGGCAGGTCACGGACGCGTCGATGCGCACCGGCTACGCCGTCGACCGCGAACTCGGCCTCGGGTACCGGCCCTGCCCGGTTTGGGGAGTGTCGCGCCGATCGCGCCGATCGCGCCGGTCACTTCGGTGCGACGGCACCGGAGTCCGGCGACTGCTGGAGCCCCGAGGCGTCGACCGCCTCGAAGTCCGATCCCTTGAAGTTCTTGAGCGCGTTGAGCTGGGAGTTGTCCCAACGGGGGTTCTCCTCACCGGTGATGTACCAGGGCGAGCCGTTGTCCGCGACGATGACGCCGTACTTCTTGAGCGCCTCGGCCACGGCCTTGGCCTGCGGGGCGAGTGATGAGGTGTCCACCGAGCCCTTGAGCCGCAGGCGCAGCCCCATGGGAGGCAGTGAGCTGTCCGCCGCCGAGCCCGCCTGGTGCCGTGCGGGCCAGAGATGGCTCTGGTCCGAGCGAGGGACTGTGATGCGGATCGCGTGGTCGATCCGCCCGGCCGCCGCCTCGTCGTGGCGTACCAGGCCGGGGAGGATGGCCAGGCCGGCGGCGTCGGCCGAGGTCCATCCGTCGGGCCGCAGGGCGTTCGACCGCAGGTCGAAGACCGCACCCGAGCCGGCGTGCCAGGCGCTGCCGCCCTGCTTCTCGGCGTCGAAGAGCTCGTAGGACTTGCACAGGGCGCGGTCCCAGACGACGACGTGACGGTCCCCGTCGCTCGCCGGACCGTTCTCGATCCTGGCGTCCTGCGGGATCCGGTACCCGGCGGGATCGCTCTCCTCCGGGTAGTCGAAGGAGAGCGTGGACTCCGGCACCGTCGTGTCCGAGACATTGATGGGAATGCCGAAGGGCTGCCCCTCGGCGAGTCCCGCCCCGAAGTCCGGGTGGAGGGGCTCTGCGGCCCCGATCGAGGCGACGTACCGGTCGGAGCTCGGGTGCACGGGAAGGGTGTCCACCGGGGCGTGCCAGAAGCTGTCCGGTGGCGCCGTGGTGCACGAAGGCGCCTGCCTGCCCGGCTGCGCGGCGCCCGGCTGCGCGGCGCCCGACAGGACACATGCGGCGGTCACGGTGACGACGGTGGCCACGGCGGGGATCCCCCTGCGCGGGCGCGAGGCCCTGGTGCGCTGCATCGACATCGACCGTCCTCGGGGCCGGTCGGTCGACTCGGATCGGCTCGATCCGCCCAATCCGAATGTGCGAAATGGGTCATTTCGGTCGTTCTCATCCATGTTAGTGCTGGAGGGGGCGGGCCGCCTCGGCTTCACCGATCGGTGCGCCGGGTCGATCCGGACGGGAGGGGAGGGGGTCGCGTCACCGACGGTGGGTCGTACGTGGGTTCGGGCTCGGGGCGGGCCGGGCGGCAACGGGTGTCGCGGGGTGCCGCCGCGCCCCCGGCCGCCCCGAGGAGCGGTGTGCGATGCGACACGTGCAAGGGGGGAGGGCGGGGGAGTGGTCGTGCTCGTCGGCTCGCCGATGCCGGGTCAATCGGCTGGTGGCCAGCGCATATACCGGTTCCGGCGCCATTGGCGGGCGTATTACCCAAGAGGTGATAAATCGGGCAAGCCGTATGCATTTCTGGCACAACTGGCTTTCCCGTCATAAGTGACTTGAGGGTGTGTCAGCCACAAACGTGCGGGACATAATCGGCGCCGGTCGTCTCCAGGAGCAGTGGAGCCAGCGGGGCACCGACCGACCTCCCCGCGGATTGCCGCACCGGACCGACCCCCAAGGCGCTGTACATGTCCCTGGCCAGCCGCACCCGACTCGCGGCCCTGCTCGCCGCGTTCTCCGTCGGCGTCGCCGGCGTCACGACCTGGGCCTACGGGCACGGGCAGGCGGGCGAGCCACAGGCGCTGGCGCCCGAGGCGATGGTCAGCCCGAGCGTGACCGAGGGCTCCGCCCTCCAGGTCGTCGCCCACCCCGACGACGACCTGTTCTTCATGAACCCCGACCTGAGCCGCTCCATATCGACGGGCATCAAGGTCACCACCGTCTACCTGACCTCCGGCGAGTCCGACGGCCGGAACGAGGCCCACAGCCCTCACCTCCAGGACGCGGCAGGTCCCGCCGACCGCGCCGCCTACGCGGAGGCCCGGCAGAACGGCATACGCGCCGCCTACGCGCAGATGGCCACCGGGGACCGGGCCAGCGCCTGGGAGCGGAGCTCCATACCCACCGCCGGGGGCGGCAGCGCCGAGGTGGACGTCCTGGTCGCCAGGCCCCAGGTCAACCTCGTATGGATGCAGCTGCGCGAGGCCCGCAGCATCTCCGGGGACAATCCGGACAGCCTCCGTGGCCTGTGGGACGGCCGCACCCCGGCCCTCGGCGCCCAGCTGACCTCCGGGACGCCGGTCGAGCAATGGTTCTCGTACACCAAGGACCAGGCCGTGGCCGCCATCGCGGGCGTGTTCGAGGCCTACCGGCCGACGACGATACGCACGCAGGACCCGACCCCGGGCCGGGCCGAGGGGGGCGGCGCCTTCCTCGACCACCAGGACCACATGTACGGCGCCCGCTTCGTGCAGGCCGCCGCCGACCGCTACGCGAAGTCCACGGACCGGCCCCACTTCTCGGTCCAGAACTACGTGAGCTACCCCAACAGCTCGCTGCCCCCGACGCTCGACCCGCAGACCGCCGAGGAGAAGCTCGGCTACCTCAAGACCTACGCCTGGACGGACCACCAGGACTGGTGCGGCAGCCCCGCGGGCTGCGGCGACCGCAAGACGGCGACCAGGCCCGCCGGGGCCGGCTGGAGCCAGACCATCCGCTACAGCCGCGGTGACGGCACCTCCTGGATGACCGAGGGTGTCTCCGGACGGCTCTGGGCCTTCGCCGCCCTGGACGGCCGGATGGCCTACTGGTCGCGCAGTGGCCCGCAGGCCCTGTGGGAGGGTCCCGCGTTCCTGCCCGGCGACGGCATCGACTCGGGGGCATCGGCCGTCCGGCTCTGGGACGGCCGGATCGGCGTGTTCGCCACCCGCACCACCCTCGGCGCGACGCCCCAGGACTACGGCCGGGAGATCGTCTACGCCCTCCAGAGCGAGGTCGACGGCGGATTCGGCCCGTGGCAGTCGCTGGGCACCCCGGACACCGTGGACCCGGCCGGTACCTCGGCGATCGGCGCGCCGTCCGTCGCCGTGGATCCCGAAGGCCGGATGACGGTGTACGTCCGCGACTCCCGGCGTACGCTGCGCGCCCGGGCGCAGGCGGCGCCGGGCGGTGCCTTCGGGGAGTGGCGGGCCCTGGGCGGCGCGGGTCTGCAGGGCGACCCGGTCACCGCCACCGACGAGTCGGGCCGGCGCCACGTGTACGCGGCCACGGCGGACTCCGTACTGGCCTGGGTCCAGCCGGCGCCCGGCGCTCCGTTCGGCGGCCCCTTCCCGACCGGACTGCCCCAGACGACGGGCGCGCTCTCCGTGCGCCCGGAGGGCGACGGCGTCCGCCTGTTCTTCCGCTGGCCCGGCATCGGCACCGTCGCCACCGGTCTGGCCCGCGTCGCCGGGTCCGCACCGGAGTTCTCCCCGGTCGCCGAGGCCGGCGGTCTGGGCGGCTACGGGGCGGTCGGCATCGCGGGCGACCTGCTCGCGGGCCGCGCGGGTGCGGGCACGATCGGCGTGGCGGGCATCGACGGTCCGCAGCCCTGGCAGGAGTCCCAGATGCTGTACACGGGCGCACCGGCCGCCGTGGCGGGGTGGGCCGGTACGGCCGTCGCGGCCGCGCTGGGCCTGGACGCCGACCTGCACGTCATCTCGGCGGTCCCGCCGGGCGGCTCCCTGCCGCCCGGCAGCCGGACGCCCTCCCCGTGGCACCGGGCGGTCCAGCCCTGGACGCTCGCGCAGGCCGGAAGGCCGGGCTCGACGGTCGCCGGAGGCCAGCCGCCGCAGTGACCTGCGGCGGTTGCGGCAGCCCGCTGCGGCTGCGACCGGGCCTGAGCCCGACGCCCGACGCCCGCCGGGTGGCACGGCGGATCGGGGCGGGTGAGGATGGCGGGCGGACCACCTCACGGATCAAGGGCGGCCGCACTCCAGCCAATCGGACCCATCGGACCAACGGGCGATCGGGGCTTTCATGACCCCTCCTCACACCTCGTGCCGACGCGCGTGCGGCGGACCGGGGCGGCCCCGGGCGCTGTCCGCCCTCACCGCCTTCGCCACCCTCACGGCCCTGGTGGGTGCATGCAGCAACGACACCGCGCCCGACTGGGGATACCCGGAGCTCGGAACGATCCTCGGCTCGCTCTCCCGCGACCTCGAAGAGGGCTGCGGCGCGACGACCGCCCCCGCGAGCTGCGCGGAGCGGCTCGACAGGCTCACCGCCCCGACGGAGCGGGCCTTCGCCGAGGTCCTCGATCACAGACTGCTCGATGTCGCGACCGTGGCCGCGATGAACGATCTGGACCGTGCGAGGGAGGTCCGCGTCGGCGCCGCCGAGGAGGCCCGGTCCCGGCAGGAGCCGGACCACCTCCCCCTCCGGCGCGCGGTGGAGGCCGAGAGGCTCGCGTACCAGAGGCTGCTCTCCGAGCTGCAGCGCCTGCGCACCGCCCCACCGCCCGGTGACGGAACGGATCCCGTCTGAGGCGGCGCCGCCCTACTTCCTCGGCGGAGGGGTGGGGAGCGTGCTGCCGTCGAGGGCCACCAGGGAGAGGACGACGATCGAGCCCGTCCAGGCCAGCGGCGCGACCGACGAGGGCCTGCCCGTCCGGTCCACCTTCTCGGGGAGTTCCCCGAGCGGGTTCCGCTTGGAGAGGACCCAGTCCAGCACCCGCCCGGCCTTCGCCGCCTTCCCCGTACAGGCCCAGGCGAGGGCGAAGAACGAGGTACTGGGCGTCCAGGCGTTCGCACCCCAGGGCGCCGTCGGGTCGTTGCCGGGGGTGAGACCCCCGTTGGGCAGGAGCAGCGCCTCGTACGTGGAATCCAGCGCCCGGGGCAGGTCCGCCGGGGCCGTGTTGAAGGGCGGCGCCATGAAGGCCACGGCGCTGTCCCGGCCGTGCTGCCCGTCGACGGTGCGCTGGTAGCCGAGGGGGGCGAACCTCCGGGAGATCCCGGCGGAGAGCCGTCCGGCGGCGGCGCTCCAGCGTGCGGCGTCCGCGGGCCGGTTCAGCTCGGTGGCGAGGTCCGCGGCGGAGTTGAGCCCGGCCAGCAGGGGCGCGGCCGTGCCGATGTTCGTGGTGTTCGTCATCACCTCCCAGTAGTCCGGGGAGGCCGGGGGCAGGCCGTCCGCCCCCAGGGAGGCCGCCGCACGGTCGGCCGCCTTGACGATCATCGGGTAGAGGCCGGCCAGCCGGGCGCGGCGGGTGACGGGAGGCGCCGTCCGGTACCACTGCCAGGTGGCCCAGGGAACCCAGCCGTTGGCGTCGAGCTGCCGGCGCCTGCCGTCCGGCGGGCCCGATCCGTCGAGCTTCGTGCGCGCCTCCCACGTACCGTCCTTGCGCTGGGTCGCAGCGCTGTACAGCAGGATCCGGTGGGCCTCGGCGTCGTGACCGGTGTGGGCGAAGGCCGCGGAGGCGAAGCTGGAGTCGCGCGGCCAGGAGTACATCCAGCCCGGGGACCATCCCGCCGCCATGGCCCCGTTCGGCCGCAGCAGTCCCCTCATGGCCAGCAGGGCCCGCTCGGCGGTCGCGCGCTGCGCCGGCGTGCTGCCCGGGACCCGGCCGGCGGCCAGCCAGGCGCGGCTCTCCGCGATCTGCAGACGGGCCGTCGGATCCTCGGGGGCCACCACGGCCGACGCGGTCCGGCCCGCGGGGAGGTACTTCCACCGGCCGGACAGCAGCCGCAGTACGTGGCTCCCCTCGACGTACCGCGCGCCCTGGGCGACGGACGAGGGGATGCCCTCGGCGGCGGTCGTGTTGGACAGGAGCCCGACGGCCGGCGCGACGAGCATCGACAGGGGCGCGTAGCGGCCCTCGGCATCGCCGTGGCTCTGGTGTCCGAGGGGCCGGACGAAGAACACCGGCCGTTCCTCGTCGGAGTGCCGGCCGACGGGGCCCGCCGCGACGCACACGGGCAGGGCGACGCTCGCGAGTGACGCCGTGACGGCCGCCCATCGAACGAGCGGGGCAGCAGTCATCGCCACTCCTCCTGTCGGGCTTCCGTTCGCGCGGCCCCCGGATCTCCCATCGTGGGACAGCCGTGCCGGGCCCGCCACGACATGCCCGCCGCCCGGGTGACCGGGGGACCCGGAGCGATCCTCGCGTCCACGCACGGAGCAACGGCGCAACGGCCGTGGCAGGGCCGAAGTCCCCCGTGGCGCACGGAACGAGGGGCCGCGGGCCCCGTTGCGGCGAGCCCTCTCCCGGATGCCGCCGGACGGCGGGCCGGGCACATTGGTGTGACCGTCGCTGCGAAGGGCTGGTGAATGAGCACTGCTTCGGCCGAGGGCAACCGGTTCGTCCGCAGGCTCCTGCTGGGCGCGGGCGGCTGCCTCGCCGCAGCGGCCGGGGCCCTGATCGCGGTCGGGTGTTTCCTCGGGCTCTACGTCCGGCCCACGTCGGACGACTGGTGCGCCGCCTGGAAGTCCCGCGATCTGGGAGTCCTCGGCATCACGCACGACTTCTACGCGACACAGAACGGCCGGATCACCAATGCCTTCCTGAGCGGCATCGTCTACGGCGACGGACTGGCCGGGGTGAAGATCCTTCCCACGGTCATCGCCGTCACCTTCACGGCCGGTCTGGTCCTGCTCGGCATCCAGTTCTTCCGCTACCTCGGTGAGAGACCCCGGGTGATGTTCCTGATCGCCGCAGCCCTGGCCCTCCAGGCACTGCTCTACTACGGCGGCACGCGCACCTATCAAGTACTGCTGTGGGCGCCGGCCACGATCTCCCACACCGTTCCCGCCGTCATCGGGGCATGGGCCCTGCTGCTGGCGATCCGGACGGTCCGCCGGCCCCGTGGCGCCCCGCGCACGGCGGGCTTCGCCGCCGCGTTCGCCATCGGGTTCGCGATCGGCACCCTGAGCGAGTCGTTCGCCCTCGTCAGCGGCCTCCTCGCGGCCGCGATCGCCCTGCTGGCCCTGCCCGGCCTCAAGCTGGCGTGGACCTGGCTGCCGTTCACCTGGTGCCTGCTCTGGTGCGCCGGACTCGTCGTCGGACTGGCCGTGCTCTACACCTCCCCCGGTGCCCGCTGGCGCCGGGCCCAGCAGCCGCCCAAGGAGCCGATGCTCTCCGCGACCGAACTCCGGGGCACCTTCGAGGACTGGCAGCTCATGTGGGACTCCGTCAGCGGCCAGTGGGCCTACCTCGGCGCCGTCGCCGTCGGTCTCCTGCTGGGCCTGGCGGCAGGGCTCGGCGCGTCCGGGCCCGCGCACGGGCCCGCGCCGTCGGCGGTGCGCGGGAGCCGGGAGCCGGGCCGGGCCGTCCCGCGGAGGATGCTGATCGCCCTGCTGCTGCTCCCCGTGCCCGTGGTGGTGCTCGGCTCGTTCGCGGTGGTGCTGGGCCTGCGCAGCGGCTACGGCCCGAGCGGATGGACCTACGCCCGTACCTGGACCAACTACCTCGTACTGATGGAACTGGCGCTGTGCGTCTACGGGGTGCTGCTGGGGGCGTGGGCCCGCCGGTTCCTGGCGCGCCGGGAGGCCGCGGCCGTGGCCCTGCCGGCCGCCGCCGTGGCCGCGGCCGGCCTGGCGGTGGCCTCGCTGGCCGTGCTCGTCCCGAACGTGAAGCAGCTCACCACCACCACCGTCACCCGCGCTGTCGCCTGGGACGCCCAGAACTCCCGGATCCGGACCGAGGCCGCGGCGGGCGCCGGCGACCTCGGCTACCGGCGCATGCCCATCGGAAGCCTGGCCGAGCCCTTCTTCACATCGGACTACGAGCGGGACTGGGTCGCCGCCTGCATCGCGAACTGGTACGGCATCGACCGGATACACCGCCTCTGAGGGTCAGCCGCGCGGCACCGCACGGGCCAGGAAGTGACCGGCGGCGTCCTCGTACTCCGCCAGGTCCCAGCCCGTCGTCTCCAGCGCGCGGCGCAGGTTCCCCTCCGTGAGCAGGTCGTCGGGGCCGGGGGAGCGGCCGTGCCGGGCGGCGCGCTCCGCGCGGCCCGAAGGATGGAAGAGCAGCAGGACGCCGTCGGCCGCGGTGACACAAGCCCATTCGCGCAGGGCGGCGGACGGGTCCGGGAGATGGTCGAGCAGTCCCGCCGAGAAGATCCCCTGAACGGACCCGCCGGGCAGGGAGCCGGGTGCAGTCGGCGGCGACGAGATGCCCGTGGCGGGTGCGGCCGTGCCGGGCGGCGGCGGCCGGCATGGCCGGGGTGACGTCGACACCGAGTACGTGGCCGCGGGCGCCGACCTGCGCCCGTAGCGCGGGCATGGCCCGTCCGGTGCCGCAGCCGAGGTCCGCGGCCCGCCCGCCGGGCCGCAGCCGCAGCCGGGCGACCGCGGCCTCGTACGCGGGGGTCTGGTGGGCGAACCGCTCCTCCCAGGCATCGGCCCTCGGGTGAGATCGGGACGCTCGCGATCCGGGCGCTCGCGATCCGGGCGCTCGCGATCCGGGCGCTCGCGATCCGGGCGCTCGTGAAACGGGACGCTCACGAGCGGGGCGCTCACGTGGGCAGGCCGTCGGCGGTGAGCGGATCGGAGCGCAACCGCAACCCTCCCGCGGGGACCCGGAAACGCGACCGCCCGACAGTGGGGTCCATGCTTCCCACGACCGCCGCCACCGCCGTCCGCACACCCCGGATCCCGGCACGGCCGCCGGCCGTGTCCTGGGCGCGGGCCCGGGCGCTGGCGCACGGCGCGGCGCGTCCGTTGCCGGCCCGTACGGTGGCGCTGGCCGGCGCGGCCGGGCTCACCCTCGCCGACGGCCTGCGCACCCTGCAGCCGCTCCCGGGCTTCGACACGGCCGCCATGGACGGCTACGCGGTGTCCGGCCCCGGTCCTTGGCGGGTGCGGGCCGTCGTCCGCGCGGGCACGTCCTGGCCGGGCGTGCTCGGCCCGGCGGAGTGCGTGGAGATCTCCACCGGGGCCGAAGTGCCGGCCGGGGCGCAGGCCGTACTCCCCCTGGAATCTGCGGTGACCGGGCACGACGGCCGGGTGTCCGGACCTCTGCCGCCGCCGGGCCGGCACATCCGGCGCGCGGGCGAGGACGCTCCCGCGGGCCGCACGCTCGCCCCGGCGGGCACCGGGATCGGGCCCGCGCTGCTCGGTCTCGCCGCCTCCTGCGGCCACGATGCGCTGGCGGTACGGCCGCGCCCCCGGGTCGGCGTACTGATCACCGGGGACGAGCTGGACCACGCCGGTGTTCCCGGCCGCGGCCGGGTGCGCGACGCCCTCGGTCCGCTCCTGCCGTCCCTGGTCACCGAACTCGGCGGTGAGCCCGGCGATGCGGCCGGACCGGTGCGGTACGTCCCCGACCGGCCGGCGGGAAGCCTGGCCGGGGCCGTGTACGAGGCCCAGGGGCACGCCGACGTCGTCGTGGTCACGGGCTCCACCTCCGTCGGCGCCACCGACCAGCTGCGCAGGCTGCTGGACGACTGCGGGGCGCGGATGGTCGTCGACACGGTCGCCTGCCGGCCCGGCCATCCCATGCTGCTCGCCGAACTCGCCCCGGACCGATGGGTGGTCGGTCTCCCGGGCAACCCGTACGCCGCCCTGGTGGCCGCCCGTACCCTGCTCGGCCCCCTGATCGCGGGCCTGTCCGGACGCGTCCTCGATCCCCTGCCGCAGGTCCCCGTGCGCGGGTTCATGCGGCCGGCGCCCGGCCTGACCCGGCTGGTACCCGTCGCCTGGGACGGCGCGCGGGCCACGATCGCCGACGGGCACCGCGCGGCCTTCCTCCAGGGCGCCGCCGTGGGCGACGCGCTCGCCGCGATCACCCCGGACTGGACCGACGGCAGCCCCGCGCCGCTGGTGCTCACCGCCCGCTGACGGCCGTCGGGCGAGATCGAGCAGCCGCTTGTACGAGCCGCCGAAACCGCGGAGTTCGTCCACGGGGCGGACCTCCAGCAACCAGTGGGCCTGCCACCCTCCCGCGACCGTGCGGCGCAGGGGGCGGTCGTTCTCCGGGCAGATGTATGCGTGGCTCGGAGAGCCGGGCGGCGCGTCCCCGATGTCCGCCGACGGACCGGTCCCGGTCAGGTGGCCGGCGTGCCAACCGCCCAGTGTCCAGCCCGCTTTGGCCGCGAGCGCCCGGACCTCGGCGTGCAACTGCCCGCCGGTGATGCCCGGATCGGCGAGGAACAGCTCGCGACAACGCGCACGCGGTGGCGCACGGGCAGGGGAGGGGCGTGCGCGTTGCCCGGACGCGCTCAGTACACGTCGCGCGCGTACCGCTTGGCGGCCGAGAGCTGCTTCAGGTACGCGGCCGCCTCGTCCGCGTCGAGGCCGCCGTGCGCCATCGCGATCTCGCGGAGCGCCCGGTCCACGTCCTTCGCCATCCGGCTCGCGTCACCGCACACGTAGAAGTGGGCGCCGTCCTGCAGCCAGGACCACAGCTGGGCTCCGTGCTCCCGCATGCGGTCCTGGACGTAGACCTTGGTCCGCTGGTCCCGGGAGAAGGCCAGGTCGAGGCGGGTGAGCGTGCCGTGCCGGTGGAGTTCCGCCAGCTCCTCGCGGTAGTAGAAGTCGGTGGCCTCGCGCTGTTCGCCGAAGAACAGCCAGTTGGCGCCCTGGTGCCCGAGCGCGCGGCGGTGTTCGAGGAATGCCATGAACGGCGCTATGCCGGTCCCCGGGCCGACCATGATGGCCGGAGTGTCCGCGCCCGCGGGCGGGCGGAAGTGTGCCGAGCTCTGGACGAACAGCGGTACCGGCGTGCCGGGTTCGGCGTCCGCCAGGAAGGTGGAGGCCACGCCCTTGCGGTGGTGGCCGCCCGGCCCCTCGTAGCGCAGGACCGACACGGTCAGGCCCACCTCCCGCGGGTCGACGAGGGGGCTGGAGGAGATGGAGTACAGGCGCGGCTTCAGCCGCCCCAGACGCTCGGCCCATTCCTGGGCGCTGAGCCGCACCGGGAACTCGGCCAGGACGTCCACGGGCCCGCGGCCCCAGGTCCACCGGGCGAGGCCGTCCTTGTTGTCGGGGCGCGTCAGCTGCTTGAGCCGGCGGTCGCCGGTGTGCTCGGTGACGAAGCGCAGCAGGTCGGGCGTGAGGCGGGTGATGTCGAGGTGCCGGTGGAGCGCCTCGGCGAACGGCATGGGGTCGCGGCCGGGTACGGCGACCTCGGCGTCCGGGGCGAGGCCGGTGGCGGCCAGCCATTCCGTCACCAGACCGGGGCAGTTGACCGGCTGGACCGCCAGAGCGTCGCCCGCCTCGTACGCGGGACCGTCCTCGCCCAGGTCGAAAGCGAACCGGCGGACCTCCTTCGTGGCGCCGGGCAGGCTGAGCAGCCGGTTGCCGGACAGCCGGGCGACGTACGGGGAGTTACGGTCGGCCACCGGCCGGGACCGGGGTCCCGCGGCGGAGCCCGGGTCCGGGGCGGCGGCCGCGAGCGCCGTGCGCACCTGCTCCAGCCACCGGCCCGCGGGCTCCTCGTAGTCGGGCTCGCAGTCCACCCGGGCCAGGAGGCGCAGGCCGCCGAGTTCTTCGAGGCGCTGGTCGAGCCGGCGGCCGTGGCCGCAGAAGGCGTCGTAGGTGGAGTCGCCGAGGGCGAGTACCGCGAACCGGACGTCCTTCAGGCGTGGCGCGTCGGGGGCGCTGAGGGATTCCCAGAACGCGGCTCCGTTGTCCGGCGGGTCACCGTCACCGAAGGTGCTGGTGACGATCAGCAGATCCGTGCCGGGTTCCAGGGAGGCCGGAACGCGCTCCGCCATGCTGTGCACGCTCGCCGGGGCGGCGGCGGCAGTGCCCAGTTCCGCCGCGATGCCGGCGGCGAGGTCCTCGGCGTTCCCCGTCTGCGAGGCCCACAGCACGACGGTCCGCCGGGTCCGGCGCACCGGCCGGGCCGGGGGGTCCGCCTCGGCCGGGGCCGGTGCCGGAGCGGCCGGGGGAGCAGCGGCCAGGGCGGTCGCCGTGCGCGAGTACGCGCCGGCGAGGACACCGTCGACCCAGAGCGCGTGCCCGGCCTCGAAGGGGGCGCCGGCGGGGAGCGACGGGACGTCCGCGCCGGGCGGGGCGGAGGCGAGCCCGGTCAGGAACCCGGCGAGGTACTGGCGCTCCCGGTCGGAGAGGGCGGGCGGTGTCCGGTCCTGCAGCCCGAACACGTCGGTGAGGGCCGTGAGGGCGGTCACCGCCGGGGCCGTGCCCGGACGGGGCAGTGTCGCGGTGGTGCTTCCCGACGACGCCCGGGCGGGAGCAGGGGTGCCGAGGCCGTCGGGGCCGGGATCGCCGCCGACGGATGCGGGTGCGGTGGCCGGCGGCAGGGCCGCCACCACGGGGACCGGGGCTGTCGTCTTCGTCAAAGTCACCGCGCACATCTTGAAACCGGGCTGGAAGGAGATCGGGTCGACGGCGTCGTCGGTGACGGCGTTGACGCTGAGGTACTCGCCGAACAGGTCGTTCCAGTGGAAGGGGGCGAAGCAGTTCCCCGGCCGGACCCGGTCGGTGACGACCGCCGGCAGGACGGCCCGCCCGCGCCGGGAGGCCACCTCCACCCCGTCGCCCTCCACGATGCCGAGGGCGGCCGCGTCCTGCGGGTGGATCTCCACGAAGGGTCCGGGGTCGAGCCTGTTGAGCTTGGCGACCTTGCCGGTCTTGGTCAGGGTGTGCCACTGGTGCTGCAGACGCCCCGTGTTGAGGACGAACGGGTAGTCCTCGTCGGGGAGTTCGCCGTCCGGCAGGTGGGGGCGGGCGAAGAAGACGGCCCGTCCCGTCGCCGTCGGGAAGGCCAGCCGGGGGCGGCTGCCGTCCGGGCGCTCGGCCAGGGCCCGGCTGACCCCGTCGTTGAGGTAGCGGACCGGATTGCGCTCCGGCCCGTCCGGGGCGGCCGGCCACTGCACCGGGCCCGAGCGCAGCCGCTCGTAGGTGACACCGCGCAGGTCCCAGCCGGTCTGCGGGTTCCAGGCCTGCCGCAGCTCCTCGAACACCTGCTCGGCGCACGTGTACGTGAAGGCCTCGGCGAATCCCATCGCGCAGGCGACCTGTGCGATCAGCTGCCAGTCGGGCAGGGCCTCGCCGGGCGGATCGGCCGCGCCCTGCACCAGGGTGAGGTTGCGCTCGGAGTTGATCATCACGCCGTCCGACTCGGCCCAGAGGGTGGCGGGCAGCGCGATGTCGGCGTAGGCATTGGTTTCGGTCTCCGCGAACACGTCCTGGGTGATGACGAGTTCGGCGGTCTCCAGGGCCCGGATGACGGTGCTGCGGTTGGCGACGGAGGCGACCGGGTTGGTGCAGATGATCCAGCACGCCTTGATCTCACCGTCCGCCATCTTCTCGAACATCTCGACGGTGCCGCGTCCGGCGCCGGTGCGCAGGGTGCCCTTCGGCACACCCCACAGCTCCTCCACGTAACTGCGGTCCTCCTCCACCAGGACCGAGCGCTGACCGGGCAGACCAGGTCCCATGTATCCCATCTCCCGTCCGCCCATCGCGTTGGGCTGGCCGGTGAGGGAGAAGGGGCCGCTGCCCGGGCGGCAGATGGCGCCGGTGGCGAGGTGCAGATTGACCAGGGCGTTGGTGTTCCAGGTGCCGTGCGTGGACTGGTTCAGGCCCATGGTCCAGCAGCTCATCCACTCGCCCGCCTCGCCGATCCAGCGGGCGGCCAGCCGGATGTCGGCCTCCGGTATGCCGGTGATCTCGGCGACCTGCGCGGGCGCGTAGTCCCGTAGGAAGGCGGGCATCTCCTCCCAGCCCTCGGTGTGCTCGGCGATGAACGCGGGGTCGGTCCAGCCGCCCTCGACGAGCAGGTGCAGCAGTCCGTTGAGGAGTGCCAGGTCGGTGCCGGGCCTGATCTGCAGGAACAGATCGGCCTTGGCGGCGGTGGCGTTGCGCCGGGGATCGACCACGATGAGTCTGGCTCCGGCGGTCTTGACGCGGTCCATCATCCGCAGGAAGAGGATGGGGTGGCAGTCGGCCATGTTGGAGCCGATGACGAAGAAGGCGTCCGCCCGGTCGAAGTCCTCGTAGGAGCCGGGAGGGCCGTCCGCGCCCAGCGAGAGCTTGTAGCCGCTGCCGGCGCTGGCCATGCACAGCCGCGAGTTGGATTCGATCCGGTTCGTCCGCAGGAAGCCCTTGGCCAGCTTGTTCGCCAGGTACTGGGCCTCCAGGGACATCTGGCCGGAGACGTAGAGCGCGAGTGCGTCGGGGCCGTGCGCGTCGAGGATCCGGCGGAGCCGGGCCGCCGTCTCCGCGATGGCCGTCTCCACCGGGGCGGCGGCGGGCTCGGCGCCCCGCTCGCCGCGGACCAGTGCGGTCGTCAGCCGGCCGGGCGCGGCCAGCATGTCGGCGTGCGTGGCGCCCTTGGTGCACAGGCGTCCGCCGTTCGCGGGGTGCTGCCTGTCGCCGGTGACCTTGGCCACCGTACGGCGCCCGTCGCCGCCCGTGACGATGTCCAGGACGATCCCGCAGCCGACGCCGCAGTAGGAGCAGACCGTACGCACCTGCTGCCCGGCCGCTGCCTCCGCCTCCGCCACAGCAGACCTCCTCGCGCCACCGGCCGACACCGCACCGCCCCGGGCCGCTGCTGCCCGGTGCAGGTCGATCCCGTTGCGGTCCACCGTAGGAAATCCCTGTTGCGTACATGTGTCGGGCGGTGCCACCCGGGGGTTACGAGTGGCTTCGCCAAGATCGCGACGGGCGGTGAGGCGATCAGCGGCCGGGTGCGTCCGCCCCCGGGCCCGGCCGGGATGGTGCGGCCGGTCAGCCGTACATCGCCACGCGGTGCAGGGCCTCGAGCGCGCCGTCGATGGGATGGGGCTGCGGCCTGCCCGAGGAGTCGAGCCGGTTCCACCTCTGCGCGTTCACCGCGACCGCCATCTGCCGCATGCCGTCGGCGCGGGTCATGGCGAGCGCTCCACCGCCCCAGACCGTGCCGCCATGACCCCAGAAGGTGTCCTGCCCCGGCTCCTGGACCGGGTACAGCCCCAGGCCGTAGTCCATCGTCTTGCCCTCCTGGGACACGACCCGGACCGTGCGGCGCATCTGCGCGAGCGACGACGGGCTGACGATCTCCCCGGCCAGCAGCATGCGGTAGAAGCGGTTGAGGTCCGCGACGGTCGATATCAGCGAGGCCGAAGGACCCGTCCATGACATGTCGAAGACGCTGTAGTCGCGCGGCGGGTCGATCATGCCGAACCACGCCTCGTAGAGCAGTGAGTGCGGCCCGTTCACCTGCGGCCCGGTGGGGATCTCGGTGTCCCGGAGCCCGGCGCGCTCGATGACGTTCTCGGTGATGTACCGCCCGGCCGAGGTGCCGGTCACCTGTTCCAGCAGCTCGACGAGGAGCAGGTAGTTGGTGTTGGAGTACAGCCCCGGCGCGCCGCCCGGGGTGCCGACGGCAGGTGCGGCGACCCCCAGCCCGATCAGCTCGACGGGGTCGAACCGTGTGAACCGGTGGTCGTCCAGGCTCTGGGGGCCGGTGTTCGCGAGGTCGGGGAGCGCCTTGAGGGAGGGGTAGGCGTAGGGGAGGTACTCGGCGAGGCCGCTGGTGTGGTTGAGCAGCATCCGGACCGTGATCGCGTCACCGCGTTCCCCGGGCACCAGCTTCGGAAGGTACCGGCCGACCGGGGCGTCGAGACCGATCCGGCCGCTCTCGACCTGCTGCAGAACCGCGGCGGCGGTGAAGGTCTTGGTGATGCTGCCGACGCGGTGCCGCATGTCGGCGGTGACAGGGCGGCCGGTGGAGACATCGGCGACCCCGGCGGCGCCGCGCCAGATCTGGTCGCCGTCGCGCACTTCGGCGAACAGCCCCGGCATCCCGGCGTGGTGCACGTTCTCCAGGGCGGCCTTCAGCTTCGCGGGATCCAGTGGGTTCCTCACGGTATGCGTCCTTTCGTATTCCGCGGGTGGAGCTCCACGTCGGGAGCCCGGCCCGGGTCAGAGGGCACGAGTGGCATGCCGGCCCGCCTGCTGCCGGGCCGGCACGCTCATGTCCTCATTATGCACGCGGTGCGTGCAACACCAAGTGCATGGGTTAGGGTGAGACCCGGAAAGAGGAGTGAGATGGCACCGCGAAGGCGTTGGTCGACCGACGAGATCCTGGACGCGGCGGCGGAGTTGCTGCGCACGAGCGACGCCGAGTCGTTCAGCGTGCGCAAGCTCGCCGCTGCCCTGGGAACCGATTCCTCCAGCCTCTACCGGCACTTCCGCAGCAAGACCGAACTGCTGCGCGCGGTCGCCGACCGGATCCTCGCGGCCGCCATGGACGGCTACCGCCCCGAGGGCGACTGGAAGCAGCGCATCACCGCCCTGGCCCTGCGCGTGAGAGAGGCCTTCGGGCAGCAACCCCAGCTCGCCGGGGTCTGGGGACGCTATGCGTCGGGCGGCGCAGGTTCCCGGCTGGTCATGGAAGAACTGCTGCAGGCCCTGCGGGCGTCGGGACTGCCCGACGAGCAGATCCCGGCGCGCTACCACCGGATCGCGGTCCTCATCGCCTCGCTGATCGCCTCCGAGGCCGGGGTCAGCACCATCACCGCCGAAGAGTACGAACAGGGCATGGAGCTGTTCCGCGTCGCGGTACTGGGCGCCGACCCCGAACGCTTCCCCGCCCTGGCCCACTTCGCGCGCGACATCCGACCCCTCGGGGCGGACCGCCGCGCCGCGTTCGAAGAGATCCTCGCCGCCCAGCTCGCCGACATCGAGGCCGCGGCCGGCCCCCGCTAGGTCGTCTCTTTCGGATCTTGCTCCCCCAGCTACCGCTGGGAGGTGCCCCCAGGCCCGCGTCGCCCGGCACCGCACCTCGCCGCGTTGTCGGAGCACCGCAGTACGTCCAGTACAACGGCGCTCCTCCGCCTTGCGATGCACGGCACCGGACGACGCGGGCCCGACCGACAAGATCCAAAAGAGACGCCCTAGCCTCCCGGCTCTGGAACGTCGTCCGTCGCCGCCTGCCACTGGTCCGAGTACTCGATGTGGATCTCGCGCGCGTCACCCAGCACACCGGCGTTGGAGTGGAGTGCGGTGCAGAAGTGCGGGTAGCCCCGATGGACCGGCACATAACCCGGGCCATTGCGGGCGACGTCGAAGAAATGGCGGGCGGTGGCCCTGAACACCGGCGCGCTCCCCGTCATGAACAGCGTCTCGGCGTGCACGTGCTGGTGGAACAGGTCCCGGTTCTCCCGGTAATGCCGAGCCTCGGCGTCGGCCGGCTGCTCGTCGGCCTTCGCCGGACGGGGCAGGGTCACCGTCTGCGGGCGGCCCCGGCCGAGGCGGGAGCGTACGTCCTTCCAGCGCGCGGGCGGGAACTGGAGCGAGTGGTGCAGCAGCACGAGATCGAGCTGCCGGCTCCCCGGCTTCGGCAGCTCGCGCCCGGGAGCGCGGTTGCCCCGCATCGGCAGGTGGACCAGAGAGCGCGGGGACGAGGCGGCGAGCGTCCACAGGCCGCCGACCAGCTTCGCCGCCTGCTGGTCGAAGTAGGCGTCCACGTGGCTGTCGTGGTCGACGAGGACGGCGCGGACCAGCGGCCGCGCCGGTCGGATCACCTTGAACTCCACCGGTCCGAGCCGTGCCCGGTGGATGGTGACCGGTAGCTTCAGTTCCTGCACCGGAACGGCCCCCTACGCCGCACGCGTCTTGTCCGCGGCGCCCGCCCGGGGGACACCGTCGACCGCCACGCAGATGCCGAAGACCCGGTCGTGGCCGGTCCAGCCGTTCACCCGGCCCCGGTTGTTGCTGATCTGCACCCGCCTGCGCACCGGATCCACGGCGGACACCAGGTGCAGGTACACGGTCCCGGCGACCCGGGCGAGGACGATGTCCCCCGCCTTCAGCCTCGCCGGTTCCACCGGAGCGACCACCACCTGCTGACGACTGCGTATCAGCGGGACCATCGAGGAGCCGCTCGGCCGGAACTCCACGGTGGCTCCGCCGGCGACCCTGCCGGCAACTGCGTCCAATGCACCCATCCGAGGATGCTGACAGATCCCGCCGCGGGACCCCACCGATTTACGTCCGGGTCCCGGCCCGGTCCCGCTGCGGCGGGCGTTCGGTGTGTCTGCGGCGGTCCGCTCGGCGCCGGCGGTATGGATGGTGGGGTCATGCGGGGCGGCGGGCGAGAGCGAGGAGCGGCACGTGGCGGCGATGGTCGGACTGTTCTGGGTCACTCCGGACGCGGTGTACGTGGGCTCGCCGCCGAACGCCATCGGGGTCTGCGTCCGGCTCACCGCCGACGGACTGGAGGCCGCGGACCCGGACGGTTCCCTGACCTGGACCTGGCAGGGGGTGCGCTCCGCGGTGGTCGAGGACGCACCCAGCGAGAGCCGGACGAGCCGCGCGTCGAAACTCCTCGGGTCGGTGGTCTCGGCCGCGATCGGCGGCCTCACCGGCGAGGGGCCGCCCGAGATGACGCTGCGCCTGGACACGGCCGACGGATCGCAACGGCTCACCGTGTACTCGGCGGCGGCCGGCGGGTACATCGACGAGGAGGTGCGGCTCTCCCAGGAGCTCCTCGACCGCTTCGTCGCGGGAACCGCGGACCCGCGGGCCCCCGGAGCATGGGGCCGCGTGCACGCAGGGGAGGGCACCCCCGAACCCCGTGCGCGGGAGGCACTGCTGCGTGCCTGGGCACAGACGTAGCCGGGTGCCCCGCAGCCCGTCTCTAGGGTGGCGGGATGACCCACCTGCACGATGCCGACCGGCTTGCCCTGAATCTGCTCGACGCCCGCCTGCAGGCACTGTCCGACGGAGCGACGAAGCTCCCGCCGCCGCAGGTGCCGGCCTGCCCCGACGGCCGGCCGGGCGCGGCCGGCGACCTCGTCCGCCGGACCCTGGATCAGCTGCACCGCATCCCGCGCGAGCCTGCGGACGCCTTCGGTCTCCGGGTACGCACCCTGCTCCTGGAGTTCCGCAGCCGCCGCTGCCCCTGGAACGCTGCGGCGATACGTCTGCTCGACGACGTCTACGCCTTCGTGTCCACCGGACCACGCCGCCACGCGGACTGGAAGCACGACGTCCTCGCCGTGATGAACCGCCGGGTCCGTGATCCCCGGGGCTGGGTGCGGCTGGACGGGGACCGTGCCGAGGACACCCGTTGGGGTCTGCCCGCATATCCCTTCGACCCGCCCGCCGTGGCGCGATGGCCCGACCTCCTGTACCCGCTGGAGGCGGAAGCCGCCCACGGGGCGCTCGCCGTCATGACGGAGGAATGGCAGGCGGAGCCGCGCCCCGTCCGCGGCAGGCCGGACCGGGACGCGGTACTGGCCGATGCCCGGACCCTGCTCGACCGGTACGGCCCCACCGCCCGCTACTGGACCAACGCGCGGGCGGCCGCCCATGACCGGGCCCCGGACTTCGTCGCGGCCGGCCTGCAGGGCACCGCCTCGCACACCTTCCTCACCTCCGCCTATGTCCGGGGGCTCGACCTGTTCGACGATCTGGGCCTGATCGCGGTCGGCGACGAGGAGGTGGGCGTCTTCTGGTCGATCGGGGCCTACTGACGCGCTCCCCGCACCGTGCTCCCGGCACCGGCCGTCAGGGCGAAGAGGACTCCTGGAGATAGGCGGCGATCAGGGCGAGGTCATTGGCGATCGACAGCACCTCGGTGGGGTCGGCGCCCGGCGTTGACGCGCCGTTGACGCCCGCGTAGAAGGTGTCGAACCGGCCGCCGCCCTTGTCCAGGTAGCCCGCGATCGTGATGGCGCCGACGGCCAGCCGGTCGTTGAGGGCGTCCCCGCCGACGGCCGCGCCGGTCTTCGCGAACACCTTGCCCCGGGCCGGACAGCTGCGGCAGTTCTCGGCCAGCAGGCCGTCGACACCCAGGATGGGCAGGGCCTCCCGGAACAGCTGCGCGTCCGGCGTGCGCTGCCAGTACGCCAGCATCTGCACCAGGACCTGCGGGGTGGCCCGGTCGGCCGGGTTGCCGCCGCGGCCGTCCATGAGCTGCGCCTGTTTGCGGTCGACGCCCGCCCGGTCCAGGAAGTCGGCCAGTACGGGGAAGCCGGCCTCGCACTGGTTGCTGTCCGCCGTGACGGCCAGCAGGCAGATGCCGAGGTTCGCGCCCAGGTTGTGGCTGACCTTGAGGATCAGCCTGGCGTACTGGGCGTAGGGCGGGGAGGTGTACGCGGCCACCCGCGGGCGCCCGTCGTAGTCGCGCGGCAGCCGTCCGACCGGGTTGGGGCCCGACGGGTCGGCGGTGACGTGCACCCCCGCGCGTTCGAGCGCCTCGATCAGCGCGACGCGTCCGAAGGCGGCCGGGTCGCCGATCGGGGAGGTCCGCAACAGCGGTTCGGCGTCCGCCGCGATGGTGCCGGTCAGCCGGATCCGGGTGCCGCCGTCGGTGGCCGTCACGGTCACGGCGGTCGGTTGCCCGGCCGCCACGGTCTTCACCGCCGAAGTGACCTCGTACGGAGCGACCTTCGGCCGCCAGTCCAGCCGGGCGTCCGCGCCCGCCCGGCCCCCGGGGGTGGTCATGAGGTCGATCAGGTTGTCGTTGATGATCAGCGGTGTCGGGGTCGGCACGAGCTCCGGGTCGGGGAGGAACAGCCGACTGTCGACGATCACGTCGCCGTCGACGCGGGTGATGCCCGCCTCGCGCACCTGCCGGGCGAGCCGGTCGATCCCGGCGAGGGGGTTCTCCGGGGTGAGGGTCGCGCCGGGGAAGTCGTTGGCGTAGGTGTGGTCGAGGTCGGTGTACGCGACCGTACCGTCGGGGCGGGTCCTGCCGCCCATGGTGAGGTCGCCCTGGGCGACGAGGTCGAGGTCGCCGGTCAGGGTGGCGCCGTCGCGCTCGCCGACCGCGTAGAGCGGGGTCACGAAGCGGTGGTCGGCGCCCAGGGTCTGCCACGGGCCCGAGACGCTGAGCAGTTTGGCGGTGGAGCCGGGGATGAAGAACTGCCCCGGGAAGAGGCTGTGCACCACACGGCCGCCGTCCGGTTCGGTCTGCAGCAGGCCCCACTGGGCGTTGCGGTACTCCGGCTTCCGCATGATCGCCGTGATGCGCGGGTCGAGGCCGGCGAGGCCCGTGTCACCGGCCGGTGGAGGCGGGGACGACGACGTCGAGGACGGGGCGGGGGTGGGGTCCGCGCCGCTCGCCGTGCCCGGGGCGAGGGCCACGAACAGCAGGGCGGCGCAGGCGGCGGCCGTACCGCGCCGCAGGGGTGCGGGGTGGATCGGTCTGCTCACAGCGCGCTCCGTTCGTCGCGGCTGCCTACTCCCGAGGCCAAGCAACAGGGTGGCACGGTCGGGACGCGGGGGCGCGCCGGGCGGGTTTCACTCCTCGGTGGGCAGCCAGCAGCCGTGCAGGCCGAGCGGGACGCGGACGGGGATCCGGGCGCGGGCCACCGGGCCGGAGGCGGGGTCCTCGGCGGGGATGACCAGGAACCAGCTCGACCCGTCGGTACGGTCGGTGGCGAAGGTCAGCCAGTGGCCGCGCTCCTCCGACCCGGACCCGGACCCGGACCCGGAGCCTTGCCCGGGCTCCGGCGCGAAGACCGGCTCACCGACCGAGAGGTTCCCGGCCGGCCAGACGCGGGAGGTGCCGGTCTCCCCGTCGTACCAGCGCACGGCGTCGTACTCGCCCGGCAGCAGGTCCGTCCGCCCGGTGGCGGTGGCCAGAGCGGTGTACCGGTGGCGCCGGCCGATGCGCCGGTCGTCGACCCGCGGGAACTCCACCCGCGAGTCGTCCAGCAGGGTGCGGGTCATGCTGCCCGCGGCCGGGTCGATGCGCGCCCGTACCAGGCCCCCGTCGGCCGGTCCGCCGTCCTTGTCCGCTCCGCCGTCCTCGTCCGGGCTGCCGACGGTCAGCCGGCTCCACTGCACGTAGTCCAGGACCACCGGGGCGTCCGCTCCCGGGCCGTCGTCGTACGCGTTCACCGTGTGCCACACCCAGAAGGCCTCGTCGGACGCCCAGCGCAGCGGCCCGCCGTCGCGAGGGATCAGGGCCACGCGGGTGCCGCGCTCCGGGCGCCAGGCCAGGAAGGAGCCGCCCGCCATGGCCGCGGCGAGGTCGAAGAAGGCCGGAGCGAGGACGAGGACGGCGTAGCGGTCCGTCAGGGCCATGTCGTGGATCATCATCGGCTCGTCCACCCCGTCCACGGGCGTGGGCCCACGGCCGACCGTGCCGTCGGGGCCGATGACCGACCAGGTCAGGTAGGGCGGCTCCAGGCCGTAGCAGAAGACGACCATCTCGCCCGTGATCGGATCGATCTTGGGGTGGGCGGTGATGCCCGCCGGCAGGCTCCCGGCGAAGTCCTCCCGGCCGAGCGTCGCCAGCTCCGTGTCGATGCGGAAGGGGCAGGCCGACTCGGCGAGGGCCAGCAGGCGGCCGGCGTGCCGGACGACGTTGATGTCGGGCAGCTCCCGGAAGGTGCCCGCCAGCTCCGGACCCACCTGCCCGGCGTCCGGCACGATCATCGATTCGAGGCCGCCCCACAGGGCTCGGCCGGCGCGTTCCTCGGCCACCAGCGCGGGGGTGCGGACGAAGCGGTTGCGGTAGCGGGCCCGGCCGCCGGAGAGCCACACGCCGTGCAGCATGCCGTCGCCGTCGATGGGGTACAGGTACGAGCCGATCGGCGTGAACCGCGGATTGGGGCCGTTGCGCAGGTACAGGCCGTCCAGGGTGTCCGGCAGCGCGCCCGTCACCTCCAGCTCCGCGACGTCGACCTCCTCGGACACGGGCGCGAAGGTTCCCAGCAGGTGGGGGACGCGGGTGGGGTCGAAGAGGGGTGGCACGTACGTGTTCACGGGACCTCCCGGGGCGCGTGGTCTCCTCCGCCGGCGCGCTTGCAGCCACCTTCCAGTGAAACGCGCGTCGGGCGGGGCTGCCAGGCGGCTCGGACCGGCCCGGGATCCCGTGGGCGGCCGGCCCCGGAATGCGGCCGGCCGCGGGCCCTCGCAGGATGGTGGACGAGGCGGGTGCCCACCCTCGGGGGCCCCCGCGCGCCGGTGGCGCGCGAGCACGGGGACTCGCCGTTGTTCCGCCGGACGAACCGCGTGCTGACGGCCGTGTGGGGCGGTGGAGTTCACCGCCCGGTACCCGGAACACGTACGCGCGCAGGCGCAGGCCGCGGGGCGGGCGGCCTGAACCTCAGGTGGAGGTGAAGAGTTCTTCCCGCACGCCGTCGAGCACGAAGCCGTTGTCGAAGCGGACGCGAACCGTCACGCGCGGCCGCTGCTCCTGGAAGGCGGTCCACGCGGGTTCCAGGGCGCCGACCTTCTCCTCGAGCTGCCTCCGGCTCTCCGGCGGCATCTGATGCCCGAAGGAGTCGAGGAGCGACTTCAGGCGCTCGTACTCGCGGACGTCCTCGGTGCTCTGCGGCCGGTGCTCGTCCACCCGCTCGACGGTGCCGGCGGTGCCTGCCCCGAGGGCCAGGAAACCGCCGACGTCCTCTCCCTCCGAGACGACCGGACCGGTCAGTGCGAGATCCGCGGCCAGCGTCACCCGGAGGCCTTCGTGCAACGTCATCGATCCTTCATCTCCCAGGTCGGTGCACGAGCCTAGCGGTCGTCCGCGCGCCGGCCGCGACCGGCACCGCTCGGCACGAGACGGCCATCGGCCGGTCGGAGCCGTCGTGGTCGCCGCCGACCCGCGCGGGGTTGCCCCGGACGGTCGTCAACCGCGGGCCGACAGGTGGTCGGCGATGGCCTCGTGGGTCAGGTGGAGGCCCGTCCGCAGGACGGCATCGTGCTGGTTGGGGTGGGCCTCGCGCTGGGCGAGGTCCAGGCCGCGGGCCCGCTCGAGTTCGAGCTCCGCGGCGCGGTCGTCACCGCGCAGCGCGGAGTCGAGGCTGAGGGCGGTGGACCGGAGCAGCGGGGCGAGGTCCCGCAGGGCGGGATCGGGACGGGCGGAACCGTCGGGCCTGTCAGGTCCGTTGGGGCCGGTGGTCCTGGCCGTCGTGGCGGTCCTGGCGCGTTCCCGGAGCTCCTGGGTGAAGAACTGGAGGGTGAGGGCGGTCCGGGCGGCGAGCCGCAGCCGCTCCCCGACCCCGTCGGGCGGCCGGCTCGGCGTACGGAGGTACAGCCGGGGGAGCCGCGTGCGTCGAGCGGCCCGTTCGTAGGCCGCGAGGCCGCCCTGTGGTTGCAGCCACAGATCCTCGGCCTCCCCGGGGAGCTCCGGGGCGGCGGGCGGTGCCCCGGCCGCGAGCCGGGAGGCGACCGCGGCGAGGAGTCCACCGAGTTCGCTCCGGTAGGCGTCGAGCCCGGTCACCGCCGACCGGTACGGGTCCGGCGGCCACAGCAGCGGTCCGAGCACGACGACGGTGACGATGCCGACCGCGCTCTCCACCAGGCGGGCCAGGGGGTAGCCGGGGGCGGCGGTCGCGTAGATCACCAGTGCGGTGATCAGGACCTGCTGGTTGGGGGAGCCGCCCCGGTACATCAGGTACATGCCCGCGCAGCCGCAGACCAGTACGGCGAGGAAGGACAGCGAGGCCGATGCCGACGCCGAGGTCACCGAGGAGGCCGAGGGCGGCGGCAGCCAGTGCAGGACGAACGTGCTCAGCGCCACGCCCACGACGACGCCCACGAGCCGGTCCCACGCCAGGCGCGGAGCGGCGTACACGTCCTCGCGAAGGATCAATACGGCCGGCAGGGCGGCGGGCACCGGGACCGTGCTCGTGCCCCACCACAGGCAGAGGAACCAGGGCACGGCGGCGCACACGGCCAGGCGGGCGGCGGACCGCAACCGTGCGCGGGGCGGCGGGTTGTGCGGAACGGTGGCCGTACCGGGCATAACGGACATCGTAGGGGCCGCGGAGCCGGTCCACGTGCCTTCTGGCGGACGCGGCCCGCCCCGCCTATGATTCCGACGCGCCACGCACCTCGAACATTCATACCCACAACGGGCGATGACGGCCTCCGGGACCCGTACCGGAACTGCCGCCCCCGCCCGACGAGTTCGGAGGTCCTGTTGAGCACATCCACGCGCGCTCCACGCAGACTGGCGGCCCTGGCAGTCGGCCTGACGGCCGTCCTGGCCGCATCGGTGGGCCCGGCCGTCGCCGCGCCGCACAGCACGACCGCCCTGGTGACACGTACGGCGGCCGCCGCCCCGTCCGTGGTCAACCCGGGCAATCAGGTGTCCCTCCAGTACGACTACGCGCACTTACAGATGACCGCCACCGGCGGCGCGGCTCCCTACACCTGGTCGGCGGTCAGCCTGCCTGCCGGTGCCACGATCAACGCCTCGACCGGCTTGATCTCGGGCCTCCTGCGCAGCAGCGGAATCCGTACGGTGACCGTCACCGCCAAGGACGCCAAGGGCGCCGTCGCCTCCACCACCTTCACCTGGCGCGTGATCCGGGACGCCTGCCCCCGCTGCTGACCCGGCGCACGCACCCGGTGCCCCCGGCCGCGATGCCGGTCGGGGGCGCCGGGGCGTGCACCTCGGGCAGGATGTGCGGATGCGCGCGACGACGGAACCGGTAGTGAGGGCCGAGGCGCTGGCCGCCCCGGGCGGGCGGCGCATCCTCGGCATCGCAGGCCCCCCGGGGGCCGGAAAGTCGACACTGGCTGCCCGGATCGCCGACGCGCTCGGGCCGGAGCGGGCGGTGGTGGTCCCGATGGACGGGTTCCACCTCGCCCGGGCCGAACTGGACCGGCTGGGCCGGGCCGACCGCAAGGGCGCCCCGGACACCTTCGACGCCGCCGGCTACGTGGCCCTGCTGCGCCGGCTGCGCGCAGCGGACGGACCCACGGTGTACGCGCCCGCCTTCGACCGCTCGCTCGAGGAGCCGATCGCGGGCAGCATCCCCGTCGCCCCGCACGTACCGCTGGTGATCACCGAGGGGAACTACCTGCTGCACGACGCGGGGGAGTGGGCGTCGGTACGCCCGCTGCTGGACGAGGCCTGGTACCTCGCCCCGGCCGAGGGCCTGCGCCTGGACCGGCTGATCGAGCGGCACGTGCGCCACGGCAAGGACCCCGCGTACGCGCGCGAGTGGGTGGCCCGGTCCGACGAGGCCAACGCCCGGCTCGTCGCCCCGGGCCGCGACCGCGCCGACCTGGTCCTCGACACCGGCTGACCGGACGCCGGGCCGCCGCCGCCGGGCCGCCGCCGGGGCGGTGCCCCTGCCCCGGCCGCGGCTCCGATGGTGGCCCCGCATCGGTTCCGGCTGCTCAGCCGACGCGTTCGATGCGTGCGCGTCGGATGAGGTTCTTGCCGGGTTCCCGGACTTGTTCGAAGGCTGCGTTGTTGAGGAGGGCGCAGCTGCCGGAGGGGCCGTTGACGGTGACCGTGGTGGCCTTGCCGTTGTCGAGGTTGGTGACCTTGAGCTTGGTGCCTACGGGGAACTGGCCGCTGCTGGCTGCGGGTGCGCCTCCTTCGCCGGAGAGGGTGACGGTGGAGCCGGGGCATACGACTTCGCCGGTGGCGGGCGGTACTTGGGCGGCGGGCGCGGCGGGCGCGGCGGGCGCGGCGGGCGCGGCGGGGGCGCCGGCTGCGGGGGCTTGGGCGTCGGCGCCGCCGCCGACGCGTTCGATGCGTGCGCGTCGGATGAGGTTCTTGCCGGGTTCCCGGACCTGTTCGAAGGCTGCGTTGTTGAGGAGGGCGCAGCTGCCGGAGGGGCCGTTCACGGCGACGGTCGTCGCCTTGCCGTTGTCGAGGTTGGTGACCTTGAGCTTGGTGCCTACGGGGAACTGGCCGCTGCTGGCTGCGGGTGCGCCTCCTTCGCCGGAGAGGGTGACGGTGGAGCCGGGGCATACGACTTCGCCGGTGGCGGGCGGTACTTGGGCGGCGGGCGCGGCCGGCGCGCCGGCTGCGGGGGCTTGGGCGTCGGCGCCGCCCCCGACGCGTTCGATGCGTGCGCGTCGGATGAGGTTCTTGCCGGGTTCCCGGACCTGTTCGAAGGCTGCGTTGTTGAGGAGGGCGCAGCTGCCGGACGGGCCGCTCACGGCGACGGTCGTCGCCTTGCCGTTGTCGAGATTGGTCACCTTGAGCTTCGTCCCCACGGGGAACTGCCCACTGCTCGCCGCTGGCGGACCCGCCTCACCCGACAAGGTCACCGTCGATCCCTGGCAGACGACATCGGGTGCGGCGGCGTTGCCGGTCGCGATCGTGACGACGACCCCTCCGGTCACGAGGGTTCCCGTGACGACAGAGAGCACGAGCTTCTTCTTGAGACTCATAGTCCGTTTTCTGGACACCTGACACTCCTCGATCCGATGGACGCTGTCCCCCCCGACGTCCTGCATACGGCCGCCGTCACACGCGAGTTCGGTCCTGTTGCCTTTTTACGAATCCGGCCGCGAGGAGGTTTGGGCCGCTGCACACGGGCATACCGCGGGGCTCGTGGCCGAGGGGCGACGGGCAAAGAAGCAGGTCACGCGTGCGGCGTCCGCTGTGGCTGCAGGTACGCCGTGCACACACCGCCCGCCATGAGCCGATGCGGGGCGGGCGAACACAGTCAGCTTTAAGGTTCAGTTGATCTGCCCTTAAGCAACGGGGGTGATGGGGGCGCAACCCCTGCAACCCTTGACACATGGTCATGTTCCTGACAGCAGTTGCACTGCGCACTGCACCACTCTCACGACCGAACGGCACGGCATTCAGAAGGGGGAGATCAGCGCATGACCAAGCCTGAGAGCGCGGGGGACGACTACGACATCGTCATCGGCGGAGCCGGCCTCGCCGGCAGCGCCGCGGCGATCCTGCTGGCACGCCGCGGCGCACGCGTCGCACTGCTGGAACGCCGCTCGGACCCCGAGACGTACAAGGTGCTGTGCACCCACTCCCTCTCGGCCAACGCCTACCCGGTGCTGGACGAACTCGGCCTCGTCCCCGCCCTGGAGGAGGCGGGAGCCGTGCGCAACGAGGTCCGCTGGTACACCCGTTGGGGATGGATCGAACCGAAGGCGGCGCCGGGAGGCCCTGGGCTGCCGTACGCGTACAACGTCCGGCGCAGCACTCTGGACCCCTTGATCAGGTCCCGTGCGGCACAGACCCCCGGCGTCGATCTGCTCCTCGGTCACCAGGTGACGGGGCTGGTCCGGGAGGCCGGGCGCACCGTGGGCGTCCGCGCGTCGACGTCCCGGGGGGAGCGCGAGATCCGGGCCCGCCTGGTGGTCGGTGCCGACGGCAAGGAATCGGCCGTGGCGAAGCTCGCCGGGGTGCCTGCCCGGCAGTTCGAGAACGGCCGGTTCGGCTACCTCGCCCAGTTCCGCGACCTCCCGCTGCCCGACGGGATCAGTCACACCTGGTTCCTCGAGCCCGACATGGCGTACGCCTTCCCGAACGACGGCGGGGTGACGGTCGTGGCAGTTCTCCCGGACAAGAAGCGCCTGCCCGCCTTCCGGGAGGACCTGGAGGGCAGCTTCCTCGCATTCGTCCGCGCCCTGCCCGAGGCGCCTCCCCTCGACTCCGCAGAGCGCATCTCGAAGATCATCGGTTTGGTCGACTACCCGCTGCACAGCCGGAGGCCGATCGCACCGGGTGTCGCGCTCATCGGCGACGCCGCCCTGACCGGCGATCCCCTGTGGGGCGTGGGATGCGGGTGGGCGCTGGAGTCCGCGCAATGGCTGGCGGAGGCGGTCGCCGGGGCCGTCACCGGTCGGGGCGACCTCGACAGGTCACTCGCGGCATACGCCCGGGGGCACCGGCGCCGGCTCCGTGGTCACCAGTACCTGGCCGCCGACTTCGCCAAGGTGCGCCCGTTCAACCCCGTGGAGCGCCTGATGTTCTCGGCGGCGGCGCGCGATGCGTCGCTCGCGCGGCACATGCACCTCTTCGCGTCACGCCTGATCGGTCCGCTGCGCTTCCTGAACCCCCTGGTGCTGGCCAAGGCGTCGGTGATCAACATCAAGCACCTCCGCCGGTCAGGTGCCGGGCCGGGTGCGGATTCGCCCATTCCTGCATCAGGGAGCCGAGATGTGCACGGGGGCGGGCCGCTGAAGGAACGGGGACAAGGCCGCACGGGCCGGGCACTCTACGGTGCACCCGACCCGTGCGGCGCGACCGTTCCATGACCGGGCGTCAGGTACCGGCCGAACGCCTTCTGCCCGTCCGGAACGAAGAGCCACTGCCGCACGGCCTCCTGCAGCTCCGTCTCCGTCAGCCAGCCGTGCCAGGCGACCTCCTCGGGGTCGGGCGTCACCTCGCCGGTGATCACGGCCTCGTGCACGCCGAGCCAGTACGGGCTGATCGCCCCCCGGCACAGGAACTTGAACAGGAAGCGCACCGGCGCATCAACGCCGAGCTCCTCGGCCAACTCCCGCGCGGCCGCCTGCTCGTAGGTCTCGCCCACTTCCACGGCCCCGCCGAACATCACCTCGTGATGGCCGGGGAACCGGGACCGGTTCTCGGGCCGCCGGTAGACCAGGACCCGCCCGTGCTGATCACGGCAGATCGTCGTCGCGATGCGGTGCAGCCAGCCACGGCGGATGGCCTCACCGCGTTCCACCACCGCCAGCACCCGGTCCTGATCGTCCACACGTTCCACCGGCTCACCCATGGCGCCCACGATCGCACACGCCCCGTCAACGCTCCCGCCCTGCCGGTACCCGCCGACCCCGATCCCGGTCCGGAGTGCCCTCTCGACCGGGAGTCCTTGGCCCTTCGGGCCGGTGGGACGGCCGGTCGTACCGTGGCGGTCGAGGCGATCTGGGACGGCGACACCAGCGGGTGGTTCGTGGTGTTGCTGGCCGTCACCGCCGAGCCGGCGGAGGAGAGCGTACTGGCCACGATCACCTGGAGCAGCGCCGAACGGTACCTCGGAGAAGGCGCTGACCGGGGCGGAAGGTACCCGATGGCGGTGGTCGCCGAACGCGTGGGCGGCGCCCTGGCCGACCGGCTTGGTGTCCCCTTCCACTTCGCGAGCCCGGACGACCCTGATGACGAGGCGCCGCGCTGGAAACCGGACCGGGGCGCCGCTCGGGAGTAGCCCGGCGCAGCGCCTACTCGGCCGGGTCCGGGATCCGGCGCCGGGCTTCCGACCGCCAAAGCCCATCACCACCCAGGGTGATGGACTCATCGGATTCCTCGGCCACCTCCTTCACGTAGTCCAGCCGGGCCTGCGTCAGGCTCAGCCGGCCGTTGGGCCCGCCCCGGACGAAGTGCGCGTCCGCATCGTCCTGCCCGTCGTCCTCCCAGCCGCACTCCGGGCAGATCTCGAAGTCGGCCCGCTCCTTCAACGTCCGCTGGAAGCAGCACGGACATGCGACAAGGCCACGCGCGGTGTCGATCGGGGGAGTGTGGGGCGGTTGTTGAGAAGCCATGGCCCCATTGTTTCCCTCCCCCCGAATCGTCCAGGGCCAGCCCGCCAGCCCGCCAGCCCGCCAGCCCGCCAGCCCGCCATCCCGCCGGGCCGACGGGCCGACGGGGTGTCAGAGTGCGGGTGCGAGGAGGGTCAGACGGAGGATCGCGGCCAGGGCCGCCACCGCGGGAAGGGCGAACCACCCTCTGCCGCCCAGCCATTCGGCCTTCATGAACACCCCTGAGAGGAGCGCCGTCACGACGGTGAGCGCCAGCGCCAGTCCGGCCGCGATACCCGAGTGGGCGACCGCCTCGCTGTCCCAGGGGCCACGCGGCTGCGCCGCGTAGGCGAGCAGGACGAGGTAGCCGGAGGCGAGGTTGCCCACGGCCAGGACGAGCACGCACACGACGGTGCCCATGACGTGGGAGGCGGCGCCCCCCACGGGCGCTGACGCGCCGGGTTCCGTGTGTCGTCCCCCGCTGTGCCCTCTCCCCTACCCAGGAGGACATCCGCCGCTCGTACCCAGGGCCGGACGGCGCTCCGGTGAGCACGGTCGGGCCGCGCAGCACCGGAACCGACCGGGCGCAATGCACCTCACGGGACTCGCCAGACGTTCGCGAAGGCCGCGTTCTCGATGGACCGCCGCTGGCGTACGGCTTCCAGTTCCATCACCGCGTCGTTGACGATGGCCAGTACGGTCGTCACCGCTTCGTCGTCGCGGCGCGGTTCGTCCTCGGAGTCCTCTCCCTCGATGCCGACGGCCGAGGCGAGGGCGGCGAGGACGGGCTCGTCCGCCTCCCAGCGGCCGAGGGCCTGGCGGCGGGCGGGCGTATCGGCGAGCTCCAGACGGTCGGTTCCGAAGGGCAGCAGGCCGCGGCGGCCCCGCGTCAGCTGACCGGCCTCCTCGAGGGCGGCCTGGTACGCCGTGGAGAGATCGCGGCCCCGGCGCCACAGCCAGTCCTCGACCCGCTCGTACGGAGGCTGCCGGGTGAGCACCGTCTGGGCCTCGGCCAGGAGCTCGTCGTGCAGTTCCGGCTGCTCGCCCGGCACGATGCGGTCGCCGTCCAGGGCGGCGGCCCGCGCGTCGAGAAGATCGATCAGCTCGGCGCCGGCGAGCGCGAGCGACAGGTCGCCCTGCCCCACGGACCGGTCCGGCTGCGGGTCCATGGCGATGATGAACAGGTCCTTCGCCGTGCTCATGAACGGCTCCCCTCGAAGTCATCGGAAGTCGGATCCGCTGATCACCTTCCCATGGTTGCACCAACGCTCACCATCGCCGCCGTGTTCCGCGCACCCGGCGTCCGGCGTGCCGTCGGGAGGCGCCCGGTCCCGCCGAACCGGGTACATGCGCCGGGCGGATTGTCTACCCTCGCTTTCGGGCGGGGGAGGGGCGCGTGGACGAGGGTGACCGGCGGGGCGCGGATCCGGTGGACCGGCGCGTGGCGCTGTCCCGGGAATGGGACCGGCTCGTCGGCGAGGTGCGCGAACTGGGCCGCGCCCGCGGCATTCCCGACCTGGCCGGTTTCCTGGATCCCCCGCGCGCGGCCTCGCTCACGGCCGCGAGCCGCGACGGGGCCGTGGTGGTGGTCAACATCAGCCGCCTGCGCTGCGACGCCCTGCTGATCACGGAGTCCGGTGTACGGGGCCTGCCGCTGCCCGGAGTGACGGCCGACGCGGTGGAGGAACGCACGGTCGCGTACGTGGCGGCCCTGCGCACCCTGGAGCAGGCGGGCCGGGAACTACAGGCGGCGAAGGGGCGGTTCGACGACGGCGACCGGTCCCCGGAAGTGTTCTACCGGGTCTCCGCCGCGCGGGTCGCGCTCTCCGCGGCGCGGACGGCGGCCGAGAGCGAGCTCGACGCCGTCACCGGGTGGCTCTGGGACGGGATCTGCGGTTCCGTCCTCGACGCGCTGGGGCACACGGGGAGCCCGTCCGCCGGAGCACCGCTCCCGCGGCTGTGGTGGTGCCCCACCGGCCTGCTCAACCTGCTGCCCCTGCACGCTGCCGGACATCACGGCGAGAGCGTGGACGGCCCGCCTCGAACGGTCCTGGACCGGGTCGTGTCCTCGTACACGCCGACCGTCCGCGCGCTGCTCACGGCGCGCGCCCGCCCCGGCGCCGCCGCGACGGGGAACGGGGACGGGAGTGGGGACGAGGTCGGCCGGATGCTGTTCGTCGCGCCGGAACCGGTCGGCCTGCCGCCCCTGCAGTCGATCGACGCGGACCGCGAAGCACTGGCCGGGCGCTTCGGCGAGCGCCTGACCCGGCTGGAGGGCCCCGACGCCACCTCCGAGGCGGTGCTGGCGGCGCTGCACCGCCATCCGTGGGTGCACTTCAGCAGCCATGCCGGACAGGACATGAACGATCCCGGGCTGGGCACCATCGCCCTGCGGGAGGACGGCCTCACCGTGCACGACCTCGCGCAGCGCAGCTACAGCGGGGAGTTCGCGTTCCTGTCGGCCTGTCAGACGGCCGTCGGGGGCATGGACCTGATCGACGAGGCGATCACCCTGGCCAGTGCCCTGCACATCGCGGGCTTCCGCCACGTGATCGGCACCCTCTGGTCCGTGTACGACGGAGCCACCGCCGACATCACCCGGGAGTTCTACGCGAACGGCGCCACCCCGGCCGGCGGACCGGGGTCCGCGCGCGCGGCGGACTTCGACCCCGCCGACGCGGCACGCAACCTGCACCGCGCGGTGCGCGCGATGCGTGACCGCGACCGTTCGACGCTGACGACCTGGGTCCACTTCGTCCACATCGGCCCCTGACCGGACCGGCACCGAAAGCAACGAGGGAGCGGCATGACCACACCGCACGTCACACCGCAGAGCCATCAGCCCGTCCCGTACGAGGAGACGACGGACCTCCGCTACGCCCGGGAAGTGGTGCAGAACCACGAGCTCACGCATGTGAAGGGGGACGACTACGCCCTCACCTGTGTCTGTCCGCGCTGCGGGGCGGCGCTCGAGATCGAGCTGTTCGAACCGGGCTTCCGTGCCCTGACGCCCGCCGCCCAGCAGCCCGGTGCGCAGCCCCCTCCCGCGCCCGCTCCCGTACCCGCGCAGGGACCCGCGCCCGCTCCCGCATCCAGCACCGTGCTGCCCATCAGCTGTGTCTGCCCGGGCACGCACGACGGCCGTCCCGAGGACCGCACGGGCTGCGGGGCCTTCTGGACCCTGACACTGTCATGACCACCCCCCCGCGTCCCCCCGCGGATCGGCGCCGGTCCACCGGCCCGCGCACACGATCTGCTGGCCGCGCAGGAACGAAGCCGACAGGCCAGGGAAGCGCTGCCCAGGCTGCGTTCGGCCGCCCTGGGCTGGCGCAACGCGGCCGGCGCGCTCATGGCCGGACTCGTCGGCTTCGGCCTGATCAAGGGCCGTACCGATGTGGGACAGCTCGACAAGCCCTGGGCCGTCGCGGTGGGATGCCTGTTGCTGACGGCCCTGCTCTGCGGGGCCTGGGGCGCGTACCTGCTGAACCGGGCGGCCCACGGCCCGCTGAAACCGTCCCCGCTCGGCCCCCGGGCCACCAGGGCGACGGTGGAACACGTGGAGGTCGGGGAAGCCCTGCGGGCACTGCGGCACGGCATCGCGCTGACCCTGTCCTGCACGCTGTTCCTCGTCGGCGCCCTCGGGGCCACCTGGTACGGGCCGAGCGCCAAACCGCCCGCGGTGGAGCTGACCACACCGGCCACGGGCCGGCTGTGCGGCATCGTGACCCGGGTGGCCGAGGGCAGGCTCCTGCTGAAGACCGGCGGCACGACGGTCGAAGTGGCGACGGCGGCCCTGACCCAGCTGAGGACGGTGGAGACATGTCCGTGAGCGACCTCCGGTCCCAGGTGTCGTTCCTGCTGAACTGGCGTCCCCTGCTTGCGCGTCTCTTCCGGGCGATCGACCGCGAGGACGCGAAGGCACTGCCGGGGCTCATCGGGCAGGTGGACGCGCTCCTGGCGCAGGACGACCTTCCCCGCTGGGCGCGCGACATGATCCGCAGGATGCGGGTCACGGCCCTCTCCGGCTGTTCGACAGTGCTCCGGGAGCCCCTCCTCCTGGACCGGGCCGTCGGCCTGGGCCGGGCCGCCCTCACGGAGGAGCCCACCACGTGGGAGGCGGAGACCTGGGACCGGAGCCTGCTCGCGGAGGTGCTCGTACAGCGCTTCGAGCAACGGGGCGACCAGCAGGACGTGGACGAGGCGATCGTCCTCCTGCGACGGGCCTGGGACCTGTGCCGGGCCGCGGACGCGGCTCCGCGACCGCCCTGGCACCGGGAGATCCGGCGCCTGTGGCGGGCAGCGTGGAACCGCGAAGCGGCCGGGCCCCGGCCGCCGTTGAACAGGGCGGTGAAGGCGGGGATCCTCGTCGGCCTCGGGGACGTACTGCACACGCGCTTCGCATACCTGCGCATACTCGACGACTTCCACCGGGCCGTGAAGGTGAGCGAGGAGGCGGAGGCGTTCACCCGTACCTTCGGCTGGGCGGTCTCCGGCGGGCAGGCCGGCTACGGCCACGGGCGCGGCACTGCCCTGATCCAGCTCGCCGCCCTGCTGGTCCAGCGCTACGAACTCCTCGGCGACCCCGAGGACATCGTCCGGGCCGTGTGGCTCTTCAAGGACGCGGACCGGCTCCTGCCGCGCGGCGACGCCCAGGGCCCCGTGCTCGCCCGGCACCGGGTGCACGCCCTGACCGTGCGGGGCCTGGTGCTGCGCAGCCCCGGGGACTTCGCCGAGGCGGCCTCGGTCCTGCGACGGCGCGCGCCGCACGACCCGTACGGGCTGCCGCGGGCGGAGATCCTGACCGGGCGGGCAGGGGTGGAAGGCTCCGCCGGCGGCCTCGGGGAGGCCGTGGACATCCTGGAGGCGGCTGCCGCACAGGACGGGCCCGACGCGCACGAGGCGCTGATCCGGCTCGCGGCGGCGCTGCGCCAGTGGGCCGCACATGTACGGGAGAACCCGCCGGTGCGCGGCGGGGCGGGGGATGGGGGTCCGCAGCCGGACTTCGCCACGCTCCGGCGCAGGTCCACCGATGCCTGGCGGCTCGCCGCCCGGCGGGAGGCGGCCCCCGCCTTCCGCCGCCTGCACGCGGCGTCCCTGTGGAGCGCGCAGACCACGGAGGAGCACCCGGGCTCGGCCGAGGCGGCGGAGGCGAGCGCCCTGGCCGTGCGGTTGCTGCCGCTCGCGGCATGGCGCGGCCTGGACCGGCTCAGCCAGGAGAGCCGGCTGAAGTCGGTCCAGTTCGGCCTGGCCACCGGCGCGGCCGCCGACCAGCTGGCACAGGGGGATCCGGCACAGGCTCTGGAGCTGCTGGAACTGGGGCGCGGGGTCCTCTGGTCCCAGAAACTGGACGGCCGCACCGATCTGAAACTGCTCGGGGCAGCGTCGCCCGAGCTGGCCGAGAGCCTCACCAGGGTCCGCGTACTCCTGGAGGAGGCGCGGGACCCGTCGGCGCACACCGGGCGCAAGCGTCTGCTGCCGACACCGTGAGGGGCCGGCGGTCCCCTGCGATCGGGTGAGCCGCGTCTCACCTGACCGGTGCCGCTTGTCTATGCAACGAGTTGCATAGAAAGATCGGGGCATGGCGCTCGACCACGCGATCCTCGTCTCCCTGCTGGAGAAGCCGGGCTCCGGCTATGAGCTGGCCCGCCGGTTCGACCGGTCCATCGGCTACTTCTGGACCGCCACCCACCAGCAGATCTACCGCGTCCTCAAGCGCATGGAGGGCGACGGGCTGCTCACCGTCCGCCAGGTGCCGCAGCAGGGCCGGCCGGACAAGAACGAGTACTCCGTCGCCGGCCCCGGCCGCAGCGCCCTCGCCCGGTGGCTGCACGAGCCGATCGAGCCCGAGAGCCTGCGCCACGACCTCGCCGTCAAGATCCGCGGCGCGGCCTTCGACGACCCGGCCGCACTGATCCACGAGGTCGAGCGGCACCACCGGGCACACAGCGACCGGCTGGCCCGCTACCTCGCCGGTGAACTGCGCGACTTCACCGGGCCCGACGCACCCGCACCGCTCGACGCCGGCCAGGAGCTCCAGCACGTCGTGCTGCGCGGCGGCATCGCGTACGAGCGGATGACGATCGCCTGGCTCGACGACGTCCTCGCCACCCTCCACCGGCTCGGCGGCACACCGCCGCCCGCCACCACCTGAACCGCACCGCCGCCGCACCGCGCTCGGCCACACCGCACCTCGCCGTGGCCGCCGCGCCGTCCCTCCACGCGTCCGACCCCCAACCCCTCGGAAGGTGAACCTCCATGGCAGACGCCCTGCTCTTCAACCCGCACACCTACGACCCGGCGCACTTCGACCCCGAGACCCGCAGGCTGCTGCGCGCCACGGTCGACTGGTTCGAGAGCCGCGGCAAGCGCCGGCTGATCGAGGACTACCGCTCCCGCGCCTGGCTGGCGGACTTCCTCGCCTTCTCCGCGAAGGAGGGGCTCTTCGCGACCTTCCTGACCCCGGCCTCGGCCGCCGGTGAGGGGGAGCCGGACAAGCGCTGGGACACCGCACGGATCGCGGCCCTGAACGAGATCTTCGGTTTCTACGGGCTCGACTACTGGTACGCGTGGCAGGTCACCATCCTCGGCCTCGGTCCGGTCTGGCAGAGCGACAACGCCGACGCCCGCGCCCGCGCCGCGGAACTCCTCGCCGGGGGCGAGGTGTTCGCCTTCGGTCTGTCCGAGAAGACCCACGGCGCCGACATCTACTCCACCGACATGCTGCTGCAGCCGTCCATCGACGGGGACGGCGGTTTCCGCGCGAGCGGCTCCAAGTACTACATCGGCAACGGCAACGCCGCCGGCCTCGTCTCCGTCTTCGGCCGCCGCACCGACATCGAGGGCCCCGACGGCTACGTCTTCTTCGCCGCCGACAGCCGCCACCCGGCGTACAAGCTCGTCAAGAACGTCGTCGACTCCTCCAAGTACGTCAGCGAATTCCGCCTCGATGACTACCCGGTCCGCGCCGAGGACGTCCTGCACACCGGCCGGGCCGCCTTCGACGCCGCCCTGAACACCGTCAACGTGGGCAAGTTCAACCTCTGCACCGCCTCGATCGGCATCTGCGAGCACGCGATGTACGAGGCCGTCACCCACGCGCACAACCGCGTCCTGTACGGGCGGCCCGTCACCGCCTTCCCGCACGTGCGCCGGGAGCTGGCCGACGCGTACGTCCGCCTGGTCGGCATGAAGCTGTTCAGCGACCGCGCCGTCGACTACTTCCGCGCCGCGGGCCCGGACGACCGCCGGTACCTGCTCTTCAACCCGATGACGAAGATGAAGGTGACCACGGAGGGCGAGAAGGTCATCGACCTGATGTGGGACGTCATCGCCGCCAAGGGCTTCGAGAAGGACAACTACTTCGCGCAGGCGGCCATCGAGATCCGTGGACTGCCCAAGCTGGAGGGCACGGTCCACGTCAACCTCGCCCTGATCCTCAAGTTCATGCGCAACCACCTGCTGGACCCGGCCGAGTACCCGGCCGTGCCGACCCGCCTCGACGCGGCCGACGACGCCTTCCTGTTCCAGCAGGGTCCGGCCCGGGGCCTGGGCTCCGTACGCTTCCACGACTGGCGCACCGCCTACGAGGCGTACACCGGGGTGCCGAACGTGGCCCGGTTCCGCGAGCAGGCCGACGCCCTCTGCGCGTTCGTGGCCACGGTCGCCCCGGACGAGGAGCAGAGCCGCGACCTCGACTTCCTCCTCTCCGTGGGCCAGCTGTTCGCGCTGGTCGTGTACGGCCAGCTGATCCTGGAGCAGGCCCGCCTGACGGACCTGGACGAGTCGGTGCTCGACGAGCTGTTCTCCGTCCTCGTACGCGACTTCTCCGGCCACGCCGTCGAGCTGTACGGCAAGGACTCGGCCACCGCGCCCCAGCAGGAGTGGGCGCTCGGCGCGGTCCGCCGCCCGGTCGTCGACGAGGCCCGCGCGGCGCGCGTCTGGGCCCGGGTCGAGGCCCTGTCCGGCACGTACGAGATGGCCCCGTAGGAACGCCCCCCGGGGACCGGCATCGCCGCCGGCCCAAACCGAAGCCGGTCCCCGCCAGGCCATTGACCTGGGCCGTAGTCGCGGCTTCTTCCTGCGCCGCATCGGTGCACGCCCGCCACACCTGATCAAAGTAATCCTTATGGATGGATCGCATTGCTAGGATTCATGCTTATGGATGGCATCTCGATGAAGACGATCGGCCTGCTCGGCGGGATGAGCTGGGAGTCGACGGCCGAGTACTACCGGCTGCTCAACGAGTTCACCCGCGAGCGGCTCGGCGGACTGCACTCGGCGCGCTGCGTGCTGTATTCCGTGGACTTCGCGGAGATCGAACAGCTCCAGGCGCAGGGCCGCTGGGACGAGGCGGGCCGGGTGCTGGCGGCGGCCGCCCGGTCGTTGGAGGCCGCGGGCGCGGACCTCGTACTCCTGTGCACGAACACGATGCACAAGGTTGCCGACCAGGTGCAGGCGGCGGTCTCCATTCCTTTGCTGCACCTGGCCGACGCCACCGCGGACGCGGTGCGGGCGCAAGGCCTGCAGCGGGTCGGTCTGCTGGGCACGGCGTTCACGATGGAGCAGGACTTCTACCGGGGGCGCCTCGCGGCGGGTGGACTGGAGGTGTCCGTGCCGGATGCCGGCGGACGGTCCCTGGTGCACCGGGTGATCTACGAGGAGCTGTGCCTCGGTGTCGTGCGGGAGGAATCCAGGACCGCGTACCGGGAAGTCATCGCGGGCCTCGTGGCGGCCGGCGCCCAGGGGATCATCCTCGGCTGCACCGAGATCGAACTGCTGGTGAGCGCCGAGGACAGCCCGGTGCCCGTCTTCCCCACGGCACGGATCCACGCGGCGGCGGCCGTAGACGCCGCGCTGGGCCGGGGCGTGCGGTGAAGGTGCTGATCACGAACGGGCCGGCGTACACGGCCGTCGGCGTTGCCAGTGGCGTCGTGCACGATCAGTGAGTCAGTTCTTCCACGGGACGGGGAAGGCGCAGAGGCCGGCCGGCGAGCATGCAGTGCGGGCCCCGGGCCGCCTTGGCCGGCGCGGGGCGGGCCCGGGTCGGTCGATGGTGGCCTTGCTTCGTGCGGGCGGTGTTGAAGGTCGGGTCAGCAGTCGAACACCGACCAGCAGATGTCGTTGCGCAACCGCTGGTCGTCCAGTACCAGCTCGCGAATCGCCGTGGGGAGCTGCGTGCGCTGCCACTGGCACTCGAGTCGCCCTGCCGTCTCGCTCTCGGCCTTCGGTGCGGCAGCGCGTGCGGCCTTGATCGCATAGGCGGCCGCGCCGAGTTCGTGCGCTGCGACGTGTGCGACGACTGCGGCCTGGCCGGCGGCGTAGGCGGCATGCCGTGCTGCGCCACGCAGGTCACGGGCCGCGCCCATCGCATGGCCGCCTGCCGCGCGGGCCTCCATCATCTTGACCTCGCCACGCACCCAGGCACGGGCGTGCTCGATCGCCTGACGCGGCCGTGGGTCATCGGGCCTTGCCGACTCGAAGAGTTCGAGGACGTGCTCCGCGCACGCTGCCGCCCACAGGGCGAGGAGATGGTGATCCGGATCGGTGAGGGTCCCACCGCGGCGGATCGTCACGAAGCGGGGGTCCCTGACCTTCGGGAGGATCATGGTCGGCATTCCTTCCTGCTGGGATGGAGCGAAGCCTGCGAACCAGGAGGCCGATCCGCAAGCCCGGCCGACATCAACCTGCCCGGAAAGCACACCTAGCCGACGAGGCGTCTGTGCCAGGTCAGCGGGGTGACGGTGATGGACTGGCCCGGATCGCCGTCCCAGCGGGTGGGCAGGCCCGCACGGGTCAGGGCGGCGACGACCTCGCGGCCCACCGCGGCGGTGGTCGCGGACGTCCCGTCGAAGCCGCCGTACAGGAGGGTCAGGCCGTGGCCGGCCGTCGCGGAGTCCGTGCACTGGTCGTGGAAGTACACGAAGCCGCGGGCGTCCGGGCCGCCCTCCGCGCCGATCTCGGCCTCCCCGCAGCTGCGGCAGCAGGTGAAGTTCTCGCGGGCCGTGATGCCCGCCGCGTCGAGCTCGGCGAACGCCCGGGACAGCCGCTCCGGGTCGGTCTCGCCCGCCCATCCCGTCTGTTCCTCGACCCGCTCGAGCCACATGCGGTCGGCGAGCGCCTCGGCCTGGGCGCGGGAGACGGGCCGGTGGTCCCCGGAGACGAGGTAGTCCTCGGCCAGTTCGGTGAGCCGTGCCCGCGTCGTGTACCCGCCGGCCAGCACCTCGCGGATCCGGTTCTCCAACAGCACCCGCTCCTCCTCGTCGAGTTCGAGCGGGGGCGCGGGCTGCGCGGGCGGGAACTCCACGCGTTCCCAGACCCGTCCGGCGTCCCAGCCGTCCCGTCGGCCGTCCGCCCAGGCGGTCATGGCGGCGATGACGGCCTCGGGTCCGTCGACGGACGTCCCGAAGTGCCGCTCCGGGCTGCCGGCGCGGTGCTCCAGGGTGTAGTCGCCGCCGGTGCGGTGCCACACCTGGACGAAGACATCGGGCAGGTCGGGAACCGTTTGGACGACGAGGAACCGGTCGCCCTCACGACCGATCCGGTGGACCAGCGCGGCGAGTTCCCCCGCGGAGGGTCGTACGTGCCGGGGGCCGGGTTCGGTCAGGACCGTGATCGCGAGCATGGTCACCAGTGTGCCGGGCGGCACTGACAGCGGGCCGCGGGGGTGGTTCCGCTGCCTGCGGCCCCGCCCCCGCCCCCGCCCCGGCCTCAGGCGAGCGCGTCCGCCAGCAGCTTCGCGGTCCTGGCGATCAGTGTGTTGTCGCGCGGTGCGTTCGCCTCCGGCAGGGTGCTGAGGATGGCCAGGACCACGGGCGGGCGTCCCGGGGGCCAGGCGATGCCCACGTTGTTGTTGGTCCCGTACGACCCGGCGCCCGTCTTGTCCGCGACGGCCCAGTCCTTGGGCAGGCCGGCCCGGAGCCGTTCGCCGCTGGTGGTGTTGGACAGCAGCCACCGGGTCAGCTGCTCCCGGTGCCCGCAGGACAGGGCGTCCGCGAGCGTGAGCCGTGCGTACGTCCGCCCGATCGCGCGGGGGCTGGTGGTGTCGGTCACCCGATCCGGCTCGGCCGAGTTCAGTTCGGGCTCCATGCGGTCGAGCCGGGTCGTACGGTCCCCCACCGAGCGGCAGAAGCGGGTGATCGCGGTGGGGCCGCCGAGCTCGCGCAGCAGGAGGTTGGCGGCCGCGTTGTCGCTCTGGGCGATGGCGGCGGAGCAGAGCTCCGCCACGGTCAGGCCACCCGCGATGTTCTCGGGAAGCTTCGTGATCTCTCCGCCGCCCGCTTCGGTGACGTCCTGGAGGGTGTAGTGGATGCGCTTGGCGAGGTACGTGCCGTCGTGGTCGAGGTCCCGCATCACGGCGGCCGCGGCGACCGTCTTGAACACCGAGCACATGGGGAACAGTTCGTCCGCCCGGTGGAGCACGGTCCTGCCGGTGGCGGTGTCCCGTGCGTACACCCCCAGCCGTGCCCCGTACTCGCGCTCCAGTCCGCGCAGTTGCGCCACGACACCGCCTGCTTCGCCGTACGACGATGCGGCACGGGCCGTGCCCACCGGCAGGGACGCGGCCAGCGCGGCCCCCGCCCCCACGGTCAGCAGTGCACGGCGGGAGGGTGATGCGCCCGTGGTCGGGATCGGGGTGTTCACGTCGGGTTCTCCTCTTCCTGGCCGGCCATGTGATCGCGAAGACGTCAAACGTGATCATTTCGGTTCCCCGGAGGAGGGAAGGAGGGAGAGTGTACTGGTGGTACACACTGCTGGTGTGTACCGTTGGTCCATGACTCCGCTCCCTCGATTCCATCGACTGCCGGCCGAGCGACAGGAGGCGATCCTGGGCGTCGCCCGCGCGCATTTCGCCGAGCACGGACCCGAATCCGCCTCCTACAACAAGATCATTGAGGCGGCCGGCTTCTCGAAGACCGCCGCCTACCAGTACTTCGACGGCCGCGAGGACCTGCTCGCCGCCGTGCTCGACGACGTACTGGACCGCCTCCTCGGTGTCCTCGGGCCGTGGACCCCGGCCCGCGACGAGGCGGAGTTCTGGGTACGGCTGGAAGCGGGAACGCGCGCCCTCGTCGCTCATCTGCAGGACCATCCGGATGATCTCTCCCTCGCCGACGCCGCCGTCGGCCGGGCCCGGGGCGGTGCCTGGCTCGGCTGGTTCCAGGCCGTGGTCGAGGACGGGCAGCGGCTCGGGTTCATCCGGACGGACGTGGACCGGGCGCTGCTGGCCGGTGCCACCGCGGCTGTCATGCGGGCGGCCGACGAATGGGCGCTGAGCGCACTGCGCGCGGCGCACCCGACGACGACGCAGCTGACGACGCACCCGGCAACGACGTACCCCACCACGACGCAGCCGCCGGCCGCCGAGCCCGGGAGCGAACAGGTGTGGAGCCTGCTGCGCGGGCTGTGGAGCGGTGGAACGGACGGAGGGCTCGGGCGTGCGCACTGATCTGGAGATCCACTGGGAGATACCGCCCACGCCCCCGGGCGTGCTCGGACGGCTGGAGCGCTTCATGGGGCCGGGCAAGTCCCGCTCCGAGTCGGTGGTGGAACTCGTCGGCGCGGGCGGGTGCGCCGTGCTGCTCGCCGCCGGGGTGTGGTCGTCGGGCATCCACCGCGACTGGTCCGCCCTGCAGTCGGCCGTGGTCGTGCTCATCGGCCTCGACCTGCTCGGCGGGATCCTCACCAACGCGACCAACTCCGCCAAGCGCTGGTACCACCGCCGGGACCCCGGCGCCCGGCGCGCCCGCCTGCTCTTCGTCGGCGCGCACGTGCTGCACCTGGCCGCGATGGGCCTGGTGGTGCTCGACGGTGACCGCGGCTGGACCCTGGGGAACACCGCGCTGCTGCTCCTCGCCGCCGTGGCCGTGGAGTTCACTCCGCTCCACCTCAAGCGCCCGGCCGCCATGGCCCTCTACTCGGCCGTCGTCGTGGTCGGCCTGTTCTGGCTGCCCGTGCCCTCCGCCCTCGCCTGGTTCGGCCCCCTCTTCTTCCTCAAGCTCCTGGTGTGTCACCTCGTACCGGAGGCGCCCATGGAACGGCGGCGCGATGCCTGAGCCCGACGCCGGACACCTGGAGTGCGACGACGCACCGTCGCCCGCGCGATGCGCGCCCGTGCTCGCCGCCGCCTTCGTCCGCGAACCCGCCATGGCGTGGATCTCGGGCGGATCGGATCCCGTACGGCAGGCGTGGTTCGGCGCCACGCTGCGCACGCACGCCACGCTCCGCGGCGGTCGCCGCCACCTGCTGGCCGACCGGCAGGGGCAGCCTGTCGCCGCGGCCCTCCTGACCCCGCCGTCCGCCGTGCCCTCGGGTGCGGCCCGGGCGGCCTGGGCGGCCCGCACCCTGGCCGGCTGCGGGCCGCGCGCCCTGGTGCGGACGCTGCGCTACCTGCACCGCACCGAGGCCGAAGTCCCGCCCGGAGCCTGGACCCTTGAGTTCATCGGTGTGGAACCGGAGTCGGTGGGACGGGGTGCCGGAGGGCGGCTCCTCGGTCACGTGATCGCCGAGACCTCCGCGCCCGGCGGCATCTTCCTCACCACCGCCGACGAGGCGAACGTCCGGCTCTACCGCCGCTTCGGCTTCACCACGCTGCGGCGCCTGCAGGTCGGCCCGCTGGAAGTGACCGCGATGTGGCGGCCGAACACCCGCCCGTAGGTGCCTGCTGACAGGGGCGGGCGGTCTCCCGGGCCGCCCGCCGCGCCGCGTTTCGGCCGTGTTCGTCAGCAAGGCCGAATATCACCTATAACCCCGGCAAACCACCTGCAGGACAAGATCACTGCATCGAGGTAACGCCAACGATTTTCAGGCTCAAGTGGGCGTACCGGCCGTTACTGTTCCCCCGGATCTGTACGGATTCCCGGATAATTCGCCCCCTTTTTCCTCGTTCCCTGGTGACGCGCGCGTCCGCCGTCACCACCCTTACGAAGGAGAGCTCGCCCGATGACCGTTGACACCAGCCCGGAAGCGCAGTTGGAGCCGCCGCGGCAGTCCAGCCTGAGCACGGCGGCTGCCCGCAACCTCGCCAGCACCACCAAGTCCGCCCCGCAGATGCAGGAGATCACCTCCCGGTGGCTGCTGCGGATGCTCCCCTGGGTGGAGACCAAGGGCGGCACCTACCGGGTCAACCGCCGGCTGACGTACACCGTGGGTGACGGCACCATCGAGTTCGTCCAGGACGGCGCGGACGTCCGGGTGATCCCGCGCGAGCTCGGCGAACTGGCCCTGCTGCGCGGCTTCGACGACGACGAGGTGCTGACCGCGATCGCGCACCGCTGCGTCCAGCGCGACTTCCGGGCCGGTGAGGTGATCGTCGAGCGCGGTACCGCCGCCGACCAGATCCACCTGATCGCCCACGGCCGGATCAGCCAGACCTCCGTCGGCAAGTACGGTGACGATGTCGCCGTCGCCGTCCTCGCCGACGGCGACCGGTTCGGCGAGAACGCCCTGCTGGACGCCGACGCCACGTGGGACTACACGGCCACCGCCGAGACCCCCGGCGTCCTGCTCACCCTCTCCCGCGGCGACTTCGCCTCCGTGCTCGCCGCGGCGCCGCAACTCCAGGCCCACATCGACCGGTTCAGCTCGCTCCCGCAGCAGCGCCAGAACCGGCACGGCGAGGCCGAGATCGCGATGTCCGCCGGCCACAGCGGTGAGGCGGACCTGCCCGGCGCGTTCGTCGACTACGAGCTCAAGCCGCGCGAGTACGAACTCTCCATCGCGCAGACCGTGCTGCGGATCCACACCAGGGTCGCCGACCTCTACAACGGGCCGCACAACCAGACCGAGGAACAGCTCAGGCTCACCATCGAGGCGCTGCGCGAGCGCCAGGAGCACGAGCTGATCAACAACCGGGACTTCGGCCTGCTCCACAACGCCGCCTTCAAGCAGCGGATCCAGACCCACTCCGGCCCGCCGACCCCGGACGACCTCGACGAGCTGCTCTGCCGTCGCCGCGGCTCCAAGTTCTTCCTCGCCCACCCCCGGACGATCGCCGCGATCGGGCGCGAGTTCAACGCCCGCGGGCTCTACCCGGACCACGTCGACGTCGGCGGGCAGCAGGTGCCGGCCTGGCGCGGGGTCCCGATCCTGCCCTGCAACAAGATCCCGATCAGCAAGGAGAACACCAGCTCGGTGCTCGTCATGCGCACCGGCGAGGACAACCAGGGCGTCATCGGCCTGCGCCAGACCGGTCTGCCCGAGGAGTACGAGCCCGGCCTGTCGGTGCGGTTCATGGGGATCAGCGAGCAGGCGATCATCTCCTACCTGGTCACCACCTACTTCTCCGCCGCGATCCTCGTGCCGGACGCCCTCGGTGTGCTGGAGAACGTGCAGATCGCCCGCAGGCGGGACTAAGAGGACCAGCCCGACGGCCGCGACAGCCCAAGCCCCTCCTGTCCCGGCCGGCCGAGCACGCCCGGGATCCGGGACAGCCCACTTACCTCTCCAAGGAGTTACGGATGCCCGATCCTGGGCCTTCCCCTCTGCAGTCGAGCCTGCCCGCCGCCGTGGCCTCCTTCGGGGCCCACGTTCTCGCCAACACCCTCGCCGCCGGCGTCGAACCCCCGTCCGGCACCGGGCCCGCCCGTCCTGCGCCGCCCGCCCCGCCCGCTCTTCCCGCGGGGCCGCCCGCACTGACCCCCGCGCCCGCACCCGTACCCGTACTCGACGAGGGTGCGGCCGCGGCCGCCGCGCCGCAGCCGAGCCCCGCCCTGGCGCGGATCCTGCGCGGACCCAGTGGACTGGGCACGGCGAGCCTGCACTGGGGCCGGAGCGAGGAGCCCGCGGCGCCCTCGGCCACCGGGACACCGGGTGCGCCCACGCCGGCGGCCGGCCGTCCGATCCCGGGCCTCTACCACCACCCGGTGCCGGAGCCCGATCCGGCGCGGGTGGAAGAGCTCAGCCGCAGGATCAAGGCCTGGGCCATGGACGAGGTCGCGTTGTACCCGGAGGACTGGGAGGACCAGTTCGACGGCTTCTCCGTCGGGCGCTACATGGTCGCCTGCCATCCGGACGCACCCAGCGTCGAGCACCTGATGCTCGCCACCCGGCTGATGGTCGCCGAGAACGCGGTCGACGACTGCTACTGCGAGGACCACGGCGGTTCGCCCGACGGCCTCGGCGGACGCCTGCTGCTGGCCCACACGGCCCTCGACCCGCTCCACACGACGAAGGAGTACGCGCCGCAGTGGGAGGCGTCGCTGCTCTCGGACGCGCCACGGCGCGCCTACCGCTCCGCCATGGAGTACTTCCTCCAGGCGACCACTCCCTCGCAGGCCGACCGGTACCGGCACGACATGGCCCGCCTGCACATGGGCTACCTCGCCGAAGGGGCCTGGGCGCAGACGGAGTACGTCCCGGAGGTGTGGGAGTACCTGGCGATGCGGCAGTTCAACAACTTCCGCCCCTGCCCCACCATCACCGACTCGGTCGGCGGCTACGAACTGCCGGCGGACCTCCACGCGCAGCCCGCCATGCAACGGGTGATCGCGCTCGCCGGCAACGCCACCACCATCGTCAATGACCTGTACTCCTACACCAAGGAACTGGCCAGTCCTGGACGCCACTTGAACCTGCCGGTAGTCATCGCCGAACGCGAGGGCTGCTCCGACCAGGACGCCTATCTGAAAGCCGTCGAGGTCCACAACGACCTCATGCGCGACTTCGAGGCCGCGGCCGCCGAGCTGGCCGTCACCTGCCCCGTTCCGACCGTGCAGCGCTTTCTGCGGGGAGTGGCCGTATGGGTCGACGGCAACCACTACTGGCACCAGACCAACACGTATCGCTACAGCCTGCCCGATTTCTGGTAAAGATGGGAATTGTTCATGACTAGCACCGATCTCACCGCCGCCACCGGTACCTCCTCCGTGTTCATCCCCAGCCCGGTGACTCCCTACCAGGGGGACATCGCCCGTTACTGGGACCACGAGGCAAGGCCCGTGAACCTCCGCCTCGGCGACGTCGACGGCCTTTACCACCACCACTACGGCATCGGCGACATCGACCACGAGGCCCTCGGCGACACCGCGGACAGCGCATACGAGAAGAAGCTGATCGCCGAGCTGCACCGCCTGGAGTCGGCGCAGGCCGAACTCCTCCTCCAGCACCTCGGCCCCATCGGGCGCGACGACACCCTCGTCGACGCCGGCTGCGGCCGCGGCGGCTCGATGGTCATGGCCCACCAGCGCTTCGGATGCAAGGTCGAGGGCGTCACCCTGTCGGCCAAGCAGGCCGAGTTCGCCAACCGGCGCGCCCAGGAACTCGGCATCGAGGACCACGTCCGGGCCCGCGTCTGCAACATGCTCGGCACGCCGTTCGAGACCGGACAGGCCGCGGGCTCGTGGAACAACGAGTCGAGCATGTACGTCGACCTGCACGACCTCTTCGCGGAGCACTCCCGCGTCCTCGCCGTCGGCGGCCGGTACGTGACCATCACCGGCTGCTGGAACCCGCGTTACGGCCAGCCCTCGAAGTGGGTCTCGCAGATCAACGCGCACTTCGAGTGCAACATCCACTCCCGCCGCGAGTACCTGCGCGCGATGGCCGACAACCGTCTCGTCCCGCAGGCCGTCATCGACCTGACCCCCGAGACCTTGCCCTACTGGGAGCTGCGGGCCACGTCCTCCCTGGTCACCGGCATCGAGGAGGCGTTCATCGAGTCGTACAAGGACGGCTCCTTCCAGTACGTCCTGATCGCCGCCGACCGCGTCTGACCGAGCGCGGCCTCGCCGGGCCGGGGCCGTCGTCCGACGGCCCCGGCCCTTCGGGCTGTCCGGGGACCTCCCGGGCGTCCCGGACCCGGTCAGTCCACGAGCACGCCGGGGTTGAGGATGCCCCGCGGATCGAGTGCCCCCTTCGCGGCCCGCAGTGCGAGGGCGAAGGGCTCGGGGCGCTGGCGGTCGTAGCCCGGGCGGTGGTCCCGGCCGACGGCGTGGTGGTGGGTGATGGTGGCCCGGTGGCGGTGCAGGACCTCGCTCGCGACGGCCTTGAGGTCGTCCCAGACGGCCAGCTCGTCACCGGGCCGGCCGGCCGCCAGGACGGTGAAGTAGGGCGCCGCGCCGTCCGGGTACACGTGCGTCAGGCGGCAGTTGACGGTCGCCGGGTGTCCGGTGGCCTTCAGTGCCGCCTCGCCGACCTCCCTGCGCACGTCGTCGATCAGGGCGGGGATCCGGTCCCAGGTGGCCGCCGTCTCGAAGGTCTCCGCGACCGCGCCCATCCGGGCCAGACCGTCCCGGAGGTAGGGCATCCGCAGGAACGCCGAGCGCCAGGCGCTCACGGCCGCGTCGCCGTCCGGGGACTCCTCGCGGCCGCCGCTCCCGTCCGCCCCGCCGTACCGGCCGCCGTGCGAGCGGGCCAGCGCGACGGCCCGTTCCAGTCGGCCGGTCACCGGCTCGTCCGCCGACTCGAACCCGAGGACCAGTACGGAGCTGCCGTCGTGCGCGGCGCCCGACAGCGCGGCCTCACCGGAGTCCAGCAGGCGGCAGTTGGCGGGGGAGAGGTCGGACTGGGCGAGGGCGCGCACCGCCCGGAGCGCGTCCTGGAAGTCCGTGAAGGCGACCGCGGCGGACGCCTTGTGGCGGGGGCGTTCCTGCAGGCGGACCCATGCCTCGGTGATGACGCCGAGGGCTCCTTCGGAGCCGAGGAACAGGCGGTCGGGAGAAGGGCCCGCCCCGGAGGCGGGCAGCCGCCAGGAGCTGCTGGTGCCGGCCGGGGTGACGACCCGCAGCGACTGCACGAAGTCGTCGATGTGCGTACGGCCGGTGGCGTAGTGGCCGCCCGCCCGAGTGGCCAGCCAGCCGCCGAGGGTGGAGAACTCGAAGCTCTGCGGGAAGTGCCGCAGGGTGAGGCCGTGGGGGCGCAGCTGATCCTCCAGGCTCGGCCCGAGGGTGCCCGCCTGGATGCGCGCGGCCCGGCCCTCGGTGTCGACCTCCAGGACGCGGCCCATGGCGGTCAGGTCCAGCGACATGACGGCCCCGTGGGCGTCGCCGCGGTATTCGACGCCCCCCGAGACCGAGGAGCCGCCGCCGTACGGGACGACGGCGACCTGCCGCTCACCGGCCCAGTCCAGCAGATCGGCGACGTCGCGGTCGCCGGTGGGGCGGGCGACGAGGTCGGGGATGCGGCCGGGGCGTCCGCGCAGGGCGCGCACCACGTCGCGGTAGGCCTTGCCCATGGCGTGCGCGGCGCGGTCCCCGGGATCGGCGCTGACCAGGTGGGCGAGGCTCCGCGGGGGCTCTGCGGCGGGGCCGGCGATGCCCAGGTCGCCGACGCGGGGCACGGGGAGCGGGCGGCTGAGCGTGCCGGGGAGCAGGGCGCCCATCGCGGCGCATTCCGCGTCGTCGGGATGCGCGTCCGTCCAGCCCCAGCCCCACCAGGAACGGGTGCGGGACGTCGGCTGCGGGGTGGTGCCGGCCATGGCGGCGCTCCAGGGGTCGAGGTAATTTACCTAGCGGTAAATTACCTACTGATAATATCCACTCATGGCAACCCCTTCCTCGAATTCCTCCAAGGCCGGCACCAAGGGAGTCCCGCGGCAGCACCGCCGCCGGCAGATGCTGGAGGCGGCCACCGAGGAGTTCGGCACCCGCGGCTTCGCCGCCGCGTCGCTGCCCGCGATCGCCGCGCGGGTGGGTGTCACGAAGACGCTGCTGCACCAGTACTTCGGCACCAAGGAGGACCTGTACGTCGCCTGTCTGGTCCCCGTCGGGGACCGGCTGCTGGAGACGGTCCGCGCGGCGATGGGCGAGGGCGGGACCGCGCCGCACACCCCGCTGCGCGTGCTCCACGGCATCTTCACCGCCCTGGAGGGGCAGCGGGAGGCGTGGTTCGTGCTCTACGACACCACCCTGCCGCCCGGTGGCGAGGCCGTCCGCCGGGCCTCGGAGTACTGGGCGGCCATCGACCGGCTCGCCGCCGGCGGCACCGCGGAGCTGCTGCGCGCGGCCGGATCCGCCGACCCGCTGGACGCGGACGCGCTCAAGTACGTCTGGCGGGACCTGGTCGCCACCCTCGTCCGCTGGTGGGTCAAGCACCCGGAGCAGACCCCGGAGGCCATGACGCAGCGGTGTGCCCGCCTCTTCGCGGCCGCCGCCACCCTCACCCCGGACGGGCGTTCCGGCTGAGGGCCGCCAGGCCTGCTGGGCCTGCTAGGCCGGTGCGTCTTTCGCGGCCTTGAGCTTGCGCCAGACGGTGCCCAGCGCCTCCAGGTCCCGCTCGTCGAGGAGCTCGGTGAAGACCGGGGCCAGGGCCTCGCGCCGGGTGGCGTCGGCCTCGGCGAACACCGTACGCCCCGCGTCCGTGAGGGAGACCTCGACCGACCTGGCGTCGCGCGCCGAGGGGGTGCGGGTCACCAGGCCCCGGGTCTGCAGGGCGTCGACGACGCGGGAGACCTGGCTGCGGCTGAGCAGGGTGCTGTTGCCGAGTACGGAGGCGGGCACCGGCTCGGGACTGGAGGCCAGCCACAGCATGACCTCGAACCATGACACGGGGAGGTCGTGCGCCCTGACCAGGGCGCGGTCGACGCGGTCGGTCATGACCGTGCCGGCCCACACCAGCCCGTAGAAGGCGTAGTCGGCCGCCGGCTTCTCGGTTTCGGTGAGCTTCTTCGGCATGTCGGCAGTCTAGAGCTTGCGTGCGCACGCACATAATTTTATGGTGTGTGTGCACGCACATAAATCACCCTTCGTGAAAGGCCTCGTCATGTCGACCATCCCCGCCACCCCCGGCACCCCCTCCCGCACCGTCCTGATCACGGGCACCTCCTCCGGCATCGGCCTGGCCGCCGCGATCGCCGCGGCCCGCGCGGGCTGGCGGACGATCGCCACCCTGCGTGACACCGGCCGCGCCGACGCCCTGCGCAAGGCGGCCGCCGAGGCGGGCGTCGACATCGACATCCGGCAGCTCGACGTCGTCGACGCGGACTCCGTCGCCGCCGCCGTGGAGGGCGTGATCGCCGACTACGGCCGGCTGGACGCCGTCGTGAACAACGCCGGCGCCGGGCATGTCGGCACCCTCGAACTCGAAACCGTCGCGGACGTCCGCGAGGTCATGGAGGTCAACTTCTTCGGCGTGCTGAACGTCTCCAAGGCCGCAATGCCGCACCTGCGGGCCACCGGCGGCCGCCTGATCGCGGTCACCAGCGTCGGCGGCGTCATCGGCCAGCCGTTCAACGAGGCCTACTGCGCGGCCAAGTTCGCGGTGGAGGGGTACATGGAGAGCCTGGCCCCCGTCGCGAGCGCCGTCGGCGTCAGCGTCTGCGTCATCGAGCCGGGCGCCGTGGCGACCGAGTTCGTGAACAACATCGGCCTGGACCTCGAAGCCCGTATCGCCGCGGCCGGCCCCTACTCCGACGCGCTGCGCCACTACGTCGAGCGCACGGTCGGCCGGTTCCTGGACGGCGCGCAGACTCCGGACGGTGCGGCCGAGTCCGTCATGGAGGCGCTCACGGTCGACCGGCCCGCGTTCCGCATCCAGACCTCGCAGTGGGCCCGCGATTTCACCGGCAACAAGCTGGCCGACCAGGACGGCTCCGCGGTCGTCGGCATGACCGGAACCTGGGTCGCCTGACCCGCCGACCTGTGCTCCGCGCGGAACCGGGTCATCATGGCCAGAGGTGGACGAGTCCCCCGTGCGGTCCCCGGACCGCGCGCGGTGGCCCGCCCCCGGTCGGGAGGTGACCCGTACGCATGGACGAATCGCGCAGAGCCTGGTTCATGATCGGCGTTGTCATCGCCGTCATCCTGCTGGACCTCATGGCCATCATCCTGATGAACGCACTCGGGTGATGGCCGTGTGACGGTACGCCGCCGCTCCCTGTGCTCCACGGTGCGGCGGCGCCCGTCCGTGCCGCGCGAGGGGGTCGGCACATCTCGCCGGTCGGGCCGTCGTCCCGCCGCCGCTTCCATCTCTGACATTCAGTCAATTTTCCTTGCCTTCAAGGCTTTTACGATCCTTCACCACGCAAGGTACGGAGTCTGTCCGGCCCCTTGCTGTGCCGCTCCGGTTCGCGAATGATGCTCCCGGCGTGTCGGTCGACGGTGCTCGGTCCTGATCTGGCCGCCACCCTCGCACCCGGCGGCCAGGAGGCCTGTTTTGCGGACGAACCGTCACATCAGGAGAGCGACCATGGTCGTCGGTGCCGCCCTCGCGGTGGTGATCGCCGTTCCCCAGACGGCCTTCGCGGCGCCGCCCCCGGCGCTCCCCGGCAAGGCCGAGGCGATCGAGCTGACCTACCAGCCGGCCTACGACTACGACACCGACGGCTGCTACCCGACACCCGCCATAGGACCGACCGGAGTTCTGAACGGCGGACTCAAACCGACCGGCGCCCTCAACGGCAACTGCCGGGACGCCTCGGACCTCGCCAACACCAACGGCTACTCCCGCTGGACCTGCAACAACGGCTGGTGCGCCGTCGTGTACGCGCTCTACTTCGAGAAGGACCAGGCCCTGCCCGGCATCGAGCTGGGCGGCCACCGCCATGACTGGGAGCACGTGGTCGTGTGGATCCAGGGCAACGAGGCCAAGTACGTCGCGACCTCCGCCCACGGCGACTTCAACATCCACTCGCGCGATCAGATCCGCTGGGACGGCACCCACCCCAAGATCGTCTACCACAAGGACGGCATCGGCACGCACTGCTTCCGTGCGGCGAACACCAACGACGAGCCGCCCGAGAACCACCGCCGGGCCTGGCAGTTCCCCACGCTCGTCGGGTGGTCGGGCTACCCGGCGACCTTGCGGGACAAGCTCACCCAGGCGGACTTCGGCAGTGCGCACTTCGGGCTGAAGGACGGCTCGTTCGCGTCCCACCTGGCGGAGGCCAAGCCGGCCGGCATCCCCTTCGACCCGTACCAGTAGCGCCCGGTGCGCCACACGGGCACCGGCCCCGCTCCGAGCGGGACCGGTGCCCGTCCGGCGTGTCGTCAGCCGCCCCAGATCCTGCGGTACGCCTCGCGGTACCCGGACGGGTCCCAGGACGTGGCGCCCTTGCTGTTCCCGGCCGTGGCGACGTGCACGGGCGCCACGTACCCGCTGGCGGGCCCGCCGCTGAAGGCGCGGTTGAACTCGTCGATGATCTGCCAGCCCTGCTGGTTCAGCGGTTCGGGAACGGTGGCGGCCTGGTACTGCTCGCTGTTGATGCGCTGGAAGGCGGAGGGGTCCCCGTCGCCCGCGCCGATGTTGAAGGGCGGCCCGGAGCCCGGCTTCCCCGCCGCCCGCAGGGCCGGGGCCGCGTCGGCGAAGTACAGGTCGTTGATCGCGGCCGAGTACGTCCAGTCGTCCTGGAAGCGGGAGAGCAGCGAGGAGACCGTCTGCGGGGTACGGCTTCCGGCGTCCGGGATGGGGATGTTCTCGTAACTCAGCAGCCGTACGCCGGAACAGGTGGCGAGCTGTTTGCGGATCAGCTCGGACTTGTTCCTGGCGAACGGGATCGAGTCGTCGGTGAAGAGGACGACTCCGGCATCGCCCCGGGAACGGGCGATGATCCAGTCCGCGCTGATCCTCGCCACGTCCTCCACCTTCGTGGTGATGTTGGTGAACAGCTTGGGCTTCGTACTCGGGCCGGGGGTGCCCACCGCGTGCCAGCCGATGACGGGGACGTCCGCGGCTTCGGCCCGCGCCATCTGCCGCGAGGTCAGCTGGGGATCGAAGCCGCCGATGACGATGCCCGAGGGCCTCAGCGTGATGGCCTGGCTGAGCGCCGCCTGGATCCCGGCGGGAGTGCCCTCCCCGTCGATCACCCGGACCTGCCAGCCGATGGCCTTCGCGGCCTCCTCGACGCCCTTGGCGACGCCCGCGACACCGGGGTTGGTCATGGTCTGGGCGACGTAGACGATGGACTTGCCGGGCACCGCGGCGGGGCCGGTCGTGGGGCCGTGCCAGGCGGTGTCGGTGTTCTCGGCCTGCGCGACGGCCGAGATGGCGCTCGCGAGGGCGGTGGGGCAGCCCGCCGCGGGAGGCGCGGCGCCGGTCGGGACGCCGTTCCCGCAACCTGCGACGAGGGCGGCGGCCGCGGTCAGCAGTGCGGCGGTCGTGAGGGGAGTCCTGCGGTGCGGGGCCATCGGGTACACGGTGCTCCTGACGCGGTGCGCGTACGAACTTCCTAGGGGGTGTCCTTCGTCGGTGCGGCGGACGGCTCTGCGGGCGGCCGGCCGGACGGGGTGGCGCCGACCCGCAGCCGGCGGCGGGCGGAGTAACCGGCCAGGCCGACGGCGATGAGCAGGGTGGCGCCGTTGAACAGCGGCGTGGCCCAGAAATCGGCGCCGAGCTGGCCGATGCCGGCGAGCCCGATGGCGAGGACGGCGACGGCCACGACGGTGCCGAGGGCGTTGACGCGGCCGGGTTTGATCGTCGTGGACCCGAGCAGGGCGCCGACGAAGGCGGGCAGCAGGTAGTCGAGGCCCACGCTCGGGTTGCCGGTCTGCTGCTGGGCGGCGAGGAGGACCCCGGCGAGCCCGGCGACCAGGCCCGATCCGGCGAAGGCGTAGACGGAGTACCGGTGGCTGGGGATGCCGATGATGTCGGCGGTGCGCCGGCTGGAGCCGATGACGTACATGTACCGGCCGAGCGGCAGCCGTTCCAGGACCACCCAGAGCGCGGCCGCGAGGGCCAGGACGTAGTAGGCGGGCAGCGGCAGGCCGAGGAACCGGGAGTCGTAGAGGCCGGTGAAGGCGGCGGGCAGGCCGTCCGGGCCGGGGACGATCCGGGAGCCGTCGGTGATCCAGCCGGTGGCGGCGTACATCATGCTGCCGGTGCCGAGCGTGGCGATGAAGGAGTCGATCCGCACGTACTCGACGATGACGCCGTTGAGGACGCCGACCAGTGCCCCGCCGAGGACCACGGTGAGGCAGGCGAGCGGCCAGGGCCAGCCCGTGTGGACGATCAGCTGCATCACCATCACGTGGGCCAGGCCGAGGCCGTAGCCCATGGACAGGTCGAACTTGCCGGTGGCGATGGGGATGGTCGCTCCCAGCGCCAGGATCGCGGGGATCGACTGGTTGAACAGGATCGAGGAGACGTTGTCCCGGGTGGGGAAGGTGCCCGGCAGGACAAGGGAGAAGACCAGGAAGAGCAGGACGGCGAGGGCCACCAGGCCGTAGGTGCCGATGTGGTGACCGCGCAGGCGGTCCAGCAGGGTTCGCGGCGACGGCGACGGCGACGGCGAGGGCGGCATGGTCATCGGTCCGTCGCGGTGCCGGTGATCGCGGGCATGGCCGAGGCGGTGCGGGTCAGTTCGGCGACGGTGAGGGTCGCACCGCTCAGCTCCGCGCTCACGGTCCCGCGGACGAACACCAGCGCGCGGTGGCACACGTCCGCGACCTCCTCGAAGTCGGTGGAGATGAGCAGGACCGCGAGGCCGGAAGCCAGGGCGTCGTCGAGCAGCCGGTGGATGCCGGCCTTGGCGCCCACGTCCACCCCGGCGGTCGGCTCCTCGAGGATGAGCAGGCGCAGGTGCCCGCGGAGCCACCGGCCGACCATGACCTTCTGCTGGTTGCCGCCCGACAGGGTGGCGATCGGCACCTCGCTGTCGCGGGGGTGCACCGAGAACCGGTCGATGAGGGCGGCGGCCTCGGCGCGCTCGCGGCGGGGGCTGATCCAGTGCGTCGCCGGCCTGCCGGACGCGCGGGGGTTCGCCAGGAAGTTCTCCCGTACGGTCAGGTCGGCGGCGCAGCCCTCCTCCTGACGGTTGGCCGCCACGAGGCCGACGCCGCATGCGAGAGCGGCGTGGACCGTACGGGGGTGGTAGGGCCGCCCGGCGAGCCGTACCAGCCCGCCCCGGACCGGCCGCGCGCCGGCGAGGGCGCGCCCCAGCTCCATGTGGCCGGCACCGGTCAGGCCCACCATGCCGAGGACCTCACCGGCGCGCAGGTCGAGGCTGATCTCCCCGGTGGACACGGTCCGCACCCGGTCGAGGCTCAGGAGGGGCGCGCCGGTGTCGGCCTCTCTGGCGGCGGACGGTGTGGCGGGCGGTGTGGCGGGCGCCCGGCCCGCCGGTGTGTGGCCGACGATCGCCCGCACGAGACGGGCCGGGCTGTGGCCGGCGAGCGGGCCCCGGTCGACGAGCCGTCCGTCGCGCAGGACGGCGAAGGTGTCGGCGACCTCGTAGACCTCGTCGAGCCGGTGGCTGACGTAGAGGATGCCGTGCCCGCGGTCGCGCAGGGTGTGCAGTACGTCGAAGAGCCGCGCGCAGTCCGCGGCGGGGAGGGTGGCGGTCGGCTCGTCGAGGACGATGAGCTCGGCGCGGGTGGCCAGCGCGCGGGCGATGGCTACGAGCGAGCGCTCGGCGGGGGCGAGGCCGGTGATCCGGGCGTCGGCGTCCAGATGGCCGGCGACGATCCGCAGGGCGGCGTCGCAGCGCTCCCGGGTCCGCCGCCAGGAGATCAGTCCGCGGCGGCGGGGGTAGCCGGTGCCCAGGGCGATGTTCTCGGCCACCGTCATCCACGGGACGAGACCGAGGTCCTGGTGGATGAAGGACATGCTCCGGGCCGCCGCGTGGCTGCCGAGGGGATGGCCGGCCACCGTGACCTCGCCCTCGTCGGCGTGGTGGACCCCGGCGAGCACCTTGATGAGGGTGGACTTCCCGGCCCCGTTGGGGCCGAGCAGCGCGAGGACGCTGCCGCGGTGGATGTCGAGGTCGACGGAGGCGAGCGCGACGGTGCCGCCGAACCGCTTGCTCAGGCCGCGCATCCGGACCAGGGGTGCGGCACCGGATCGCGAGGATGGACTCGCCCAGGTGTCGGGAGCGTCATGCACAGACTTCTCCGGGGGTCGGCCTCCGAGTTCTTCCCGACGGTACGGGGCACTCTACGGGGATATGGGCGTCCGTTCCCGGCATGTCGCCGCGCCCTGTGACCCCGATGGGCGAACGATCGGGGGTCAGGCCGCGGCCAGGGTGCACTCCGCCCAGATGACCTTGCCCTCGGTGGTGTAGCGGGTGCCCCAGGCCTCGGCGAGCTGCGCGACGAGGAACAGGCCGCGGCCGCCCTCGTCGGTGGTGGCCGACAGACGCATGCGCGGGGCGCTGCTGCTGGCGTCGTGCACCTCGCAGATCAGGTTGCGGTCGTGGATGAGGCGTACCCGGATGGGCGCGGTGCCGTAGCGGACGGCGTTCGTGACCAGCTCGCTGAGCAGCAGTTCCGTGGCGAACGCGGACTCCTCAAGCCCCCACCGGCTCAACTGGCGCACGGAGGCGGCGCGGACCTCGGAGACGAGGGCCGGGTCGGCGGCCAGGTCCCAGGTGGCGATCCGGTCCGGGGGCACGGCGTTGGTGCGGGCGACGAGGAGCGCGATGTCGTCGCAGGGGTGGTCGGGTGCGACGGAGTCGAGGACCGCCTGGCAGGTCTCCTCGGGGGCGCGGTCGGGGTGGGCGAGCGCGCGGTTCAGCGCGTCGAGGGCCACGTCGAGGTCGCGGTGGCGGTCCTCGATGAGCCCGTCGGTGTACAGGACGAGCTGGCTGTGCTCGGGGAGCCGCAACTCGACCGACTCGAAGGGCAGGCCGCCGAGGCCGAGCGGGGGACCCGCGGGCAGGTCGAGGAGCGAGACCGTGCCGTCGGGCCGGACCAGCGCGGGCGGCGGATGGCCCGCCCGGGCCATCGTGCACTGCTGGGAGATGGGGTCGTAGATGGCGTACAGGCAGGTGGCGCCGACGATGCCGGTGCTGCCGGAGCCGGGCTGGTCGCCGCCCTCCTCACGGTCGAGGCGCACCATCAGGTTGTCCAGGTGGGTGAGGAGCTCGTCGGGAGCGAGTTCCAGTTCGGCGAAGTTGCGGGCGGCGGTGCGCAGCCGGCCCATGGTGGCGGCGGCGTGCAGTCCGTGGCCGACGACATCGCCGACGAGGAGGGCGACGCGGGCGCCGGACAGGGGAATGACGTCGAACCAGTCCCCGCCCACCCCCGACTCGGCGGGCAGGTAGCGGTGGGCCACCTCGACCGCGCTCTGTTCGGGGAGGCCGCGCGGGAGCAGGCTGCGCTGCAGGGACAGGGCGAGGGTGTGCTCGCGGGTGTAGCGGCGGGCGTTGTCGATGCAGAGGGAGGCGCGGGCGGCGAGCTCCTGGGCCAGCGAGCGGTCGTCGTCGCCGTAGGGGGCGGGGTCCTGCGAGCGGTAGAAGCAGGCGACGCCCAGGATGGCGCCGCGGGCGAGCAGGGGGACCGTGATGAGGGAGTGGATGTTGTGCGCGAGGAGCAGTTCGGCGTGTGCGGGATCCTGGGCGATCCAGCCGAAGGCGGCCTTCAGATCGGGCTCCAGCACGGGCTGGCCGGTGGCGACGGCGCGCATGTGGGGCGTGGTGGGGCGCAGGCTGACCCGGGCGCCCACCGGGTAGAAGGGGCAGTCCTGGCGGATTCCGTGGACGACCGTGCGGTGCATCTCGGTGGTGGGGCGGGGGGACTCCTCGCCCAGCAGTACGGCTTCGGGGAGGTCGATGGTGACGAAATCGGCCAGTCTCGGGACCGCGGTCTCGGCGAGCTCCCAGGCGGTGCGGCTCACGTCCAGCGTGGTGCCGATGCGGTTGCTGGCCTCGGCCAGCAGTTCCAGACGCCGCCGCGCAGCGACGGCGTACTTGCCCACCTCGGGCTCGCCCACCAGCACGAGCCCTCTGACCCTGCCCCGGGCGGGGTCGCCGGACGGCTCGCCGGCCGGCCCGTCGGCGCGCGCTGCGCCGTGTACGCGGACGGTCGCGGGGCCGGGACCGGGGGTGACGAGGGGGTGCGGTCCGGGCGGCGCGGCGGCCGGGGCGTGGGTGTGGTCCGGGCCGGGGGCGTGCCGCTCCGAGTCCTCGGGGAGCAGCGCCTCGACGACCACGCCCTCCACCCCGGAGGCACTGGTCACGGGGCGGCTGACCAGAGTGACCCATCGGCCGCGGGACAGGGGCACCTCGGCGGCGGCCCGCCGGTCCGCGGACATCAGCTCCGTGGCCTTCTCCTTGAGGGTCGTCTGATCGCTCTGCTCCAGTTCGCTCTGGAGGAACTCGTCCATGCCGACCGGGTGTCCGTTGAAGCCGTACTCGCCGGTCCGGGCCAGGCTCGCGGCGTCGAGGTAGGCCTGCAGCAGGCCGTGCTCGCGAGCCGAACTCTGGTCCATCAGCCGTCGTTCGATGGCTTCGGCGGCCTTGCGCACCACGGGGATCAGCGCCGGGTCCGCCTCGGTGTACGGGTAGCCGAGGCACAGGACGCCCTGGATGTGCCCGCTGAGCTGGTCGCGCAGGGGGATGGCGGTGCAGGCGCTCGACTGGGACCGCTCGGCGAAGTGCTCGGCGCCGTAGACCTGGCACAGTCGCCGCTCCGCGAGGGTGAGCCCGATGCCGTTCGTGCCGGCGACCTGCTCGGCGAAGACGAACCCGGGAACGATCTGGATCGGGGGGAGCTGCCTGAGCATGGACTTCTCGCCGAAACGGCGGGCGAGCACCATGCCGTGACCGTCGGCGAGACTGATGTTGGTCCGGCTGCCCGCGAAGATCGACTGGAGCCGGTCGAGCACGGGCTCGGCCGCCCGCAGCAGGGGACCGTCCGGGTCGATGTCCTGCTTGAAGGGGAGATCCAGCTGGTCCGGCGACAGCCCCAGCAGACGGCTGCGCTGCCACGAGCTCAGGATCGGACTTCTCACGCTCCCCTCGACGGACTCGCCCTGCAGGAACCGGTCACGAAAACGCACGGGGCCGATGCGGTCCCCGACGACCCCCATGTGCATCACTTCCCCTCACCGGAGCACCCTCGATCGCCAGATTTGAGTATATTCCTCACGTTTCGGCAATGAGCAGGGGAGCGAAGGGAACAGTGCCGCCTTCACAGGATCGCGACCGGATTGACGGGCGAACCCGTCCCGCCGGGCACGTTCAGCGGCGTCACGACGAGCATGAACGCGTACCGTCCCGCTTCGGCGCAAGCGGCGGCCAGCGGTTCCAGGTCGAGGTTGTCCAGCAGCGGTACGCCCATCGCCGCGACCGCCAGCGCGTGGACGGGGGAGTGCAGCCCCTCGACCGGGGAGGGCCGTACGTCGCTGTCCCCGTCGGCGCCGAGCAGTGCGACGGCGCGCTCGGCGAGCAGGGGCACGGCGTCCACGTGCCAGCCCGCGCTCGCCACGTCGGGGTTCCAGGGGCCGAGTTCCCGGCGCCTGCGCAAGGCTCCCGAGCGCAGCAGCACCGCATCGCCGTCGCCGACGGTCACGCCGAGTGCCCGTTCCGCGGCGACGAGGTCCCGCGCGTGCACCGCACGCCCCGGTTCCAGCCATTCGATCCCGAGGGCGGCGGGCAGGTCGATCAGGACGCCCCGCGTGACCAGCGGGCCGAGTGCCGAAACGGAGCCGAAGCGGGCTCCCGCGGCATCGACCTCGTCGCGCGCCGCGCGGCCGCCGTACAGTCGCCCCCGGTAGGCGACGTGTGACAGCGCGTCGAGGTGGCTCACCCCCTTGCCGTGGTAGTCCACGGCGAGGAAGTCCTTGTAGACCGACGGCTCCGGTGGCTCCACGTCCCCCAGCTCCGACATGTGGTGCAGGGCGGGCTTCGTGTTGTCAGGCCCGGGGCGGGTGTCCCAGGGCCTGCCCAGCGGGACGACCGTGCCGGAGCGGGCCGTGGCGGTGGCCCTGCGCACGTGCTCCGCCGTCACCCGGTTCCAGGCGCCGCGATCGGCCGCCGCCCACCGGCCCCACGTACGGACCGTCTCGAACAGCGCGTCGAAGTCCTCCCGGGAGACGGCGGGCCCGTTCGCGGGGCCCTCGGCGGGGTTGCTGCCCATGTGCCCAGTGTCCGGCGGTTCGCGTCGGCGCGCTGGCCGGTACGCGATCTACCCGGCCGGGGGCGCCGGGCGCTCGCGCTAGTGTGCGCACGTGAGCTTTCATGTCGTCATAGGTTTTGGACCGGCCGGCGCAGCCACTGCCCGGATTCTCGCCGAACAGGGCCATACCGTAAGGGTCGTCACCAGATCGGGGCGAAGCCCGGAACCGGGAATCGAGCACGTAGCGCTGGACGCGACCGACTCCGGGCGGCTGACCGACCTGGCGCGGGGCGCGGCCGCCCTCCACAGCTGTGCGGCGCCGCCCTACCACCAGTGGGTGGGCCAATGGCCGCCGCTGGCCTCGTCGCTGTGCGCCGCGGCCGAGGCGACCGGGGCCGTACTGGTCATGCTGGGCAACCTCTACGGCTACGGCCCGGTGGACGGTCCCCTCACCGAGGAGCTGCCGCTCGCGGCGACCGGCCCCAAGGGGCGGGTGCGCGCCGCGGTCTGGGAGCAGGCCCGGTCACTGCACGAGCAGGGCCGGATCAGAGCGGTCGAGGTGCGCGCGTCGGACTTCTTCGGACCCGGCGTCACCGATGGCGGCCACCTCGCCGGACGGGTCGTGCCGCCGCTGCTGCGCGGCAAGCCGGTCACCACGCTGGGGGACCCGAACGCCCCGCACAGCTGGACGTACCTCCCCGACGTGGCCAGGACACTGGCCGAGGTCGCGGGGGAGGAGCGGGCGTGGGGGCGGGCCTGGCACGTGCCGACCCAACCGGCTCTGTCCGTAGGAGAGATGGTCGACCGCCTCGCGGCCCGAGCGGGAACGGGGCCGGTCGCCGTGCGCAGGCTCCCGTCCGCCGTGGTCGGCGTGGCGTCGCTCGTCTCCCCGCTGCTGCGTGAACTGAAGGAAGTCCGCTACCAGTTCGACCGCCCGTTCATCGTGGACTCGAGCGCCTACGAGAAGGCGTTCACGGCGGCGGCCACGCCCGTCGACGAGCAGGTCGAGGCGACGGTGGACTGGTGGCGGGAGCGACTGGCGACCGGCGGATGACGTGCGTGACGGGACGGGCATGGACCACATAGAGGACCCGAGGGGCCCGCGGCGGGAGGACATCGCCGTCGTGGGGATGGCGTGCCGGTTCCCGGGAGCGCGCAATGTGAACCAGTACTGGCGGCTCCTGACGGACCCGCAGCCACAGTTCGGGGCGATCCCGGACGCGCGCTGGCGTTCCGCGGCCTTCCTCAGCGACAACTTACGTGACACCTCGTCGGCGTACACGGACACCATGGCGCTGCTGCCGGACGTGGGCCACTTCGACGCGGCCCACTACGGCATCCCGCCGCGCCGGGCCCGGGCGATGGACCCGCAGGCCCGGCTGCTGATCGACCTCGCCCGCGAGGCGATCCAGGACGCGGGGTGGGAAGCCGACGGCTTCGACCGCGAGGAGACCTCCGTGATCACCGCTCTCACCGAGGGCGGCTACCGAGAGCTCAGCACCCTGCAGGTCCGGATGCGCCAGCTGGCCGGTGGCGAGTTCGGGGCGCGCATCGCCCACCCCCGCCTGCCGGATTCGGTCCGCGCGGTGGACGGGCTGAGCGGCACCTCCGTGGCCGGGCTCCTGCTCAACATGGGCCCGAACACGATAAGTTCCGTCTTCGACCTGCACGGCGAGAGCTACGCCCTGGACTCGGCGTGCTCGGGCGGACTCATGGCCGTCGCCAACGCGGTGCACGCACTGCGCGCGGGCCGCTCCCGCATCGCCCTCGCGGGCGGCGCCCAACTGGTACTCACCCCCGACCTGCTGGTCGGGCTGTGCCGGATCGGCGCCATCTCGCGCAGCGGACGGTGCCTGCCCTTCGGCGCCGGGGCCGACGGCTTCGTCCTGGGCGAGGGGGCGGGGGTACTGGTGCTGCGGCCCCTCACCGACGCCCTGGCGGCCGGTGACCGGGTCTACGCGGTGATCCGCGGTGTGGGAACGGCCAACGACGGGACCGTGCAGGGCGGCATGCACCCGCAGGCGGCCGGGCAGCTGCGCACGCTGCGCCGGGCCTACCGGGACGCGGGCCTGGCTCCGGACGCGGTGGGCTACCTGGAGGCGCACGGCACCGGGACCACGGTCGGCGACCCCGTCGAACTCGCCGTCCTGCGCGAACTGCGCGGTGAGGGAGCCGAACCCGCCTACCTCGGAGCCGTGAAGGCCGTGGTCGGGCACTCGCTGAACTCCGCGGGGATCGCCGGGCTCATCAAATCGGTCCTGTCCGTGCAACGGGGCGTGATACCCCCGCAGCCGGACTGCGACCTCGCCGATCGCTCCGGGCTCGTCGCCGCGCGGCTGACCGTACCGACGGCCCCGACCCCGTGGCCGGACCGCGCCGGTCCGCGCCGGGCGGGGGTGAGCGCCTTCGGCTTCGGAGGCACAGGTGTCCACCTGGTGGTGGAGCAGTGCACCGCGGCCCCGGCAGCACCCGTCGCAGCCGACGGCGCGCCGCACGTACTGTTCCTCAGCGCGCGCGACCGGGAAGGGCTGGCCCGCCACGCCCGGGAGCTCGCCGAGACCATCGCAGCAGACCGGCCCCCGCTGGCCGCGGTCGCGGACACGCTCGCGCGCCGTACGCCCCTCACGGAACACCTCCGCGTGGTGGTGCGGGACACGGCCGACGCCGTCGCCCGGCTGACCGAGGCGGGCCGTAGCGAGGGCCGCGCGGAGGGCCGCGCGGAGGGCCGCGCGGAGCACAACGCCACCGGCCCGGCGCCCCGGCCCACGGGGGTGCGGACACCCCCGTGCACCCTGCCGCCGAGCCCACTCGCCCCGCGCCGTCACTGGGTCGTGGACGAATCGGCGCGGGACGTGCCGCATCCGGTCGTCACGGAGCCCGTCGCACCGGCCGTGAGCCGGTCGGACGGAGCGTCCGGCGCAGCGGCCGTCTCCTCCGCCTCCGCCGCTTCCGTCGTGCTCGAAGAGGTCTCCCGGGCCGGCGTCTTCCCGCTCTCCGAGCTTGGCGAGGACCTGCTGCTGGTGGCCGACCTCGGCTTCGACTCCCTGATGCTGCAGGAGCTCGAAGTCAACATCGGCAGGCGCATACCGGGTTTCCGGGCCGAGGAGCTGTTCTCCCGCGAACTCACGGTCGGCCGGCTGGTCGAACTCGTCGATCCGGACCGGACGCGGAGCGCGGCGGCCCCCGCCGGAGCGGCGACCGGACCGGGGCCCGCCGAATGGAGCGCCGGCACGGCCGACATCGACGAGTTCCCGGAGGTCGGCGAGCTGGAACGACGCCTCGGCTGGATCACCGACAGCGGCGCGGACAACCCGTACTTCCGGGTCCACGAGGGCAACGTCCGCGACACGACCGTCATCGCGGGCCGCGCCTTCCTGTCCTTCGGCAGCTACAACTACCTCGGGCTGTCCGGTCATCCGGCGGTCAACGAAGCCGTGCACCGAGCGGTGGAGCGGTACGGCACCTCGGTCTCGGCGAGCCGCGTGCTCTCCGGCGAACGGGACCTGACCGTACGGCTGGAGCGGGCGCTGGCGGACTTCCTCGGCGTCGGCGACTGCCTGACGCTCGTGAGCGGCCATGCCACCAACGTCACCGCGATCGGACACCTCGTCGGCGCGGAAGACCTCGTGGTGCACGACGCGCTCGCCCACGACAGCATCCTCCAGGGCTGCGCGCTGTCCGGGGCGGCCCGACGTCCCTTCGCCCACAACGACATCGGCCAGCTGGAGCACATGCTGCGGCTCAACAGGTCCCGCTTCCGGCGCGTGCTGATCGCGGTCGAGGGCGCCTACAGCATGGACGGCGACCTCGTCGACCTGCCCGCCGTGATCGAGCTGAAGAAGCGCTACGGGGCCCTGCTGATGGTCGACGAGGCCCACAGCATCGGCACCGTGGGCGAACGCGGGCGCGGAGTGGGCGAGTTCCACGGCGTCGACCGATCCGAGGTGGACCTGTGGATGGGCACCCTCTCCAAGGCCTTCGCCAGCTGCGGCGGTTACCTCGGCGGCTCGGCACGGATGGTGCGCTGGCTGCGCCACACGCTCCCCGGCTTCGTCTACAGCGTCGGCCTGACCCCGCCCAACGCGGCCGCGGCACTGGCCGCCACCGAGCTGCTCATCGCGGAGCCGGAGCGGGTGCGCGCGCTCCGGCGCAACTCCGGGCTCTTCCTCGAACTGGCCGCCTCGGCCGGTCTGGCGACGGGCACCAGCGCCGACACCCCGATCGTTCCGTGCATCTTCGGCGACTCGGAGCGGACCCTGCGCGTCGCCGACGCACTGTTCGCCCGGGGCGTCGTCGCCGACCCGATCTTCCACCCCGCCGTCGCGGAGGGGCTGTCGAGGCTGCGGTTCTTCATCACCGCCGAACACCGCGCGGACGACATCCGGCGCGCCGTGTCGATCCTGGCCGAGGAGGTGGCGGCCACCGGGCGATGAGGGAGCCACGTCAGATCACCACGTCAGATCGCCGCGTCAGATCAGCGTGCGTTCGATGCGGCTGAGCGTCGCGCTCCTGGCGGGATTGCCGTCCGTGCCCGGTTCCGCGGCCGGCTCCGGGTCGTGCCGCTTCCCGGCGTCGTCCATCCGCTGGGAGAGGAGGTAGGCGATGATCTCCGCCTCCTGCTCCTGGACGTCGTCGTAGGTGGCGCGCAGGAGCATGTCGCGTACGAGTTGGGGGTCGAGGTTGGGGAAGAGGAGGCGGGCGGCCGCCTCGTCCAGCCCGCCCGCGCCTCGATGGCAGCAGATGATGTGGCCCAGCTCGTGCAAGATGATGTGCTCCTGATGCGCGCCGGTGGTGTTGGCGTCGTAGAAGATGAGGTCCTCGTCGCGTGCGGCGACCCACATGCCGCACGGATGCGACGAGGGCATCTGCATCGGGACCAGCGTGATCGGCCGGTCGCGCACCTCACCGAGGTGGCGGCAGAGCTCGGCCACATCGGCCACCTTCGGCAGGCCGAGCTCGGCGATCCGCTGCGCGCCGGCCTTCCGGAGCTTCTTGAGCCGGCTGCGGCGGTCCTGGTCGGCCGACCGTTCCTTGCGGGCGCCCCTCATCCCGGCTCGGAGGGGTCGGCGACGGGCGGCAGGCCCTGCATCTGCCGGTACTGGTCCATGATGGCCGTGATGGCCTGGAGGTTCTCCTTCTTCATCCCGGCCGCCCGCATCGCCACGGCGCGGACCCCGGACTGCCGCAACGCCTCGATGGCGGCGAGCTCACCGAGCACGGACTCGGCGACCTTGTCGTCGAAGAAGTAGGCCACCGAGACGCCGAAGAAGCGGGCCAGGGCGGACAGGAGGTCGGGCGACGGGTTGGAGCGCTTCCCCGTGCGCAGCTGCGACAGGTACACGCCCCCGACCTTGAGGTCGGGGCTGACCCGCTTGAGCTCGTCCGCGACCTCGGCATTGGTCCAGTGCCTGCCCTTGGGGCGGACCGTCCTGAACAGGTCGTCGAGGCGCACCGCGAGCAGGGGACGTTCGGCACTGCCGGTCCCGGAGCCGCTCTCGCCGTCGTTCTCAGTCCCGGTCATGGTGAACCTTCCTCCGTCGCCTCCTCGGTATAGCCCTCAGCTAAGCGCAAGTCTCACAGATTAGCGGTCAGTTGACAATTGCGCCTGACTCGGCCAACGTTGGGGACCGGTCGATAGCTGACAGCTAACTTGGCTCACGGGGGATGCCAAGTTGGTCGTCGGTGACATCGAACTGGCCCGACCCTCGGGGGATGGGCCGGGCCAGTCCGGGCGGGAGCCACCCGTCCGGCCGCCCGAACAGCGGGGGAAACGGGAAACCCGCCCGGTTTGACGGGGGATGCAAACCGGGCGGGAGTTCTCAACTCGCCTTGCCGAGCTTACTGTAGGCGGCTGCCACTTTGGTGAGCCATGCGAGCTCTGCCGCGAAGTTGTTCGTATCGCGGTCGTCGAAATCACCGGCATCCTTGTTGTACTGGGGCACCGTGTCGGTCAGTTTTGCCTGCAAGGCCCGCTTGATCCGTGCCGCTTCGGCGAAAGCCTGCCGGGACTCCGCGCTCCCCTCCTTGTCCGGATCGCGACCCCCGTGGGTGCTGCGGTCGATGTACGGACGCAAGTCCCGCCAGCCGTCGCGTATTTCGACGACCCGGCGGTGCAGCCGGTAGTCGAGGTCGGAGACCGAGGCACCGGGCGGTTCCAGGGCGATGTCCGGGGATGACTCGTAGAGGTCGCGCCAGAGCGGGTAGAGAGCCCGGTACGAGCGGTAGGTGCGGGACCAGTCCAGGAGCCGGGTCGCCGACGGCCCCCAGGAGGAGTTGGTCAGGCTGAGCGAGAGCATCACGATGCCCGCGGCGCTGAAGACCGAGGCGGCCACCTTCCAGGCGCCGATGTCGACCCCGCTCGCCGCCGTGAGGATGTTGACCGTCCTGGCCGCGCAGTAGAGGAACAGGACCACCGCGGTGACCGAGAGCAGCCGCAGGGCCTGGCGCAGCGAGGCGTTGTCCGTCATCCGGGCGTACGGGCCGCACTGGAGGTAGATGGTGACGCAAGGAATCGCCTGGGAGACGATGAACGCCAGCAGATAGGTGAGGAGCAGCGGCTCGCTCGTGCCGTCGAAGTCCGATGCCGGCCGGCCGGTGCCGTCGGCGAGGAAGAAGAGGGCCGTCAGCAGCACGTCGAGGACGATGCCGGTGACCAGCCAGTAGCGGGTCCTGCGTACCGACTCCTCGTCCGCGGCGGCCCAGCGCAGCAGGATGATCTGCGCGCTGACGCAGAAGGCGACCGCCGACAGGTGCATGAGGAGGATGGCCAGATTGCCGACTCCCAGCAGGGGGGCGCCCCCCATGGCCAGGGCCCCCATGGTGAAGGTGAGGCACTGGAGCAGCAGGGTGGCGATCAGCGTGCGGTACGCGCCGTCCCTCCAGCTGCGCCGCGCCTGGCACAGCCGGTAGACGAGCGCCGCGTACGACGAGAGCGCGGCTATGACGAAGCACAGGGTTCTGGTGGTGTTCACGTCCCGGATTTCTGCAGCAGCCGCACGTGCGGCGGAAGGGTCAGTCGGTCGTCTCGGGCAGGGGGACCACGAGGCCGATGCTCTCGGCCGCCACGGCGATGGCGTAGTCGAAGAAGGCCGCCTCGTCGCGGACACTGTCGTGGGTACGGCTGAAGACCTGGAACACCAGGAGGCCGATCAGATTGCTCCACAGGACGATGCCGCGCTCGATGATGTCCGAGAACGGAGCCTCGGGCGCGCCGCCGAAGAGCTGCACGGCCTCCGGCAGGAGCAGCGGCGGGCCGGGCACCGACCGCCGGGGCGGGGTGAGTTCACCGGCCTCCAGCGCGGAGCGGACGATGCCGGCGAGGACCGCGGGGGTCCGCGAGGCGGAGGGGACCGTGTCCTGCGGGGCGTGGTAGCCCGGCACGGGCGAACCGTAGATCAGGGTGAATTCGGCGGGGTTCTCGAACGACCACCGCCGCAGCGCGCGGGTGACCGCGAGGAGCCGTGCGCCCCCGGACGCACCGGCCTCCCGCGCCGCGCCGTCGGCTTGTTCCATCGCCTCGCCGGAGGCGTCGTAGGCGTCGATGACCAGGGCGGTCAACAGATCGTCGCGGTGCGGGAAGACGGCTTCGACATCGGCGACGGGGAGGCCGCTGTCGCGCGCCACGGTGTCCGGGGACAGGCCTGCCGCCCCGAGTTTGACCAGCTGCCCGCGCGCGACGTCCTTGATCACCACCGCCGGGGTGATGTCGTCGTCGCCGGTCGGACTCATTGCGGAAACGTCCATGCCGGAACCGTACCCGCCGGCCCCCGCAGCGGTGAGTGCGCTCTCGCCGACGCCCAGGTCATGCACTGTTTTCCGGCCACCGGGCGGGTTCGGAACGTTCCGGGCGAATGCGGTCGACCGGGGTCGGTGTCAGCTGTCGGTGAGGGCGCTGGGCCCGCCCGTCAGGGCGACGTGCAGGCCGTCCGGCCGGACCTCCGCGGAGGTGGCCGCGAGTCCGAGGGGATAGTCCGTCGGCGCACCCGCTCCTGGCCCGAAGCCATTGGCCCCGATCCCCAGCCGGTCGGTGGACACGGAGCGGCCGAACAGGGTGAGCCCGTCGACGGCGAGGGTGACCTTGCCGTCGGCGAGTACGGGACGCAGCGTCAGCCGCCCGACTCCGCCCGGGCCGACGTCCGCGAGTACGGTCCCCTTCGCCGGATCGGTGGTCACCGCCGCGACGGCCACGGACGGTACGGCGTCGCGGATCGCGGCGGCGAGGGACTGCGTCGAGACCGTCACGTCCACGTGCGAGCTGCCGACGGTGGTCGCCCCACCGAGACGGACGTCGTCCAGCCGTGCCCGGACGCGGACTTGGGAGAGCCGCCCGACCCGGGCGTCGTCGCTGCTGATGTCGAGCCGGGGGATGTTCTCGTGCGCGAGGCCCCACAGGGCCCAGCCGTCGGTGACGCCGACCGCCACGTCGTCGCCGAGGCCGGGCGCCGCCTTCGCGACACGGCTCTGGATCAGGCCGCGGACCGTGTACTCGGCCGCGCCGGTGGCGACGACGGCCAGCAGGACCACGGTGGCCGTGACCGTGAGGACGAGGTGGCGGCGCAGCGCTGCCCAGGTCCCGGTCTTCGTCAGGGCGCGCTTCATCGCCGGTCTCCTCGGGCGGGTGCGACATCGAGTGCGGGCGTGGGTTCGGGTTCGGATGCGGCTTCGTGTCCCGGTGCGGGTGCCCGTGCGGGTCCGGCTTCGGGTGAGGGCGGGGGAAGGACCTCCGACCCGGCGGCGGGCCCCTCCGGGTCGAGGTGCGGAAGGAGCCGGTCCAGCCAGCCGGGGAGCCACCAGTTGGCGCGCCCGAAGAGGTACATGGACGCGGGTACAAGGAGCAGGCGGACCACGGTGGCGTCGATGATGACGCTCACCCCCAGGCCCAGCGCGAGCATTTTGACGGCGACGTTGGTGGAGAGCAGGAAGGCCAGGAAGACACTGGTCATGATCAGCGCCGCACAGGTGATCACGCGGGCGGTGGCGGCGATGCCGGTGGCGACGGCCAGGTGGTTGTCCCCGTGCTGCAGCCACGTCTCGCGGATCCGGGACAGCAGGAAGACCTCGTAGTCCATGGAGAGCCCGAAGACGATCGCGAACATCATCATCGGTACGTAGGACTCGACGGGCACCTTCTCGCCGAGGCCGAACAGCGAGCTGCCCCAGCCCCATTGGAAGACGGCGACGACCACTCCGTAGGCAGCGGCGATGGAGAAGAGGTTGAGCACGGCGGCCTTGAGCGCCACCAGCGGGCTGCGGAACACGGCGAGCAGCAGCAGGAAGGCGGCCGCGACGACCACCGCGATGATCAGGGGCAGTTTGGCGGTGAGCGTGTCGGTGAAGGTCTGGGCGGCGGCCGTCGTGCCGGTGAGGTAGCCGGTGGCTCCGGTGCCCGACAGCGCCTGCGGCACCGTCTCGTCCCGCAGGGTGTGGATCAGGTCGGCGGTGGCCCGGTCCTGCGGCCCGGTGGTGGGCACGACGGTGGTGATGAGCAGGGCGTGATCGGGGCTCGCGACCGGGGGAGTGACGGAGGCGACGCCCGGTACGGCGGCCAGGTCCCGCTGCAGGGCGGCGGCGAGGTCCTTGCGCAGGCCCTCGCTCGCGATGTGACGGCTGTCGAGATGGGTGACGACGGTCAGCGGGCCGTTGGCGCCGGGGCCGAAGCCCTCGGTGATCAGGTCGTAGGCGCGGCGGTCGGTCCTGCTGGTGGACTGGGCTCCGGCATCGACGTGGCCGAGCTGCAGGGAGGCGACCGGGACGGCCAGGACGCCGAGGACGAGCAGGCCGCTGACCAGGAAGAGCCAGGGCCGCCGGCTGACCCGGAGCGCCCAGCGGTGCCAGACGTCCGATTCACCGGTGGGTTCGGCGACCGGCCTGCGCACGTGGAAGCGGTCGATCCGGCGGCCGAGCAGGCCCAGCAGGGCGGGAGTCAGCGTCACGGACGCGGCGGCGGCCACGACGACACTGAGTCCGGCGGCGAAGCCGAGGGCGCCGATGAACCCCACGCCGGAGGCGCAGAGGCCACCCAGGGCCATGGCCACCGTGGCGGCGGCGACCAGTACGGCCCGGCCGCTGGTGGCGACCGTACGCCCGACCGCCTCGAGGGTTTCCGTTCCGGCGTGCAGCAGGGCCCGGTAGCGGGTGGCCAGGAAGAGCGCGTAGTCGATGCCGACTCCGAGGCCCATCATCGCGGCCAGGGTCGGGGCCGCCTGGGCGAAGCCGAACTGCCCGGCGAGCAGGCCGAGACCGGCCAGGCTGACGGCCAGGCCGATCACGGCCGTCAGCAGCGGCAGCCCGGTGGCGGCGATGCTGCCGAAGCCGATCAGCAGCACGAGCACGGCGACGGCCAGGCCGATGGCCTCCGAGGCACGGTCGGCGGACTTGGGCGTGGCCAGCTCCCCGAGCGGGGACCCGTACTCGACGGTGACGTCGGCGGCGCGCAGCGGCTCGACGGCGGTGTCGACCCCGGTGAGGTAGGAGGGGTCGAAGCTCGCCGGGTTGCCGTCGAAGCGGACGGTCACCTGGGCGCTCCCGCCGTCCGCGGAGACCGCCCCGGGCGTGGTGAACGGATCGGTGACCGACAGGACGTCCGGCAGCCGGCGCAGGTCGGCGACGGCCGAGTCGATCGCCGCCCGGCGACCGGTGACCGGTCCTTCGTCCGTGGTGAGCACGACGGCGGAGGCCGTGCCGCCGGATCCGGTGGTGTGGGCCGCCAGCAGGTCGGCGCCGGTCTGGGTGCTGGTTCCGGGCAGGGAGAAGCTGTCCGCGAAGGAGCCGCCCCATGTGTGGTTGGCCAGCCCCAGGCCCATCAGTGCCAGCACCCACAGGGCGACGACCCGCCAGGCGTGCCGGGCGCACCAGCGCCCGCTCCGGTGGAGCAACCCCGGCCCCTGGGCCGATTCAGTGTTCATGGGGGTCACTGTGCGCGGTGTGTGTAAGGGAGCCGTGGGCGCATTGTTCGGGGAATGTACGGGCTTACGGGCACGCGGGCTTACGGGCACCCGGGCTTACGGGCGCGCGGGCTTACGGGCGCGCTCCCCGTGCCCGGCGAGGCGGCGGGGGCGGGGGCGGGGGCGGGCGGATCCGTGATTCCTCAGCCGGGGGCCGGTGCCGACGGGAGGGTGACGGTGAAGCAGGCGCCGCCCTCCGGACCGTGCCCCTCGACGCGGATGGCCGCGCCGAGCCGGCCGGTCAGGCGGTGGGCGATGGCCAGGCCGAGGCCGCTGCCGACCGGGCGGGTGCCCCGGTAGCGCTCGTGGAGGGCGCCGTGGGCGAAGGCGATGCGCACGTCGTCGTCGGTGAGGCCGGGCCCGCCGTCACGGACCTGCAGTTCGGCCCCACCGCCCGTGGCGGCGGCGCGGACGGCGAGGACCAGTGGTGCGCCCTCGGGGGTGACCCGCAGGGCGTTGCGGACCAGGCCGTCGATCAGCTGCCGGACCCGGAAGGCGTCCGTCGCGACGACGACGGGCGCCTCGGGCCGCTCCAGCCGGAGGTCGACGCCGTGGCGTGCGCACAGCCCGGTCCAGAACGCGGCGGCCTCGGAGACGACCGCGCGCAGGTCGGCCGGGGCCACGGCCAGGCGGAAGTCGTCGGCCTCCAGCCGGGCCAGGTCCAGCAGGTCTTCCAGGAACCGGTCCAGGCGCCGGGTCTCGTCGGCCAGGATGCCGCCGACCTCGGGCACCCGGTCCGGCTCGATCAGGCCGTCGGCCAGAGCCTCGGCGTAGCCCTGGAGAGCGGTCAGCGGGGTGCGCAGGTCGTGGGAGACGGAGAGCAGGAACTCCCGCTGCCGGTTCTCGCTGTGGGCCAGCGCCCCGTCCAGGACGTTGAGGGCGCGCCCGATGTCGGCAGTCTCCCGGGGGCCGTCGACCGGGGCCGGTACGCCGCGTTCGCCGTCGGCGAGCCGGTGCGCGATCTGTGCGGCCGTCACGAGCGGACGAGCGATCCGGCGGGCCAGCAGCGCGCCGGCGAGGGCCGCTCCGAGCATGCCGAAGACCAGCGGCACGATCACGTTGCGGCGGATCCGGTTCGTGTCCTCGGTGACCACGTTGTACGGCTCGGTCAGTACGACCGCGCCGCCCCGTACACCGGGCTGCCCCACCAGTAGTACGTCCTGGCCGCCCAGGATGCCGGTGGTGGAGACCGGATCCCCCGCCAGCAGAGCCGACTTGGAGACCCGGTCGAGGGCCGGGCTGGCGGTACCGCTCACGGCGCCGTCGGGCGAGACGACCGCGATCTGCACGCCGTTCGGCCCCGCCAGGGCCTGGGCGCCGGTGAAGAGCGCCTCGGACAGGGCGGGCAGCCGGCTGAGGACCCGGGCCTGACGCGTCAGCCGGTCGCGTTCGCGCTGCTCCGCTCCGTGTGCGGCGGTCTGCCAGGCGATCAGACCGGTCAGGGCCACGGCGAGCGCCGCCACCACGGTGGTCAGCACCACGATCTTGCGCGCCAGGGAGCCGGGGCGGCGGGTTCGGCTCACGGGCCGGGGGCCGTCGCGCTGTACCCGACGCCGCGGACCGTACGGATCGGGCTGGCGTCGCCGAGCTTGGCGCGCAGCTGCGAGACGAAGACGTCGACCATGCGGGTGTCGCGGTAGCCGGGGTATCCCCACACCTGGGCGAGCAGTTGCTCGCGGGTGAAGACCTGGCCCACGTGGTGGAGGAGGTGGGCGAGCAGGTTGAACTCGGTGGCGGTGAGCTCGACCGGCTCGCCGTCGCGGCGCACCGTGCGGCTGACCGGGTCCAGGTGGAGCCGGCCGGTGCTCCCGGGCGGCGGACCGGGAGGGCCTGCCGCGCGCCGCAGGACGGTCCTGACCCGGGCGACCAGCTCGCGCGGCGAGAACGGTTTGGTGAGGTAGTCGTCCGCGCCGAGTTCGAGGCCCAGGATCCGGTCGGCCTCCTCGCCGCGCGCGGTCACCAGCAGGACCGGTGTCCAGTCGCCGGCGTCGCGCAGGGCGCGGCAGAAGGCGATGCCGTCCATGCCGGGCAGGCCGATGTCCAGAATGATCGCCACCGGGTGCATGCGCCTCGCGGCCGCGAGACCCGCGGCCCCGTCCGCCTCGACGTGGACGCCGAAGCCGTCGCGCGCCAGGTAGAGGCGCTGCACGTCAGAGATGTGACGCTCGTCCTCGACGATCAGCACGAGGCCCCTGGACTCCGTCATAATTGCCTCTCACACGGTGGGCAGCATCGATGCTAACCGCGTGAACCCGCCGTTCCGGTGGGCGCGCCGCCACCCGTACATTCCCCGAACAATGCGCTGACGGCGCCGACGGTATACGGGCTGCACGGGTTTGTCCGGATGTGCGGCCTTGGCTGGTTCCGGCCCTTGCGATCGAGCGGCCGAAAGTGCTTGCAGTGTTCTGAGGGTAGGCTAACCTAACCATCGTGCAAGCAGCTGAAGAGACCTCCGCGGACACACGTCCCCTCGGTCATGAACTCTCCGCCAAGGGCGTCACCGTGGCGTACGACGGAGTCGACGTCGTACACGACGCCTCCATGACGCTCCGGCCCGGCGAAGTGACCGTCCTCGTGGGGCCGAACGGCAGCGGCAAGTCCACCGTGCTGCGCACGATCGCCAGGCTGCAGCGCCCCCGGGCCGGCACCCTCGTCATCGACGGGGACGCCGACGGCTTCGCGCTGAGCCCCCGTGAGTTCTCGCGCCGCGTCGCCCTCCTGACACAGGGACGCCCCACCCCGAGCGGCCTGACGGTACGGGACCTCGTCGCATTCGGCCGGTACCCCTACCGCGGACGCTGGGGCCGGGACGACCCGGGCGGCAGGGCCGCGGTGGAGCGCGCGCTCGCCCTCACGGGCGTGGAGGACCTCGCCGAACGCGGCGCCGAGTACCTGTCCGGCGGACAGCTCCAGCGCGTCTGGCTGGCCGGCTGCCTTGCCCAGGAGACCGGCGTGCTCCTCCTCGACGAGCCGACGACCTACCTTGACCTGCGCTACCAGGTCGAACTCCTCGACCTCATGCGCGATCTGGCGGACGGCCACGGGATCGCCGTGGGCGCCGTACTGCACGACCTCGACCAGGCCGCCGCCGTCGCGGACCGGATCGTCCTGCTCCACGGGGGACGGATCATCGCCGACGGCGCACCCGAAGACGTACTGACGCCCGAGCGGCTGACCGACACCTACGGCATCCGCATCGACGTCGAAACCGACCCTCTCACCGGACAGTTGCGCACCCGCGCGATAGGCCGGCACCACTTGCGAAGCGAAAGGCTCAGTACCACCTCATGAGACGACTCCTCCTCACCGCGGCGGCCGCCACCGTCGCGGCCCTCACGCTGACCGCCTGCGGCACCACCGAGCCCGCCGCCGACGACGCGAAGAAGACCGCCGAGCCCCTCGTCCTCACCGACGCCTCGGGCGCGAAGGTGGAGCTCGCCGGCCCCGCCAAGAAGGTCGTCGGCACCGAGTGGAACGTCGTCGAGAGCCTGATCTCGCTGGGTGTCGAGCCGGTCGGCGTCGCCGACGTCAAGGGCTACAAGACCTGGAACACCGCCGTCCCGCTCAAGAACGAGCCCAAGGACATCGGCACCCGCGGTGAGCCGAGCATGGACACCATCGCCTCGCTCAAGCCCGACCTCGTCATCGCCACCTCCGACCTGCCGCCGGCCGCCCTGGAGCAGCTGCGCAAGGTCGCCCCGGTCCTGGAGGTGCGCCCCGGCGACGCCGCCGACCCGATCGGCCAGATGACCAAGAACCTGGACCTCATCGCCCAGGCCACCGGCACGACCGAGCAGTCCGGCAAGCTCAAGCAGGCCTTCCAGACGAAGCTGGACGCGGGCAGGAAGGCGCTCGCCGACGCGGGCAAGGCCGGCGCCCCGTACGCCTTCGCGGACGGCTACGTCGTCTCCAACCAGGTTTCGATCCGCCCGTACACCAGCGGTTCGCTCATCGGCGGGGTCAACGAGAAGCTCGGTCTGAAGAACGCCTGGACCGTTCAGGGCGACCCGGCCTACGGCCTGGCCACCAGCGACGTCGAGGGCCTCACCAAGCTCGGTGACGTCGAGTTCGCCTACATCGGCAACGACGGCGACAAGGACAGCAACCCGTTCGCCGGTGTCCTCGCGCAGGACAAGGTGTGGACCTCCCTGCCGTTCGTGCAGAAGGGCAACGTGAACCGCCTGCCCGACGGCATCTGGATGTTCGGCGGAACCGAGTCGATGAACAAGTACATCGACTCCGTCGTCGCCGCTCTGACGAAGTAACACCATGGCCGTCACCGCAACAACCGCCGCCGCCGGTCCGTCGTCGCTCACGTCCCGGACGGGCGCGGCCGCGGTGACGGCCGTGCTGGTCCTCATCGTCACGGGCCTCGCCGCCGTCGACATCACCCAGGGCACCGCAGCCGTCGGCGCCCCCGAGGTGTGGCGGGCGCTCACCGGCCGGGCCGAGGCGGGCGACGCGTCCGTCGTCATCGCCTCCCGGCTGCCGCGCATGGCCGCCGGACTGTTCGTCGGCGCCGTCCTCGGCATGGCGGGCGCCGCCCTCCAAGCGGTCAGCCGCAACGTCCTCGCCTCGCCCGACACCCTCGCCGTCAACGCCGGCTCCTACTTCGGCCTCGGCCTCCTCGCCGTCTCCGGCGTCTCCCTCCCGCTGCTGGCCTCCTCCGGCGTCGCCTTCGTCGGCGGCCTCGCCGCGGCGGCCGTCGTCCTCGGGCTGTCCGGCCTCGGCGCCGGTACCGTCCGGCTCGTCCTCGCGGGCAGCGCCCTCACCCTCGGCCTCTCCGCCATCACCGAGGGCCTGCTCCTGCTGTTCCCCCAGCAGACCGACGGCATCTTCCGGTGGAACCAGGGCAGCATCGCCCAGCACGGCTTCGACGGAATCCTGCAGATGGCGCCGATCGGCCTGATCGCCCTCGTCGGCCTGCTGCTCCTCGCCCGCCGCGTCGACGCCCTGGCCCTCGGCGACGACGCCGCCCGCGGCCTCGGCGTCCCCGTCCGGTCCACCCGGGTCACCGCCGTCGTGCTCGCCGCCCTGCTCTCCACGGCCGCCGTCACGCTCGCCGGACCCGTCGGCTTCGTCGGCATGTGCGCCCCCGCCCTCGTACGGCCGCTCGCCCGCCGCATCCGCGGGTTCACCAGGAGCCGTGCGAGCCTGCCGGTCGCGGGACTCACCGGTGCGGCGCTGGTTCTCGGATCCGACGTCCTGCTGCGCGCCTTCGTACGGTCGGACGTGGCGGTCGCGGTGCCCACCGGCGTCGTCACCAGCCTCGTCGGCGCCGTCTTCCTGATCGTCATGGCCATCCGGGTCAAGGACACCGCCGGAGCCGCCGCAGTCGACCGGCTGCGCATCAGGAGCCGGGCCGTCTTCCTCACCACCACGGCCGTCCTCGTGGCCGTCCTCGTCGGCGTGATCCTCGCCGCCGTACTGCTGGGCGACACCAAGCTGCTGCTCGGCGACGTGCTGAACTGGGCCCAGGGACGGGCCGGACGGACGATCACCTTCGTCCTCGACACCCGGGTGCCGCGCATCCTCGCCGCCCTCCTCGCCGGAGCTGCGCTCGCCCTCGCCGGAACCCTGGTGCAGGCCGTGACCCGCAACCCGCTCGCCGAACCGGGCATCCTCGGCGTCTCCGGCGGCGCGGCGCTGGGCGCCGTCCTCCTCGTGACGACGGTGCCCCTGGCCGGATCCTGGAGCGTGGCGGGCGCCGCGTTCGCGGGCGCCGCCCTCAGCTCCGTCATCGTCTTCGGACTGGCGGCGCGCGGCGGGTTCCAGCAGAACCGCCTCGTCCTCGTCGGGTTCGGCGTCGCCACCGCGTCGGCCGCCCTCGTCAGCCTCCTCATCATCCTCACCGACCCGTTCAACGCGACGAAGGCGCTCACCTGGCTCTCCGGCTCCACCTACGGCAGGACCCTGCCCGACGTGGTGCCCCTCGCGATCGTCCTGGCCCTGGGCCTGGTCATCGCGGTCGCCCGGCGCACCGAACTCGACCTCGTGTCGCTCGACGAGGACACCCCGAGGCTGCTCGGACTGAGCCTGGGCCGTGGACGCTTCGGCTTCCTCCTCATCGGCGTCCTGCTCAGCGCGACCGCCGTGGCCGCCGCCGGCACGATCGGCTTCGTGGGGCTCGTGGCGCCGCACGCGGCCCGGGCCCTCGTGGGCCGGCAGCACGCCCGGGTGGTCCCGGTCGCGGTGCTCCTCGGCGCCGTCCTGGTCTGCACCGCGGACCTGGTGGGCCGCACCGTGATCGCACCGGCCCAGCTCGGCGCCGGCCTGATGACCGCCGTGATCGGTACGCCGTACTTCCTCCATCTGCTCGTGCGCAGCCGCCGTTAGGCGCATGCACGCGGGCCCGCCCGAGGGCAGATGGAAAGGACCGGGTACGACGCGCACCGGCGCGCCGTACCCGGTCCTTCGTGCATGGCTCAGCCGTGGCTGAAGCGGGGCGGGCGCTTGTCCACGAAGGCGGCCATGCCCTCCTTCTGGTCGGCCGTGGCGAACACAGCGTGGAACAGGCGGCGTTCGAAGCGGACGCCCTCGGTGAGGGTGGTCTCGAAGGCCCGGTTCACGGCCTCCTTGGCCATCATCGCGACCGGCTTGGACATCCCGGCGACGGTCTCGGCGACCGCGAGGGCCTCGGTCAGCAGATCGTCGGCCGGGACGATCCGTGACACCAGGCCGGCCCGTTCGGCCTCGACGGCGTCCATGGTGCGGCCCGTCAGGCACAGCTCCATCGCCTTGGCCTTGCCGACGGCCCGGGTGAGCCGCTGCGAGCCGCCGATGCCCGGGATCACCCCGAGCCTGATCTCGGGCTGACCGAACCTCGCGCTGTCGGCGGCCAGCAGAATGTCGCACAGCATGGCGAGTTCGCAGCCGCCGCCCAGGGCGTGGCCGGATACCGCCGCGAGGGTGGGCGTGCGTACCTGGCCCAGCCGGTCCCAGGCGGTGAACCAGTCGGAGAGGTACATGTCCATGTAGCTCTGCGGCCGCATCTCCTTGATGTCGGCCCCCGCCGCAAAGGCCTTCGCGGAGCCGGTGAGGACGATGCACCCGACCCCGGGGTCCCGGTCCAGCTCCTCTGCGGCGGCCACCACCTCGGTCATGACCGTGAGGTTCAGGGCGTTGAGGGCCTCCGGGCGGTTGAGGGTCAGGACGGCCACCCGCCCCTTGCGCTCCAGCAGGATGGTTTCGTACGTCATGCGGGTGTTCCGTTCCGGGGTCGCAGGGTGCGGACGATCGCCGAGAAGTCGAGGCCGGCGCCCTCGCCGGCGGCGAAGGCCTCGTACAGCTCGGCGGCCTTCAGGCCCAGGGGCGCCTCCACCCCGCCGGCCCGCAGGGCGGTCGCCGCCAGGGCGAGGTCCTTGGCCATGAGCGGTGCGGCGAAGCCGGGCAGGTAGTCACGGTTCGCGGGGCTGCCCGGAACCGGTCCGGGCACGGGGCAGTTGACGGTCAGGGCCCAGCACTGGCCGGAGGCGGTGGACGCCACGTCGTAGAGGGCCTGGTGGTCCAGGCCGAGGCTCTCGGCGAGGACGAAGGCCTCGCTCACCCCGATCATCGAGACGGCGAGGATCATGTTGTTGCAGATCTTCGCGGCCTGCCCGGCGCCCGCCGCCCCGCAGTGCACGGCCTTCTTTCCCATCGCGCCGAGCAGCGGCTCCGCGGCGGCGAACTCGGCGGCGGCGCCGCCCGCCATGAAGGTGAGGCTCGCCGCCTGCGCACCGACCACTCCGCCCGAGACGGGTGCGTCGAGGGACCGGTGCCCGGCCGCCACGGCCGCCTCGTGAGCCGCACGGGCGTCGGCCACGTCGATGGTGGAGCAGTCGACGAAGAGCGTGCCGGGCCGTGCGGCGGCCAGCAGCCCGCCCTCCCGGTACAGGGCCAGGACGTGCTTGCCCGCCGGCAGCATGGTGATCACCACGTCGGCCCCGGTGGCCGCCGCGGTGGCCGAGGAGGCCGGCTCCACCCCCGTCGCTGCCGCGCCGGCCAGCAGCTCCGGCACCAGGTCGAAGCCGAGGACGCGATGTCCGGCCTTCACCAGGTTGGCCGCCATCGGGCCACCCATGCGGCCCAGTCCTACGAACGCCACGGTAGTGCTCACCAGGGCACCTCCTGAGTCGAATCCGGATGCGTCAGAGCCAGTTCGTGCTCGCCGAGCGGTGCGAAGAACCGTTCCACGTCGGCCGGACCCACCTCCGCCAGCGAGGGTGGTGACCACCGCGGGTTGCGGTCCTTGTCGATGACCTGCGCCCGGATCCCCTCCACCAGGTCGGGCGAGGACAGCGCCGCGCAGGAGATCCGGTACTCCTGCTCCAGCACCCTTTCCAGCGGGCCGAGTGCGCGGACGCGCCGCAGGGCGGCCAACGTCACCTTCAGTGCCGTGGGCGACTTGGCCGCAAGGGTGGCCGCGGCCTCCTTCGCCGCCGGGACGCCGCTGCGCAGCAGTCGCTCCACGATGTCCTCCACCGTGTCCGCCGCGTAGCAGTGGTCGATCCATGCGCGGTCGCCGTCGAGTACGCCGCCGGGTGCGGGCCCGACGTACCGTTCCAGCACCTCGTGCACGGAGCTCCGCGCAAGGTCCCGGGACAGCCCGGGCAGCAGCTCCGAGGGCACGAAGTGATCGGCGAGCCCGACGAGCAGCGCGTCCGCCGCACCGGCCGGGGCACCCGTCAGGGCCAGGTGCGTGCCCAGCTCGCCGGGCGCCAGCGCCAGCAGGTAGGTGCCGCCGACGTCGGGGACGAAGCCGATGCCCGTCTCGGGCATCGCCACGCGGGAGCGTTCGGTGACGATCCGCACGGTGCCGTGGGCGGAGATCCCGACGCCGCCGCCCATGACGATGCCGTCCATGAGGGCCACGTACGGCTTGGGGTAGCGGGCGATGCGCGCGTTCAGCCGGTACTCGTCGCGCCAGAAGTCCGCCGACGCCCTGCCGCCGGTGCGGGCGTCCTCGTGGATCGCGCGAATGTCGCCGCCCGCGCACAGGCCGCGACCGCCGGCGCCCTCGATGACGACGGTCGCGATGTCCGGGTCGTGCTGCCAGAGCGACAGCGCCTCGTCGATGCGCAACACCATGGAGTGGGTCAGGGCGTTGAGCGCGCCTGGGCGGTTGAGGGTGATGTGCGCGGCGCGGCCCTCGGTCCGCAGCAGGACATGGCCGGGCTCGCGCTCGTGGTGAGCGTGGGATTCGTGGTTCATCGCAGGGCCTCCGTGAGCCCGCGGGCGACGATGATGCGCATGACCTCGTTGGTGCCTTCCAGGATCTGGTGGACCCGAAGGTCGCGGACGATCTTCTCGATGCCGTACTCGCTCACATAGCCGTAACCGCCGTGCAGTTGGAGGGCCCGGTCGGCGACCGCGTAGCCGGTGTCCGTGGCGAACCGCTTGGCCATCGCGCACAGCTGCGGGGCCGGCGGGTCGCCCCGGTCCAGCGCGTCGGCGGCCTGGCGGACCAGGGCGCGGGCCGCGGCCAGCTCGGTGGCCATGTCCGCGAGGCGGAACTGCAATGCCTGCGCGTCCAGCAGCCGGGCCCCGAAGGCCTCCCGGTCGGCCAGATACGCCAGACTGCGGTCCAGTGCGCTCTGCGCACCGCCCAGCGAGCAGGCGGCGATGCCGAGCCGGCCGCCGTTGAGAGCGTTCATGGCGATGCGGAAGCCGTCGCCCTCGGCGCCGAGCCGACGGTCGGCGGGGACGCGGACCCCGTCGAGGATCACCTGGCGGGTGGGCTGGGCGTTCCAGCCCATCTTTCGCTCGTTCGGACCGAAGGAGACCCCGGGGTCGTCGCGTTCGACGACGAAGGCGGAGATGCCGCCCGAGCCCTGCGTGCCGGTGCGTGCCATGACGATGTAGACCTCGGAGGCACCCGCGCCGGAGATGAACTGCTTGACCCCGGTCAGTACGTAGCCGTCACCCGTGTGCTCGGCCCGGGTGCGCAGTGCGGCGGCGTCGGATCCGGCGCCGGGCTCGGTCAGGCAGTAGCTGCCCAGGGACCGGGCGCTGCACAGATCGGGGAGCCAGCGGGCCCGCTGCGCCACGTCCCCGTACCGGTCGATCATCCAGGCGACCATGTTGTGGATGGAGAGGTACCCGGCGATGGACGGACAGCCGGTGGCGAGGGTCTCGAAGACGAGGACGCCGTCGCTGCGGCTGAGCCCGGACCCGCCGTGCTCCTCGCGGACGTAGACGCCGCCGAGCCCGAGGTCCGCCGCCTTGCGGATCACGTCCAGCGGAAAGTGCTTGTCCTGGTCCCAGGCGACGGCGTACGGGCCGAGCTGCTCCTGGGCGAAGTCGAGGGTGACCGCGGCGAGGGCGAGCTGATCGGGGGTGAGCGTGAGGGTCACGGGCTCAGCCCATCGTCGGGATGGTGAAGCTCGCGCTCTCCTTGGCCCCGGAGGGCCAGCGCGAGGTGACGGTCTTGGTACGGGTGTAGAAGCGGATCGAGTCGGGGCCGTGCTGGTTGAGATCGCCGAAGCCGGACCGCTTCCAGCCGCCGAAGGTGTGGTAGGCCACGGGAACGGGGATCGGCACGTTGACGCCGACCATGCCGGCGCCCACCCGGCGGGTGAAATCGCGTGCCGTGTCGCCGTCACGGGTGAAGATCGCGACGCCGTTGCCGTACGGGTGCTCGGTGGGCAGGCGCAGGGCCTCCTCGTAGTCGGCGGCCCGTACGACGGACAGCACCGGGCCGAAGATCTCCTCGCGGTAGATCCGCATCCGGGGGGTCACGCGGTCGAAGAGGGTGGCGCCGGCGAAGTAGCCGCTCTCGTGCCCGGGGAGGGTGAACCCGCGTCCGTCCACGACGAGTTCGGCGCCCTCGGTGGCACCGATGCCGACGTAGCGGTTCACCCGGTCGAGGGCGTCCCGGCTGACCAGCGGCCCGAAGTCGGCCCCGGGGTCGTCGGAGCGGCCGACGCGCAGGGTGGCAATGCGCTGCTTCAGCTTCGTCACCAGCGCGTCCGCGGTCTCCTCGCCGACGGGGACGGCGACGGCGATGGCCATGCAGCGCTCGCCCGCGGAGCCGTAGCCGGCGCCGATGAGCGCCTCCACGGCCTGGTCGAGATCGGCGTCGGGCATCACGATCATGTGGTTCTTGGCGCCGCCGAAGCACTGGGCGCGCTTGCCGTGGGCGGCGGCGGTGGCGTAGATGTGCGCGGCGATCGGGGTGGAGCCGACGAAGCCGAGAGCCTGGACGCGCGGGTCCTCGAGGAGGGTGTCGACGGCCTCCTTGCCGCCGTTGACCACATTCAGCACACCGGGCGGCAGACCTGCTTCCAGGAACAGCTCGGCCAGGCGCAGCGGTACGGACGGGTCCCGTTCGGACGGCTTCAGGATGAAGGCGTTCCCACAGGCCAGGGCGGGGGCGGCCTGCCACAGGGGGATCATCGCGGGGAAGTTGAAGGGGGTGATCCCGGCGACCACGCCCAGTGGCGAGCGCAGCGAGTGCACGTCGATCCCGCTGCCCGCGTTGTCGGTGAACTCGCCCTTCAGCAGGTGCGGGACGCCGGCGGCGAACTCCACCACCTCCAGGCCGCGTTGCAGATCGCCGTGGGAGTCGGCGACGGTCTTTCCGTGCTCGGAGGACAACAGCCGGGCGAGGGAGTCCCGTTCGCCCTCCACCAGCTGGAGGAACCGAAGGAGCACGCGCGAGCGGCGCTGCGGGTTCCACTGCCCCCAGTCGGCCTGCGCCTCTTCGGCGTCGGCGATGGCGGCCTCGGTGTCGGCCCGCCCCGCGAGCGGGACACGGGCCTGGACGGCGCCGGTGTTGGGGTCGTGGACGTCGGTGAAGAGACCGGAGGATCCGGTGGTGTGCTTGCCGCCGATGAAATGGGTGAGTTCGCGGACCATGGGTGCCTGCTCTCGTCAGGTTGGATCCGGGGATGGCACGGCGGACCCGCGGACGGCACCCGATGGGGTGCGCCGCTGGGAGGGCCGTGGGACTACGAGCGCGCGAAGGCGTGCGTGCGCTCCGCCGGATCACCAGGGTCGTGGGTACAAACCGGTGCCATGCGTGTCTGCTCCATCCTCGTGGAAAACACGGAACGTTCCGCGGCCGGTATCCTGACTCCCGGATCCCCGCGCGCCGCCCGCCTTCCCGACAGACCTCGTCAGTGGCGTGTGGATGGCAGCACACTCCCCGGTCACAGTGGCGGGACCGTGCCGGATTCTCACCGGCTTCCCTGCACCGCGGACCTTGTGCCACGAACATATAGTTGGACGTCCTAGTAAGTCCAGAGCCGCCGTCGCGCGCCTTCGCCGGCCCCGTGGCCGCCTGACGTCCCCTCAGTCCTGTGCCGGGGCGCGGCTCCTGGTCACCGGGTACGGGATGAAGGTGCTGCTGTTCTCGTCGACGGCCAGCGCCCGGCCGAGCGGCGGAACGGCCCGCTGCGGGCAGTCGAGTCGTTCGCACAGGCGGCAGCCCATGCCGATGGGCGTCGCGGCCGCCGTGTTGTCGAGGTCGAGCCCGTCGGCGTACACGAGCCGCGATGCGTGCCGGATCTCGCAGCCCAGCCCGATCGCGAAGGTCTTGCCGGGCTCGCCCCATCCGCCGCGGTGGCGGGTGACGGCGCGCGCGGTCCACAGGTACCGCTGCCCGTCGGGCATGGCGGCCACCTGGACGTGGATGCGGCCCGGCGCGGCGAAGGCCTCGTAGACGTTCCACAGTGGACAGGTGCCGCCCGCGCGGGAGAAGTGGAACCCGGTCGCCGACTGCCGCTTGGACATGTTCCCGGCCCGGTCCACCCGGACGAAGGAGAAGGGAACACCGCGCAGCCTGGGACGTTGCAGGGTGCTGAGCCGGTGGCAGACGGTCTCGTAGCCGATCCCGAAGTGGTCGGTGAGCCGCTCGATGTCGTAGCGGAACTCCTCGGCGGCCGCGTGGAACGCGCGGTACGGGAGGATGAGCGCGCCCGCGAAGTGGTTGGCGATGCCGATCCTCGCGAGGGCGTGGACGGGAGAGCCGGGCGGGAAATCCTCGGCGGCCAGCCGGTCGAGCTCGGCCCCGTACTCGATCAGCGCCAGCTGGGTGGCCATCCGGAACGCCTGCTGCCCCGGCCGCAGCCGGTTCGACAGGTGCAGTACCCGGGAGGAGGGGTCGTAGTGGTGCAGCCGGTCGGAATCCGTGGCCGTCCTGACGCCGTGCCGCTCGGAGAGCCGGCGGGCCAGGGCGCTGACCACGTCCCCCGGGCGGATACCGATCTCGGCGGCGAGACCCTCGGCGGCGAGATCGGTGTCGTGGAGGTAGTTCTGCCGGCGGTAGAAGAACTCGCGGATCTCCTCGTGGGGTGAGCGCGGGCTGTCGGCCGCCACGTCCCGGCCGTCGGCGGCGTCGGCGAGGCGCTCGGCCAGCAGCCGGCTGCGCCGGCCGAGGTCGAGCAGCACCGAGGCGACCGCGGGCATACGGGTGGCCAGTTCGGCCAGGTCCGAGGGGGAGACGCGGGCCTGGGCCACCTCGTTCGCGAGCGCCTCGCGCAGATCGGCGACCAGACGGCTGGTGTCGCGCTCGGAGAAGAAGCCCGGATCCACCCCGAAGGCCTCGGTGAGCCGCAGCAGGACCGGGACGGTGAGCGGCCTGGAGTCGTGCTCCATCTGGTTGAGGTAGCTGGGGGAGATGGCGAGCATCCGGGCCAGGTCGGCCTGGGTCATCCGGCGCTCCTCGCGCAGCCGCCGCAGCCGCGCTCCCGCGTACGTCTTGCTCACCGCACTCCTTCGCCGCCGGGCCGGACACGCGACGCCAGGATACGGGGATCTGTCTGCCCGACGGCCTTCGCAACCTTGGCAATTGTGGCGCCGAAGATTCGCAAAGCTTGGCAGATGTACCTGCTTGATGGCACTCGGTGTCGGTGCCAGAGTCGATGCAGCGGCCCGCCGGACACGGTGGCCGGGAAGGACTGACCGGCCCGGCTCACGCCCTGATTTCGGGGATCCGGGCAGTCCGCCCCGGCGGCTCGGCAGCATTGCTCACGCTTCGGCCCCAGGCCGGGTTCGGCGGCCGCGATCCCCAGCTGGGCACAGAGTGCCAATGCTTTCGATCCCTCGGGCGGCGCATTGGCAAGACACGCGACGGACAGAAACGGTGACGGTCATGGCAGAGGCGAACACGACGGCGGCGGCCGAGCAGCTGAGGCAGCGGTGGGCCGACGACCCCCGCTGGGCGGGCATCGAGCGCACCTACACGGCCGAGGACGTGGTGCGGCTCTCGGGCAGCGTCCGCGAGGAGCACACCCTGGCCCGGCGCGGCGCCGAGCGGCTGTGGCGACAGCTCCACGAGCAGGACTACATCCACGCCCTCGGCGCCCTCACCGGCGGCCAGGCCGTCCAGCAGGTGCGGGCAGGCCTCCAGGCGATCTACCTCTCCGGCTGGCAGGTCGCCGCCGACGCCAACCAGGCCGGGCACACCTACCCGGACCAGAGCCTCTACCCGGTCAACTCGGTCCCCCAGGTGGTCCGCCGGATCAACAACGCGCTGCTGCGCGCCGACCAGATCGCCACCGCCGAGGGCGGCACCGACACCACGGACTGGCTCGCGCCGATCGTCGCGGACGCCGAGGCCGGCTTCGGCGGCCCGCTGAACGCCTTCGAGCTGACGAAGGCGATGATCGCGGCGGGCGCGGCCGGCATCCACTACGAGGACCAGCTCGCCTCCGAGAAGAAGTGCGGCCACCTGGGCGGCAAGGTCCTCGTGCCGACCGCGCAGCACGTCCGCACCCTCAACGCGGCCCGGCTGGCGGCCGACATCGCCGACACCCCGACCCTGATCATCGCCCGTACCGATGCCCTCGCGGCCACTCTGCTGACCAGCGACGTCGACGAGCGCGACGCGGAGTTCTGCACGGGTGAGCGCACCGCCGAGGGCTTCTACCACGTGCGGAACGGCATGGCCCCGGTGATCGCCCGCGGTCTGGCGTACGCCCCGTACGCCGACCTGATCTGGGTGGAGACCGGCACCCCGGACCTGGCCCAGGCCCGCGAGTTCGCCGAGGCGATCCACGCGCAGTACCCGGATCAGATGCTGGCCTACAACTGCTCGCCGTCCTTCAACTGGAAGGCCGCGCTGGACGACGACCAGATCGCCAAGTTCCAGCGCGAGCTCGGCGCGATGGGCTACCGATTCCAGTTCATCACCCTGGCCGGCTTCCACTCCCTCAACCACGGCATGTTCGACCTGGCCCGCGGCTACGCGGAGCACGGCATGACCGCCTACGTCGACCTCCAGGAGCGCGAGTTCGCCGCCCAGGCCCACGGGTTCACCGCCGTCAAGCACCAGCGCGAGGTCGGCACCGGCTACTTCGACCTCGTCTCCACCGCCGTCAACCCGGCGTCCTCCACCACCGCGCTCTCCGGCTCCACCGAGGAGGAGCAGTTCCACTAGGACCCGCCCGATCCGGGCCGCAGGCCGCCCGGAACACCCCGGGCACCACCTCGCCGTAGGGCCCGGGGTGCCCGAGTGCACGCAGTACCCGGGCGCCCCGCCGGCACCGTCACCCCGCGTTCCCCGAAGGCCGGAGAAACCAGCTCCCGTCCGGCCCTCCCCTCTCCCGGAGGAGACCCGCATGTCCATTCACGCACCGACCCGCCGCGTCGAGGTCCTCGGGACACCGGGCGACCGCCACGACGAGATCCTCACCCCCGAGGCCCTGGACTTCATCGGCCGGCTCGACGACGCGTTCGCCGGCCGCCGCCAGGAGATCCTCAAGGAGCGCACCCGCCGCTCGGCCCACCTGGCCGGTGGCACCCCCCTCGTCCTCCCCCTCGCCACCCGCGCGATCCGGCAGGACCCCGAGTGGAGGATCGCGCCGCCGGCGCCCGGTCTCACCGACCGCCGCGTGGAGATCACCGGCCCGCCGGACCGCCGGATGGCGGTCAACGCCCTCAACTCCGGCGCCCGCGTGTGGATGGCCGACCTCGAGGACGCCACCTCGCCCACCTGGGACAACGTCATCGGCGGCCAGCTGGCCCTGCTCGACGTGATCGAGCGGCGGATCGACTTCACCACCCCGGAGGGCAAGGAGTACCGCCTCGGTACGGACCTCGCGACCATCATGGTCCGCCCGCGCGGCTGGCACCTCCTCGAAGAACACCTGGAGATCGACGGCCGGCCCATGTCCGCGTCCCTCGTGGACTTCGGCCTCTACTTCTTCCACTGCGCGCAGCGGCAGATCGACGCCGGCCACGGCCCGTACTTCTACCTCCCCAAACTGGAGAACCGGTACGAGGCACGCCTGTGGAACGACATCTTCCTGTTCGCCCAGGACCTGCTCGGCATCCCGCGCGGCACCGTCCGCGCCACGGTCCTCATCGAGACGATCACCGCCGCGTTCGAGATGGAGGAGATCCTCTACGAACTGCGCGGGCACAGCGCCGGGTTGAACGCGGGCCGCTGGGACTACCTCTTCAGCCTCATCAAGACCTTCGGTCACCGCACCGATTTCCAGCTCCCCGACCGGGCCGCGGTCACCATGACCGCCCCGTTCATGCGGGCCTACACCGAACTCCTCGTCCGTACCTGCCACAAGCGCGGCGCCCACGCCATCGGCGGCATGGCCGCCCACGTCCCCAGCAGGGACGCGGAGGCCAACACCGCCGTCCTGGCGAAGGTCCGCCTCGACAAGGAGCGGGAGGCCGAGGACGGCTTCGACGGCTCCTGGGTCGCCCACCCCGGTCTGGTCCCCGTCTGCCGTGAGGTCTTCGACGGCGTGCTGGGGGAGCGGCCGAACCAGCTGGAGCGCACGCGCGAGGACGTCGAGGTCGACGCCGCCGATCTGCTGTCGGTCCGCCGGATCGCGGCCCCGCCGACCTCCGAGGGCATCCGTTCCAACGTGGCCGTGGCCCTGCGCTACTTCGACGCCTGGCTGCGCGGCCGCGGAGCCGTCGCGCTCAACGGGCTGATGGAGGACGCCGCCACCGCCGAGATCGCCCGCGTCCAGATCTGGCAGTGGCTGCGCCACGACCGGGTGGAGCGCTCCACCGTGCTCACCCTCCTCGACGCCGAATGCGAGGCACTGGCGGAGGAGGACCCGCAGGCCCTGGTCACCGAGGCGCGGGACCTCTTCGTGGACACCGCGCTCACCCCCCGCCTGCCCGCCTTCTTCACCCCCGAGGCCTACACCCGCCACCTCGTCCGCCGGACGGAGACCTCCGCATGAGCATGGACATCAGCAGGGTCGGCATCGTCGGCGGCGGCCAGATGGGCTCCGGCATCGCCGAGGTCTGCGCCCGCGCAGGACTCGACACCGTCGTCGCCGAGGCCGACGCCACCACCGCCCGGGCCGCCCGGGAACGCGTCGCCGTCTCCCTCGAACGCGTCGTGCAGCGCGGCAAGCTGGACCGGATCTCCGCCGAGGACGCCCTGGCCCGGCTCGTCTTCACCGGCGACCTGGAGGACCTCGCCGACCGGCAGCTCGTGATCGAGGCCGTCACCGAGAACCCCGGAGCCAAGTCGGAGGTCTTCACCCGCCTGGACAAGATCGTGGAGGACCCGGAGGCCATCCTCGCCACGAACACCTCGGCCATCCCGATCATGCGCCTCGGCATGGCCACCGGCCGCGCCGACCGGGTCGTGGGCCTGCACTTCTTCAACCCCGTACCCGTCCTGCCGCTCGTGGAGGTCGTCTCCTCCCTCCACACGTCGCGGGAGACCGTCGCCGCCGTGGAGGCCTTCGCCCGCGACACCCTGGGCAGGACCACCGTCCGCTCCCAGGACCGGGCCGGCTTCGTGGTCAACGCACTGCTGATCCCCTACCTGCTCTCGGCCATCCGGATGGCCGAGTCCGGGTTCGCCGCGCCCGAGGACGTGGACGCCGGAATGGAACTGGGCTGCGCCCACCCGATGGGACCGCTCAAACTGGCCGACCTGATCGGCCTGGACACCGTCGCGGCCATCGCGGAGTGCCTCTACGAAGAGTTCAAGGAACCCCTGTACGCGCCGCCCCCGCTGCTCCAGCGGATGGTGCAGGCGGGGCTGCTCGGCCGCAAGAGCGGCCGCGGGTTCCACACGTACGGCCGGGGCTGAGGGGCCCCGGCCCGTCTCCTGGGCAGAGGGTGCGCCGGAGACGCAGGAAGGCGGCGCGGGTGGGGCGAGTGGTGTCGCCCCACCCGCGCCGCACCCGTTAGGCGTGTCAGGCGGTCCTTCCGGGAGGGCCGGCGGGGAGGCGTTCCCAGAGGCGGACCACGTGCATGTGCAGGGCGTCCTCGGCCTCCTCGGCGGTCAAGTGCCCTATGAGCACATGGCTGGTCAGGCCGTCCGCGAGGGCGAGCAGGGCCCGGGCCTCGTGCTGCGGATCGGGCGTTGCGGCGTCATCGTGGGCGGGGCCGCTCCCGCCCGCCTCCGTGATGAGGCGGGCGAGGAGGCCCTGGAGAGCCGCGTAACTGGTTCTGAGCCGGGCGGCGAGCGGCTCGCTGACGGCGGCCTGGGCGACGAACGCGAGCCACACCCGTGCCTCGGCGCGGTGCTCTCTGCGGAGCAGGGCGATCTCGGTGGCCGCATGACCCAGGGCGGTGGCGGCCGACTGGGCCGGGCTGCTGGACAGACGGGCCCGTACACGCTCGGTGATGCGCTCGCCGACATGGTCGACGGCGAACAGGAGCATCTCCTCCTTGGTGCGGAAGCAACGCTGAACGGCGCCCAGGGAGACCTCCGCGCGGGCGGCGACGTCGCGCATGGTCACTCCCTCGGGGCCGTGTTCGTCGGCGAGGAGGCAGACGGCCTCGGCGATCCGCCGACGTCGGCTCTCGTAGTCCACCTGCTTGGGCATGTTCGGGCGCCTCCTTTATTCGATACGAGCGTATCGCATCTGGGTTATGGTTCCGACGCGAGCGCTCAGATCACAGGAACGGGGAGGACAGGAATCGTGCAGGACGCCCTATGGAAGATGCCGGCCGCGGCCCAGGCGGAGGCGGTGCGGAACGGAGACGTGTCGGCCGTCGAACTGGTCGACAGTCACCTGGACCGCATCGCCGACGTCAACCCGCAGGTCAACGCGGTCACTCAGCTGATGGCCGAGCGTGCCCGCGACGCCGCGGCGCGGACGGATGCGCGCCGGGCCGCAGGCGAAGAACCGGGGCCGCTGGCAGGGGTGCCGTTCACCGTGAAGGAGACGACCCCCGTCGAAGGCGTGCCGACCACGATGGGAGTCACGCGCTTCCGCGACCTGGTGGCGGCGGCCGACGCACCACCGGTGGCCCGGCTGCGTGCCGCCGGAGCCATTCCGATCGGGCACAGCAACGTACCCACCCTGATCCTGGCCGGGATGCACACCCGCAGCGAACTGTTCGGCGACACCGTCAACCCGTGGGACCGGTCCCGGACTCCGGGAGGCTCCAGCGGCGGCGACGCAGTGGCCGTCGCCACCGGCATGGCCGCACTCGGGCTCGGCAACGACTCCGGCGGATCAGTACGGATCCCTGCCTCGTTCTGCGGTGTGGCGGGACTCAAGCCCACCCCCGGGCGGTTCCCCGCCGACCACCGTGTTCTCGGCCCGGACGACCCGGGACCGGCCTCGCAGATGCTGGTCACCGACGGGCCCCTGGCCCGCAGGATCGCCGACCTGCGGCTGGCCTACGAGGCACTGGCCGGGACCGACCCGCGGGATCCGCGGGCCGTACCGGTGCCCGTCCGCGGTGAGCCGCTGCCGGGACCGGTGAAGGTCGCGGTCGTCGTCGATCCCGGCGGCCACGGTGTCCACCCCACGGTCCGCGGTGCTGTCACGGCAGCGGCAGACGCGCTGCGCGACGCCGGGTACGACGTGCGTGAGATCGCGGACGTTCCGCGGCTGGACGAGGCCCTCGATGCCTACCACCGGATCGTCGTGACCGAATTCGCCCCGACCTGGCCGGTGGTGCGGACCCTGCTCGGAGAGGGCGGAGACCGCTACATCGGGATGACGATGGAGAAGACCCCGCCCGCGAGCGCGGCGGAGTTCATGCGGCTGATGGGCGTCCGGCTGGGCATCCGCCGCTCCTGGGCGGAGTTCCTCGACGAGTACCCGCTGCTGCTCGGGCCGGTGTTCACCGAGCCGGCCGTGGAGCCGGGGCTGGAGTCGCGCGACCGGGCGGGACGGGAACGGGTCGGCTCGGGCATGCGCCTGTGCACCGTGACCAGTTTCGTGGGCGTACCTGCGGTCTCCGTACCGACCGGAGTGACCGACGGCCTGCCGTCCGGCGTGCAGATCGTCGGGCGCGCCTTCCGGGAGGACCTGTGCCTGGACGCCGCCCAGGAGGTCGAGGACCGCCTCGGAGTGCTCACACCGATCGACCCCCGCCCTGCCGGCGCGCCACCCGGTATCCCCCGAACCGGGTGACACGACTGGTGATCACCACCGATCACCGGTTCAGTGGGGTGCGTGGACCGATCACAGTCCGTACCTCCGTGGGAACACCGGTGACCTCCATGGACCACCGGGCACCGACCGGCGACCCCATGCTCACCGCCAGGTTCGCGCCTCCCGCCGTGCCCGGACTGCTGGTGCACCGGCCCGAACTGCTGAAGCGGCTGACGGCCGGGGTGCGCGGGCCGCTCACCCTCATCAACGGTCCGGCCGGATCGGGCAAGACCGTGCTCACCGCACACTGGGCGGCCGACGGACGCGCGCCCCGTCCCCCCATGTGGCTCACCGTGGAACCCGACGACGCACCCGGCGCCTTCTGGGCGTACGTCCTGGAGGCCCTCCACCGGGGCGGGGTGGCGCTGCCGGCCGGAGTGGGCAGGCCGACCCGCGCCGAAGGGGTGACCCGGTCGTTCCTGGTGCGCCTGGCGGACGGGCTGGCCGCGACCGCGCAGCCCGCGGTGCTCGTGCTCGACCAGTTCGACACCGCGCAGCCGCCCGCGACCACCGAGGGGCTGGACTTCGTACTCCGGCACGCGGGCGGGGGCCTGCGCATCGTGCTCACCAGCCGGTCCGACTCGTTGCTGCCCCTGCACCGCTACCGGGCGGCCGGGGAGATCACGGAGATCCGGCACGCCGACCTGAGGTTCACCGACGAGGACGCCGAGGCCCTGCTGGGGGAGCACGGCCTGGACATCTCACAGGCCGGGGTCCGGCTGCTGATGGAGCGCACCGAGGGCTGGGCGGCCGGGGTCCGCCTGTGCGCCCTGGCCATGCAGCGCAGCGCCGACCCGGAGGCCTTCCTCCGCCAGTTCGCGGCCGACCGCACCACCATCGCCGACTACCTCCTCAGCGAGGTGCTCGACGCGCAGCCGCCCCTCACCCGGGACCTGCTGCTGCGCGTCTGCGTCACGGACCGCGTCCACCCGGATCTCGCGGACGCGCTGACCGGACGGGACGACGGCGCGCAGACACTTGCCGGACTGGCCCGCGACAACGCGTTCCTGGAGCAGATCGACGCCTCGGCCTGGTACCGGCTGCACCCGCTGTTCGCCGAGGTCCTGCGCGCACACCTGCGCCAACGCCGCCCCGGTCTGGAGCCGCGGCTGCACGGGCGGGCGGCGCGCTGGCTGGCCCGCACCGGCCGACTCACGGAGGCGGTGCTCCAGGGCGCGGCCGCCGGGGACTGGCAGTTCGCAGCGGCCCAGGTGGTCGACAACCTTGCGATCGGCCGCCTCCTCACGGGCCTGGAGGCGGATCAGCTGGGCCGTGCGTTCGCCGGAATGCCGGCCGGGACGCCCGGAGCGGCACCGGCGCTGGTCGGCGCGGCCTGCCGGCTGGCCGAACAGGACGTCGCCGGTGGCGAGGCAGGGCTGCGGCGGGCGGACACCTCCCTGACCGCGTCGAGCGGTCCGGCGGCCCGGCTGGGCCGCGCCTTCCTCGGCGTACTCGCCGGGCGGCTGGCCGGTGATCCGAAGGCCACCGAACGGGCGGCCGCCGACGCCGACCGGCTGCTGAGGGAGATCGCGCCACCGCTGCTCGCCGGGCACCCCGAGCTCCGCGCCCTGCTGCTCGCGCATCTCGGTGCCGCCGAGCTCGCCGCCGGGCGCCTGGACCGGGCCGGGTCCGCCCTCACGGCCGCCGTCGCCGCGTGCGGGGCGCCGGGAGGCGAGGACGCGGCCGGCGAACACCCGGCGGGAGAGCATCCGGGGATGGAGCACCCGCTCTGCGACGCGCTCGGCTCACTGGCCCTCGCCGAACTGCTGCGCGGCCGGTTGCGGCAGGCGGCCGAGCACGCCCGCGCCGCGCTCGCCGTCGCCGAGCAGTCCGCCCTTCCGCCCGGGCGCCGGACCGGTGTCGACCACCTCGTCCTGGCGGGAGTGGCCGTCGAGCAGGACGACCTCGCGGCCGCCCGCCGCCACCTCGACCTGGCGGCCGCGGCCGCCGGATCCCGCCCGGACCCCGCGACGGCCGCCCGGGCCGCCGTCATCGGCGCCCGGATCGCCGCGTCCGAGGGCGACGCGGACACCGCGCTCGCCGCCCTCCGCGCGGTGGACGCGGCCGGGCTGTCCGCCCGGGTGCGGGACGAGCTGGCCGTGGCCGAGTCGGCCGTGCACCTGGCGCGCAGCGACGCCGTCGCGGCCCTGCAGGTCCTGGACGCCGTGGAGGCCGCGTCCGCGGAGGCCCCCTGGGAGACACCGGAGGGCGACCGGCCGGAGTACGCGGTGGCCCGCGCCCGCGCCCTGCTGGCCGCCGGCCGGGGCGCGGACGCGAGGCAGGAGCTGGACGGAGTACCGGGCGACGACAGCGTCCCGGCACCGGTACGGGCCCGGGCGTGCCTGCTCCGGGCGCAGATCGCCGCCGCGGACGGAGACCCCGACGGTGCGCACCGTCGGCTGGGCGAGGCGCTGGCGCTCGCCCGCCCCGAGGAACTGCGCCGGATGTTCGTCGAGAGCGGCCCCTGGACGGGCCGGACCCTGCGGAAGGACCCGCAGCTGACCCGGTCGCACGGCTGGCTGAATCCGCGCACACCGGTGCGTACGGCACGTACCCCGCAGGACGGCGGAGCGCCCCCGGTGGTGGAGCCGCTGAGCCCGCGGGAGACCGACGTGCTGCGCAAGGCCGCGGATCTGCTGTCCACGGAGGAGATCGCGGCCGAGCTGTACGTATCGGCCAACACGGTCAAGACCCACCTGAAGAGCATCTACCGCAAGCTGGGCGTCGCCCGGCGCAGCGAGGCCGTCCACCGGGCGCAGGACCTCGGGATCCTCTGACGAACAGCGGGGGCGGAGGCCCGCAGGTGCGCCATTTCGCCCGCACCGGGCGATGCCGAGCGCCGCGCGGGCGCCCACGATGGCGGGTGAAGGCCGGGACCGGGCCGGGGGCCGCTCTCGCCCCGGCCCCCGTACGCCCGCACCCGATGCCTTCGATCCGAGAGGAGTGAGTGCTCCCATGCGCTACGAATTCCGCATCTCGGGGGTCGTACCGGACACACTCGCCGCGAGCTTTCCCGAGCTCGACCGGATTCCCGTCCCCGAGCAGACGCTGCTGTTCGGCAGCGTGGCGGACGAGGCCCACCTGTACGGGCTTCTCACCCGCTTCCAGTCCCTGGGCCTGCGGGTGCTCGAAATGCGCCGGCTGCCCGCCTGAGCGAGGACGGGCAGCCGGCGCGAAGACCACCCGCTTCGGGTGATCACAGCCACCGGCCCGCCGGACGAGACTGCGTTGTGGGCACCGAAGCCTGTGACCGACGAGCGAGCAGGACGGTCCTGCGCTGTACCGCCAACTGTGAGGTGAATTCCATGGGCCAGCCGACACCGACCGGGGGTAACTGGAACACCGGCCCCGCGCCGGGCAACACGCCGCCGTACCCGAGCGGCGACGGCCAGGGCGCCGGGAACGTGGGCACGATGTTCGCCGCGGTCCTCCTCCTGGTGACCGGATGCCTCGCGGTGTTCCAGGGCATCGCGGCCATCGCCAACGACGATGTGTACGCCCGCATCGGCAGCTACGTCTTCGAATTCGACCTGACGGCGTGGGGGTGGATCCACCTCATCATCGGAATCCTCGTCGTCCTCACCGGAGTGGGCCTCTTCGCCGGCTCCAACGTGGCCAGGGGCGCGGGCATCGCCCTCGCCGCCATCAGCGTGATCCTCAACTTCATGTGGCTGCCGTACCAGCCCTGGTGGTCGATCATCATCATCGCGATTGACGTGTTCATCATCTGGGCCCTGTGCACGAGTTGGACGCACGAGACCGAGTGACGCACAGCGCCCGCAACATCGGCGGCACCCGATCCGGAGACGGCTCGGGTGCCGCTGCGTTGCGCCGACGGTCCCGCTACGCGTACACCGGGAAGGACTTCGAGCTCCGGGACGCGCTTGTTCTGCAGCGGAACACAGGCCGCCCGGCCGGCCTGGCGGGTCCGCCGTACGGGGCCGATCCCCCCGCCGCAGGGGCAGGAGCAGGGACGACTCCTCGGGCGGGGCTCCGGAGGACGAGCGGCAGCGGCACGCTGACCGACACCGCCCGCAAGGACACCTCAGGTTCCGACGGCCTGCCCGAAGGTGAAGAAGCCGTCCGGGTCCACCCGTTTCTTGATCTCGACGAGCCGCGGGTAGTTGGCGCCGTAGTACGCCGTCCGCCAGTCCTCCAGATCCGGGTCGATGAAGTTCTGGTACGCCCCCTCGCCCACGTACGGCGCCATCGCCTCCCGCAGCTCCGTCAGCCAGCGGAGGTTCGCCTCCACGATGGCGGCCCCGTCCTGCTCGGACCAGGAGGTGTCCATGCTGACCAGGCTCAGCGCGTCGCGGTGGACGAACGCGGTGTCGCCCGGCGCCACCCGGTTGATCGCGCCGCCCCAGGTGTAGAGGGCCAGGCCGCAGCCGTCCGGGTTGCCGCTGCCGGGGCGGCGTCCCAGCAGGGAGAGGACGGTGGAGAGGGCCTCGGCGGGCAACGGCTCGGTGGCGAACCGCGTCCGTACCGCGAACGCCCCGGCGGAGGTCTCGTGCAGCAGATAGTCCTTGGCCTCCCAGAACGTGCGGTCGGCGATGTCCTCGCGCACCGGACGGGTCGCCGCGAGGGCCGGGGCGAGCAGCTCGCGCAGCTCGCCGGCCGGGCCCAGGTGCAGAGCGACGGCCGACACCGTGGCCCCGGGCCCGTCCGCGGCGCTCACGCCGAGCCTCAGCGAGAACTCGTCCGGTGCCTTCCGCGCGATCTCCTGCATCACCGTGAAGACCTCCGGTGCGTCCGCCCCGTCCCAGAGCAGCAGGCAGGTGGATACGTCGCGGACCGGGCTCGCCCGGAAGGTGAAGGACAGGTTGATGCCGAAGTTGCCGCCGCCGCCCCCGCGGCAGGCCCAGTACAGGTCGGGGTTCTCCTCGGCGTCACAGGTCAGCAGTTGCCCGTCCGCCGTCATCAGCGTGGTGCGCACGAGCGCGTCCGCCGTGAGGCCGAGCTTGCGCGAGGTGGAGGAGGAGCCCCCGCCGAGCGTGAGGCCGGCGATGCCGACGGACGCGCCGTTGCCCAGCGCGAATGCCATCTCGTGGGGCTGGACCGCGGCGCACACGTCCGCCATCAGCGCCCCGCCCGCGGCCGTGACCAGCCCGGTGGATCCGTCGGCGGTCACCGTGTTCAGGGCGCGGAGGTCGAGGACCAGGCCGGTGTGGGCCGAGTATCCGGCGTAGCTGTGCCCGCCGCTGCGCGCGACGAGGCCGATGCCGCTCTCGCGTGCCCACTCGACGGCGAGGCGCACATCGGCGGTGTTCGCCACCGACAGCACACCGCTCGGTGTGGTGCTCGCGTACCGCTTGTTGAACGGGGCTCCGGCCGAACGGAATCCGGTGTCGCCGGGGCGCAGCACGCGGCCGGTCACGGCCCGCTCCAGTCGTCGCCAGTCGCTGTCGGACGCGCCCTGTGCCGCGCCCGTGCGCGCGCCCGGGTCCGGGCTCACCGGACCTCCTCGATGTAGGAGATCCCGGTCGCGGCGTGCGGGCCGTAGCGCTCCCACTCCTCACGCAGCAACAGGCGTCCGTCCTCGGCCACTTCGGGTGTGTTGACGGTGCGGCCGCAGACGACCTCGCCCGTCGCGAAGACGATGGTGTAGCCCATGGAGAGGGTGCCGTCCGCCTCGCAGGTGCCCACGGTCCAGCCGCGGCGCACCTCGCCGCCGACGACCTCGCCCCACACCAGGTCGCCCTGCTGGTGGTAGACGGCGACGGTCCGGATGTCGCCCTTGGGCTTGCGGAACCTCCGCCCGTCGTAGTTGATCACGGGGCCGCCTCCGGCTGGCGGGCGAGGAAGTCGGCCGACATGTCCGGGCCCCACCAGATCGCGTAGTAGGAGAAGTCCTCGTCGTGCTCGTTGACGATGTGGTGCTCCACCCCGCCCCGCATGAGCGCGATGTCCCCGGCGGCGAGCGCGTGCCGCCGGTCGTCACAGACGACCTCGGCGCGGCCGGACATGACGATGAACATCTCGCGTTCGTGGTGGGCGTGGGAACCCGTCACGTCGCCGGGGCGCAGCACGCACCAGGCTCCGCGAAAGGGGGTGTCCAGTCCGGGCCACGGGTGGAGCAGTTTCAGATCCAGCCCGTGGTCCCGGACCAGGTTTTCCGGCTCACTTCTCCGAATGGTCACATCGGATTGTTCCTGGTCGGTCAACGTCCCACTCCGATCGACGTCCCTCATATTCACGGCGGCGCGTGACGTCGTTCAGGCTAGAAGGCCGAGACTCCCTGTCGACAGGGGAATTGTTCCCTTGTCGAACGGGAATTGCCGGTACGGGAATGATCGCCGATCAGTGGATCAGCCGTGCCCGAGACCGGCATCCCGGGCGAGCACGATGGCCTGCGAGCGATCGGCCACACCGAGCTTGCCGAATATCACCGAGACACGGTTGCTCACCGTCTTCGAGGCGAGCACGAGCTCGCGGGCGATGGTGGTATTCGACTTGCCCGCGGCGATGCGTTCCAGCACGTCCCGTTCCCGGTTGGTCAGTTGCGGGAACGGATAGTAATACTGCTGCCCGGACGTCGCGCGCATCAGTGCGCCCAACCGCCCGGCGATCGACTTGTCGATGATGGCCTCGCCGGCCGCCACGGCCTGGATCCCTCGCAGGATCTGGTCCGCGTCGGCCCGTTTGAACAGGTAGCCCCGTGCGCCCGCCTGGAGCGCCGAGGTGATGGCCTGGTCGTCGTCCACGGCGCTGAAGACGAGGATGCCCGTATCGGGCCATAATCGCAGTACCTCGGGAATGACCTTCGCCCCGGCCGCCCCGTCCATCTGCGGGTCGAGCACGAGGACGGCGGGCCGGCACCGGCACATCTCCTCGATCACCTCGTCCGCCGTCGAGGCCTCTCCGACGACCGCAATGCCCCCGGACCGTTCGAGAACGGAACGGACACCGTGGCGAATTGCCGGCTGGGCGTCGGCGAGGACGACGGAAACCGAGGTGGGGACCCGGCGGACGACCGGGAAGTCCTGGTCGGGCCGGAGCGGCGCACCCTCTCTTCGTGTATCGGCTTGTGGCGAGAGTGGCCACAGTAATCTCATGGTGGTTGATTTCTGGTTCATTCGTACCTTCCCCCCACTCGATGGTGCAAGGCGGGCCAGACGGCCGACCGGTACCCAGAATGGTGCAGAGGTCCAGCCCACCGCAACGGTGAGGAGTGCGAGAAGAACTGCGATAGTTATACCTGTGAGAGCATCGCTATTCGCGGCTTATTCGGCGGGCTTCGCACATGCACCGACAATTGAAATCGAGCAATCTCAAGCGCCCACTGATCCGACCGCTCCGACATCCTGCGCGCGGCGCAGGATTGCCTCCCGGTCGCGCCAGTGCGCCCAGAATGCGCCGGTGTATCCGAGCCCTCCCAGACTGGTCAGGAAGGGATTGTCCGCATAGTTGTTGTCGTGCTCGCTGGAGCCGGCCAGCGTCGGCAGCATCACCCGGTGGTGGTCGGACGGGTCGACGAGCTCCCACAGGAGATCCACGGACCGGCTCCAGCGTCCGGAGGGATCGGCGACCGTACCGGTGTCCTCCAGCAGATCCGGCGAGAAGTAGCAGACCAGACGGAAGTTGCCCGACTCGTCGAACATGAACTGCCGCTCGTACTCCACCGGCCCGGAACACCGGGACAGCGGCTTCAGCACGATCGGCCCGGTGGCCGTGTTGGACTGCAGCCCCGGCACCGTCCGCACCCCGTCGCACCGCTCGGCCATCGCGATGCCCAGCGGAGTGTGGGGGAAGAGCCGGAGCCCCAGCGAGAAGCCGGTCACGGTGGCGTCCAGTGCCATGAACGCGTCTACGCATTCGCGCATGGTCTGCGGCGTCTCGCCGGGCATTCCGAAGAGCGCCTCGACCATGGTCAGCATGCCGTTGGCGTGGCAGAGCCGCACCAGCCGCTCGGTGTCCGCGAAGCTGTAGTAGGTGGTGCCCTTCTCCGTGATCTTCCAGCCGCTCAGCATGTCGGCGCGCACGTGGTCCGAGCCGACGTTCACCCCGCGACAGCCGGCCGCCGCGAGCAGCTCGGCGAACTCTTCGTCGAACGGGGAGGGCTGGCAGTAGACCCACAGCCGCAACGCGTTCAGCGGATTGCCCGCGTCGGCGTGCTTGCGCCGGACGATCTCGCGCAGCAGGTTCTTGGCGTGGGATATGGACAGGTTGAACTCGCTGTCGGTGGTGTGCTGGTCGAGGATCCCCTGCGCGGCCAGGGACTGCATCTCGTCGACCACGGCCGCGACGTCGCGCCGGCCCGTCCGGATGCCCTTGGCGTCCGGCTCCACGCAGTGCGAACAACGGTAGGTGCAGCCGTTCTTGGTGAGGATCCCGGCCAGCCCGCCGCGCTGGTAGTACAGCAGGTTGTCCACCTTGAGCGGCGCCCCGGAGCGGCGGACGTACGTCCCGGAGCGGTCCACCTGCCAGCTCCGGTCCTCGAACTGCCCGGCGGGCAGCGGCGCCGCCACCGTACGGCGCCCCGCCGCGGTGAGCGCGGGCGGCGGCACCCTGGTCACTCCCTCCGGGGTGTTGCGGATGAGACCGCTCACCGTGTCCGTGCCGCGTCCGGTGACCAGCGCGTCGGCGAGGTCGCAGATGATCTGCTCACCCGGCCCCTTGACGCCGAAATCGATGCCGAAGTAGTCGACCAGCGCGAAGGGCATGGACGAGAATCCGATGCCGCCGCCGACGATCGGCGCATCGGTCAGCCGTCTGATCTCGGTGATGATCTCCTTGTGCTCGCCGACGAAAGGGCGCTGCTCGAAGGCGTAGACGGTGTCGGTATTGCGGATGGTGACACCGACCAGCACCGGACTGCGCGCTCCGAAGTACTCGGAGAGGCAGGACTTCCAGTCCTCCCGGTGGAACGTGAGGTCGACCACCTCGACCTCGAAGTCGGCGGCCTCCAACGAGGTCGTGAGCACATCGAGCGCGTAGGGCGCGATCGGTGGGTGCACCTTGTTGGGATTGACCAAAAGCACCAGGCCTCGGCCCATCGGACTTTCTCCCCCCTGGCCTGCACGCAGGCGAATCGCGTTATCTGACGATGCCGAGGCAGATGCCGAACTCGGGCTTCCCGCCCAGCAGATAGGCGCCGGCCGACTGCAGGATGCGGTCCTGTGCGGTGGCGTGCTGGCACATCGTGGTGGTGTCGCGCATCCAGCGGTCCATCGGCGACGACTGGTGGATCGACCAGGTCTGGAGCAGGTCGCAGAGCCGGCCGACGATCGACCGCGACGTGCGGAAGGCGTGCACCCAGGCGATCGGCGACGCCGCCCGTTCCTCGGGCGTGAGGTCGTCCAGGGTGCCCCCGGCGGCCAGCACCTCCCACTGGCGGCGCTGGCTCGCGTACACCGCGCTGCGGGTCGCGAGGAAGTCCGCCTCGCACTCGGCGAGCGTGGTCTGGGCCCGGAAGTGGTCCTTCCACGCCACCCCGGTCATCCGGTCGACCCGGGTCCGGGCGATCTCCCGGGCGTGGTCCAGGGCGGCCCTGGCCACCCCGAGCGCCACGCCGCACATACTGCGCGTGAAGGCGTCCGGCTGGGCGAGCGGACCGGGCCGGCCGCGTACCCTGCCGAAGCTGTAGGTGTGCTCCTCGGGTACGAAGACATCGGTCATCGTGTAGTCGCAACTGCCGGTGCCGCGCATGCCCATGGTGTGCCAGTTGTCGATGACCTCCACCTGCGACCGCTCGACCAGGAACTGCCGCGACTCGTGCGGATTGCTGCCGTCCGGGCTCGCATACGGCTTGCCGTCCTCGAAGACGAACGCACCGGAGGTCACCCGGTCGCAATGGGTGATCCCGCTGCCGAACGACCAGCGGCCGGAGAGCCGGAACCCGCCCGGCACCCGCTCGGCGTGCCCCGTCGGCTGCAGCAGCCCGGCCGTGATCGTGTCCGGGGTCGGGAAGACCTCCTTGGCCACCGTCTCGTCGAGGAAGGCGCTGAAGATGCCACTGCTCGCGCCCATCACCGAACACCAGGCCGCGGAGGCGTCTCCGTACGCCAGCGTCTCGACGACCTCGGTCTGCTCCATCGTGGTCAGCGCCAGGCCGCCCAGCTCACGGCCGAAGGCCATCCGGAACACCCCGGCGTCGCGCAGCATGTCCACCACGTCCGCCGGCAGCCGCCGAGCCTCCTCGATCTGCGCCGACCGCGCCCGAAGCAGCGGCGCCAGCTCCTTCGCACGGGCCAGCAGCTCCGCCGCACTGGCGGCGGGAACCTCGGCCCCCGGGGTCCGGGTCGTGGTCATGTGATCGCCTTTCATCAGGGAGCGTCCCGGGCCTACTTGACGATGCCGAGGCTCATCCGGAACTTGGGCGGCCGGCCCAGCAGGTAGGCGCCGCCGGATTCGAGGATCAGGTCCGAGGCCGCGACGTGCTGGCACATGGTCGCGGTGTCGCGCATCCAGCGGTCCATCGGCGAGGACCGGTTGATCGACCAGGCCTGCAGCAGGTCGTAGAGCCGGTTCACGATCGCCCGCGAGGTACGGAAGGCGTGCACCCAGGCCAGCGAGGACGCGGCCCGCTCGGTGGCCGAGAGATCGTCCAGCGTGCCGCCTCCGGCCAGCACGTCCCAGTGTCGCTGCGAGCTGCTGTGGACGCCGCTGCGTGCGGCGTTGAACTCCGCCTCGCACTCGGCGAGGGTGACCTGCACACGGAAGGTGTCCGCCCACACCGTGTTCGTCATCCTGTCCACCCGGGTGAGCGCGGTCTCCCGGGCGTGGTCCAGAGCGGCCCTGGCCACCCCGAGCGGCACCGCGCACAGGCTGCGCATGAACGAGTCGGGCTGGGCGATCGGAGTGTCCGTGCGGCCCCGCACCTTGTAGAAGGTGTAGGTGTGCTCCTCGGGCACGAACACGTCGGTGATCGTGTAGTCGCTGCTCCCGCTGCCGCACAGGCCCGTGGTGTCCCAGTTCCCGACGACCCCGACCTCGTGGGCCGGCACCAGGAACTGGCGCGACGCGTGCGCGTTGCTGCCGTCCGGGCTCGCCCACGGCTCGCCGTCCTGGTAGATGAACGCCCCGGAAGTCACCCAGTCGGCATGGGTGATCCCGCTCCCGAACGACCACCGGCCCGTCAGCCGGAAACCCCCGGGAACGCGTTCCGCGTGTCCGGCCGGCGCGATCAACCCGGCGGTGATCATGTCCAGGCTCGGGAACACTTCCTTGACCACGGCAGGATCCAGGAAGTTGCTGATCGCGCCGGTCATCGCGCCGATCGCCGCGCACCAGCCGGCCGAGGCGTCCCCGTAGGCCAGCGTCTCCACGACCTCGGCCTGCTGCACCGACGTCAGTTCGGGACCGCCCCACTCCGGACCGAAGCACATCCGGAACACTCCGGTGTCGCGCAGCATGTCCACGACGTCGGCCGGGAGCTGTCGGGCCTGCTCGATCTCCGCCGACCGCTCCCGCAGCCGCGGAGCCAGCGCCCTGGCCCGCTCCAGGATCTCCGCCGCGGTGGTGGGTGCTTCCGTGCCCGGGTTCCGGGTCGTGCTCATGTGTTCCCCCTCGGGTGATGGTGTGCCGTGTGGCGCCGCGGTCCCTCGCGTCCTCGCGGTGCCGGTCATTCGTCCACGTCGAGCAGTCCGGCGGGCATCGCGAACGGGGCGTCCGGATCGGGCGGGCCGATCGGCCCGGCAGCCACCTCGACCAGTCCCGCGGCCGTGTCCAGCCGGTCGAGGCAGGTCCGGGTGTCGTCGGCCTCGCACACCACGAAGGAGTGGCGCGCCAGATAGCCGCCCGGAGGCAGCCGCAGGGTGGTGCCCGGCTCGGCCATCGGCGCCGCGGCGACCAGGCCGGGGGCCCCGGCCGGTACGCGAACCGAGCGCAGCACGCAGTCCCGCTCCGGGTAGCCGAACCGGATGCCGGCCACCGCCCGCCGGGTGGGTCTGGTGTCGGGCCGCTGCCCGGTCGCCACGTCGAACAGCACCTCACCCGGCTCGATGCCGGTGGCGGTCCTGCCGAGGAACGGGATCAGGTCCCCGCCCAGGCGGCCGTTGATCTCGATGACGAGGGGACCGCGCGGGGTCAGCCGCAGTTCGCTGTGGGTGATGCCGTCCTCGATGCCGAGCGCCCGGTGGGCGCGGGCCAGGGTGCTCATCAGCTCCTGATCGGCCATCAGCGGGTCGGCCGCGTCGACCAGGTGCCCGACCTCCTCGAAGTACGGCTGGTCGCTGCTGTGCTTGCGGGCGAGGAACATCGGAAGGTACTCGCCCTTGTGGACGGCGCCGTCGACGCTGATCTCCGGGCCGGGGGCGTACCCCTCGACCATGGCGCTCGCGCGGTAGGGCCCGGGATCGACCTCGCTCGCGGCCAGGGCGATCCGGAAGGCCGCCTCCACCTCGGCCGCGTCGGCCGCGAACACGACACCGATGCTCGCACCCATCGCCCGGGGCTTGACCACGACCGGATATCCGATCCGGTCCGCCGCCGCCCTGGCCTGTCCGGCCGTGGTCGTCAGCTCGAAGCCCGGCTGGTAGAGGCCCGCGGCGGTGAGCTCGGCCCTGGTGCGCCGCTTGTCGCGGCAGCCGCGCACGCCCAGTACGGACAGACCCGGCACCCCGAACTCGGCCGCGAGCAGCCCGGCGTCCAGGACGAGCGGCTCGTCCCAGCACATCAGTCCGACGATGCGGCGCCGGCCGGCCACCTCACGGGCCGCCGCGGCCATCGCCCCGGAGTCGAAGACGTTGGCGACGATGATCTCGTCGAAGTAGTCGCGCTGCCAGGTGGGCTTCAGGTTGTTGAGCAGCACCATGTCCAGCCCCGCGGCCCGGGCGCGCCGGCGGATCGGCGCGATCAGGTACTCCCGGTACACCTTCAGCCCGCTGCCGATGACCAGCAGGGTGTCGTTGCCGCCCGTGCCGCCCCGGCCGGTGCCCATCACACCCTCCCGGAGCCGGCGTCGGCGCGGCGGGTGAGGAGGTCGGTGAGGATGTCGTGGGAGCGGTGGGCGAGGACGCTGATGAGGGAGTCGGCGATGCCGTGGGTCTCTTCGTTGACGCCTTGGAGGTAGACGGCGCCCCAGGCGGATTCGCCGAGGTCCACCCGGTAGTTGCGGCTGACGGTGACCTCGTCCAGGCCGACCCGGGCGGCCAGCTCCCGTACGAGCGCCGGCTTGCGGGCGTCGAAACCGGTCCCCAGCACCACCAGGTCGCAGCGCAGCGGCTCGACCTTGCCGCTCAGCCGGTCCCGCAGGTCGAGAACGACCTCCCCGCCCTCGGTCCGCGCACCCGCCACCTCGGTCATCGCGCGCACCTCGGAGCGCTGCGGCCCCACCATCTTCTGGCGGTACAGCATCGTGTAGAGCTCGTCCAGGAAGGGCGGTGCGAGCCCGGCGTAGTTCGTGAACCGCATTTCGTCCAGGAGCTGTGCACGGACCTCGGCCGGGCTGTCGTAGAACTCGTCGACGAACGACGGGTAGAACAGCTCGTTCACGAACTTGCTCGACTGGTAGTTCTGCAGCCCGATCGAGCGCACCACCATGGTGATCCGGCTCGCTGGCAGGTTCTCGTGCAGCGCGAAGAACATCTCCGCGGCGCTCTGCGCGCCACCCACCACCACGACGCGGACCGGTTCGTCCTTCGGTATCTGTGTGATGCGGGTCCGGTACTGGGCGCTGTGGATCAGGCGGTCCGCGGGGAGGCCGGCGAAGACCTCGGGGACCCGGGGGTCGCGGCCGCCGCCGATGACGAGGTCGCGGCAGCGGATGGTGTCCCCGTCGGTGAGCCGTACGCTCCAGCCGGTCAGGGAGCCGTCGGCGCCGTGCACGGGATCGACCCGGGAGGCGCGGGCGTCGTAGCGGATCCGCACCTTTTCCAGGGAGGCGGCTACCCATTGGAGGTAGTCGGAGAACTCCCACCGGAAGGGGTGGAAGGTCCCCAGATTCACGAATTCGTCCAGCCTCCCCTGCGCATGCAGGAAGTTGAGGAAGGAGAACTTGCTGCTCGGATTGCGCAGTGTCACCAGGTCCTTGAGGAAGGACACCTGGCTGCGCGCCCAGGGCATCAGCAGATCACGCTGCCATTTGATGTCCGGCCCCTGCTCCAGCAGCAGTGTGCCGTCGGCCAGTTCGGCCGGTCCCGACTCCTCGATGGCCACCGCCAATGCCAGATTGGCCGGACCTGCACCGATCGCCAGAACACCGACTTCCCGATCAGTCACTCTTCCCCCTCGATATCGATTCGGACCATGCCGGCGGCGGCCTCGGCCCGCCGGAGCGCCTCGGCCGGGCTGTCCGCGGTGGCCATGACGATCCCCGCCCGGTGCCAGGAGTGGCGCAGCTCCGCGACCGGGTGGCCCGGCTCCACGGTGACCGCGGCCAGGAACACGCCGTCCGCCCGCCGGGCGGCCTCCACACCGTGCACGGCGGCCACCCGGCCCGGTGCGGCCGCGAGGAACCGCACGGCCGCACCGCCCTTGGCGCGCCGGGGCAGCCCGCCCGGCAGCGCCTCGCCCTTCAGTACCGCGTAGTAGCTGCGCAACAGCTCCACCGGATAAGCGAGTTGGATCGTGTCGAGGATGCCCCCACCGGGCAGCCGCCCCGCACACTCCACGAGGTACGGAACACCGTCCGAGACGATCCACTCACCGTGGACGAACCCGTCGCGGAATCCGACGGCCTCGACCAGGAGCGCGGTCCGCGCACCGAGCAGCCGCGCGAGTTCGTCCGGGATGTCGGCCGGCACGACGTGCGCCAGCTCCACCGGATGGGGCCCCGGGAACAGCTGCTTGCCCGTGACATTGACGAACAGTGCGACGCCGTCCCGCACCAGCATCTCGACGCTGTACTCGGGCCCCTCGACGTACTGTTCGGCCAGCATGGCCAGCGCCATGGGCCGGTCGGGCACGAAAACGCCCTCGTCCTGGACGAGGCAGTCCGCCCACGCCCCTTCGACCTCGGCCGCGTCACGGATCACCCTGGTGCCCACCGATGCCTGACGGTTCGCCGGCTTGAGCACGACGGGCCCCGGCCGGCCGCGCAGGAAGGCCCGTACGTCGTCCGGACCCCGGACCGGGACACTCACCGGGTTCGCGATGCCCGCGGCCGCGCTGACCTGCCGCAGCAGCGCCTTGTCACGCAGGATCTGCGCGGCGCCGAGGCCTGCGCCCGGCAGGCCGTAGCGTTCCGCGAGCCGGGCGGCGAACGGGGTCGCGTACTCGATGGCGGGGACGACCGCGGCGGGGTCGAGTCCGGGATGGGCGTTGAAGAACTCGTCGGCCTTCCCCGCCAGGTGGTACTCCCACTCGATGAGGCCGCGGACGAACGCCACCCCCTCGAGCTGCTCGTGCACCCGCCGCTTGCGGACGACGTCCGGCTCCTCGACGTAGATCACCGAGTCGTCCGGCTGGAACGCCCCGATCGCGGCGAGGGTGACGCCCACGAATCCGACCACCAGGACCGGCCTGCCTGCTCCGGCCACCGCCGCCGGCCGTACTCCGGGCCCGGCCCCCGGACCCTGCCCGGTCACGAGGCACCCCCGACGACTTCAGGCTTTCCGGCGGAGTCCGGCTCGGGGTCCGTCACGGCGACCGGTTCGGGCGGCCGTCTCACGCCCGCCAGGGCGAGCAGTCCGGCGACGGCCGTGACCACACCGCACAGCACCCAGAAACCGCTCCCGAGCCGGCTCCAGGCGTAGACCCCGAACAGCGGGGCGAGGGCCCCGGCCGCGCCGCCCACCGCCTGCATCGTGCCGATGTAGCGGGCCTTCACCGTGGAAGGGAACGTCGCGGGGTGGGCGAACATGCTCGGAGCGGCGATCATGATGCCCGCCACGACCAGCACCGCGCCCGCAATCGTGAACGCCCCGGACCGGGAGGACAGTGCGTACACGGCGAGTCCGACGGCTTCCACCAGGTGGCCGGTGATCACGCGGACGTGCTTGGGCAGCCGGCTCAGGTACGCGGTGATCTTGAGCTCGCACGTGATGAGCACGACCGAGGACACCGTGAGCACCGTGCTGTAGAAACTGGTCGGGTAATCGCTGGCGGCGAGCTCCAGTGGCAGGGCGATATGGCCCTGGGCGTAGGTGAGCGAGCCGAGCAGGACGGCGGCCAGGTAGGAGAGGTACTTGCGGTCGCGCAGCATCGCGGCGTAGCCCGAGGCGGCGGGCCCGGCGGGCCCGGCGGGCCCGGCCGGCTCGCCACCGGCGGCCGGGGCCTCGGCCGCGGCTGTCGCCGCCCCGGCGGAGGAGTCCTGCCCGTCCTCGTCCCCGGCCCCCTCCGGCGTGGTCTTCCGCGGCAGCAGGACGAAGGCCAGCAGGGCGTAGACCAGCGCGGTACCGCCGTCGATCCAGAACAGCAGGTCCCAGTCGACCAGGATGAGTCCCGCGGCGATCAGCGGCGCCAGCGCCGCGCCCATGTTCAGCGCGATGCGCATCATCGAGAACGCCATCACCTGGTACCGGTCCGGCATCAGGTCGCTCAGCATCACGGCGGCCGCCGGCCGGTAGGCCTGGGTGAACAGGCCCGCGAGCCCGACGACGACGAGCAGCGGCCACAGCATCCCCGGCCCGCTCAGCCACGAGATCGCCGCCACCAGCGGGGCGGAGCCGGCCATCGCCGTCACGATCGTGGCCCGCGGCCCGAACCGCTGCGTGAACTCCGCGCCCAGCATCGTTCCGAAGATCGACCCTGCGCTGTAGGCGACGAGGGTCAGACCCGCCGCGGCGACCGACATGCCGCGGAAGGTCAGGTACAGCACGAGGAACGTCTGGACGAACGCGCCGAGCTGGTTGACCAGCACGCCGCCGAGGAGATACCGCACCGGCGTCGGGGTCGCCCTCAGCGCCTCGAACACGCCGATCGGGGTTTCCTCCTTCTTCATGCCGCTCCCTTCATCAAGGCATCGACGATCCGCCCCGCGACGAGCGGAGCCTGGCTGAACCCGGAGCCACCGCAGGCCGCCCGTGACCACACGGCGGGACCCACGCGGGCCAGAACCGCGCCACCGGTGTCCGCGGCGCACGCGTAGTGGCACTCCTTGACCGCCGCCACCGTGTAGCGCTCCAGCCCGGACAGCGGCGCCGCCCGCGCCAGCCGCTCCACCCAGGGCGCCTGGTCCTCGCGCGTACTTCCCGACGTACTGGGCACTTCCCGGGCGACGGCATCGGAGCTGATCTTCAGGAGCGCGCCCCCTCCGGGCGGCATCGCCCACGCCCGCCCGTCCGCGCCGATGCCGCCCGCGGCGGGCGCCGTCCGCCACCACCGCGCCGCATCCGCGGGCGGCCGCAGGTAGACCATGGTCTGGCGGTGCAGGACGACTTGATGCTCCACCAGATCCCGGGTCCACGGCCCGGCCGCGACCAGCACCAGATCGGCCCCGAGCTTCTCACCGCCGGCCAGCAGCACGTGAGCGCAGTCCACGTCGATCCGGACGACCGGGCTGTACGGCCGCACGCTCACCGCGGGATGCCCGGTGAGCCACCGGACCGCGGCCCGCAGCACCCGGTCCGCCAGCAGCACCCCGCCGTCGGCCTCCAGCACCGCGGCCGAGCCGGCGGGGAACGCCAGGTGCGGCAGCCGCTGGGGCTCCACCGTCCGTACGGGCACACCCGCGGCGGCGGCCGCCGCGGTCACCGAGGCCAGCTGTTCCCGGGGCCGGGCCGTGACCACCCCCACACGCCGGTAGAACCCGGCCCCCAGCAGGGCCTCCAGCTCGAGCCACCGCCGGTGGGCGGCGACCATCCGCCCGGTGGCGTCCGCGTCGTCCGCGCTGAGAGTACGGATGACCCGGTGCTGGTCGGACGAACTCGACCCCGGATTGGGGACCGGGCCCCGGTCCAGCAGGGTCACCCGGTGGCCCGCCCGCGCGCATTCCACCGCGGTCAGCAGCCCGGTGACGCCCGCTCCCACCACGATCACCTGCCGGGAGGCGGCGGCCGCCCTCAAGTTCCCGTCTCCGCCAGCCGCGGCAACCGTACGGGCGTGACCCGCGTGGCGTACGACCGGGCGGGGACAGTCCGGTCCGGCAGGGCCTCCCCGGCCAGGTCGATCAGCACCGGCGCCGCGCAGCGCAGGAACACCTCCACCTCGTGGCAGAAGTCGCCCGCGTCGCCCGGACCCACCTCCCACCGGTCCAGCCGCGCCAGCTGCTCGGACAGGGTGAAGGCCACCGAGGTCAGGCTGAACCGGCGCACGTCGTAGGCGGCGGAGAATCGTTCCAGCATCAGTCCGGCGGCCACCCTGGACCGCTCGGACACCGGCAGCGGCCCACGGCCCGCCCACGCGGCGGCCTTGTCCGCCACCCGGTTCCAGGGCCGCACGAGCCGGGTGCCCGTCACGTGCTCCAGGGCAGCGCGGCCGAAGTTGGTGCGCTGGAAGTCCGGGCCGGTCACGGCGAGGTAGAAGCGGATGAGATCCCTCGGCACCTCGGCGGCCAGTTCCCGCCCCGTGACGACATGGCCGCGGCTGGTGGAGAACTTGTCGTGGTCCAGCTCGTAGAACTCGTTCGTGACGAAGTGCTCGGGCAGCGTGTAGCCGCCCAGCGCCAGCAGCATCGCGGCCCCGACCACCGCGAAGGCGAAACCGGCGTCGGAGCCGAAGAAGTACGCCACCTGCGTGCCGGCATCGGAGAACCACAGCTCGTCGTCGGCGGCCGGCACCGCCCCGCGCTGCTCCGCCGCGAGCGCGGTGCAGTGCATGCTCCAGGCGATGGCCTCGGCATCCGCGTAGATCACCTGGCCGGCGACCTCCGGGAACGGCGCGGGGATCCCCCAGGAGATCGGCAGGGTGACGGGATAGTCCGGGAGCGGCCGGGACAGGATCTCCTCGATCATCTGGGCCAGGCGCGGCCGCATCGTCGCACTGCGCCCGGCGAAGTACTCCACGAGCGCGTCGCGATGGTCCTCCAGGGGGAGCACCAGGACCTGCTGCTCCCGCAGTTCGACCGGATCGTAGGGGTCCAGGGTCGAGCGCGGTGCGATGAGGTCGGCGGATGCGATCCAGTGGCCGCAGTTCTCGCACAGCCCGGCGCAGCCGTCGGCGAGGCACACCGGGCAGCCGCCGCGCACGTAGGCGTCGGTGAGGTACTCGCCCGTGCGCGGAGCGTACGGGAACCTCACGGCCTGGAGCCGGAGCCTGCCCGCGCCGTGCAGGCGTTCGAAGAAGTGCCGGACCGTCTTCACGTACCGGTCGTCGAACCGCACGAACCCGTCCGGTTCAATGCCGACGGCCGTCAGGGTCTCCTCCACCTGCGCGGCCGAGCGGACGCGCAGCTCCTCGGGCGGCACGCCCAGTCTCCGGGCGGTGGTCACGATGTAGTTCTGCGTGAAGTGCACGCCCGTGCCGAACAGCACGTCCTGGCCGGCGGAACGCGCGTACCTCGCACAGACGTCCGCCGCGAGGAACGGGCCGGCCAGGTGGCCCAGGTGCAGATCGCCGTTCGCGGTGGGGCCGGGGGCGATCACCAACGTCCGCTTCATCACGCGCTCCTGTACTCGGTGACCGCGGCGGCGACGGCCCGGCCGTCGGTGCTGCCGGTGCTGTCGGTTCGGTCAGTGCTGTCGGCGCGGCGGGTGAGGAGGTCGGTGAGGATGTCGTGGGAGCGGTGGGCGAGGACGCTGATGAGGGAGTCGGCGATGCCGTGGGTCTCTTCGTTGACGCCTTGGAGGTAGACGGCGCCCCAGGCGGATTCGCCGAGGTCCACCCGGTAGTTGCGGCTGACGGTGACCTCGTCCAGGCCGACCCGGGCGGCCAGCTCCCGTACGAGCGCCGGCTTGCGGGGGTCGTAGCCCGTGCCCAGCAGGACCAGGTCGCAGCGGAGCGGTTCGGTCTTCCCGCTCACCCGCTCCCGGAGGTCGAGCACCACCTCCCCGCCGTCGAGGCGGGCCCCGACCACCTCGGTCATGGCCCGGACGACCGACCGCTCGGGACCGAGCATTTTCTCCCGGTAGATCATCGAGTAGAGCTCGTCCAGGAAGGGCGGTGCGAGCCCGGCGTAGTTCGTGAACCGCATTTCGTCCAGGAGCTGTGCACGGACCTCGGCCGGGCTGTCGTAGAACTCGTCGACGAAGGACGGGTAGAACAGCTCGTTCACGAACTTGCTGGACTGGTAGTTCTGCAGCCCCATCGACCGGACCACCATCGTCACGCGGCTGGACGGGAGATTCTCGCGCAGCGCGAAGAACATCTCCGCGGCGCTCTGCGCGCCACCGATCACCACGACGCGGACCGGTTCGTCCTTCGGTATCTGTGTGATGCGGGTCCGGTACTGGGCGCTGTGGATCAGGCGGTCCGCGGGGAGGCCGGCGAAGACCTCGGGGACCCGGGGGTCGCGGCCGCCGCCGATGACGAGGTCGCGGCAGCGGATGGTGTCCCCGTCGGTGAGCCGTACGCTCCAGCCGGTCAGGGAGCCGTCGGCGCCGTGCACGGGATCGACCCGGGAGGCGCGGGCGTCGTAGCGGATCCGCACCTTTTCCAGGGAGGCGGCTACCCACTGGAGGTAGTCGGAGAACTCCCACCGGAAGGGGTGGAAGGTCCCCAGATTCACGAATTCGTCCAGCCTCCCCTGCGCATGCAGGAAGTTGAGGAAGGAGAACTTGCTGCTCGGATTGCGCAGTGTCACCAGGTCCTTGAGGAAGGACACCTGGCTGCGCGCCCAGGGCATCAGCAGATCGCGCTGCCATTTGATGTCCGGCCCCTGCTCCAGCAGCAGTGTGCCGTCCGCCAGTTCGGCCGGTCCCGACTCCTCGATGGCCACCGCCAATGCCAGATTGGCCGGACCCGCACCGATCGCCAGAACACCGACTTCCCGATCAGCCACACTTCCCCCTCGAACACAGAGATCCGACTCGCGGACGGGCAGTAGCGAGGCTAGATTTCCGCCGTTCCCGATCGATAGGGGAACTTGTCCCGTCGGCTGGGGAATCTCGGGCCGGGAAGCGGCACTGACCGGGGAACCGGTCGGGTGGTCCGACAAATGGGGGGCCGGGTACCCCCAAACGGAGGGTGCGGTGACACCCCTTCGAGGGAACCGGGCAGATCGACCCAGGCCGGAAGGCCATCAGCTGCCGAAGGAAAGGACGACGGCCCCGCTCGGGGCCGTGCGGTGCTCCGGCATCGCTGTGCGGTTACAAGGAGATGTCACGTGTCGCGTGTTCTGAAGAGTGCGGGCCTTGCCCTGGTGCTGGGCCTGGCGGTCATCGGCGGTGCGTCCTCGGCGTCGGCGGACGCCACCGCGGAGGGCATCGCGGCCGGCTCGCCCGGTGTGCTTTCGGGCAACCTGATCCAGATCCCGGTCCACATCCCGATCAACCTGTGCGGCAACAGCATCAACGTGATCGGCGCGCTCAACCCGGCTGCCGGCAACGTCTGCGTCAACGCCTGAAGCTCGTGAAGCGCGGCTCATCCCGGTCGGAAGGTCGACCGGGATGGGCCCGCGCCCGGGCCGCCGTCAGGTCAGGGTGCGTACGTGCTGGTCGCGCAGCTCGTAGCGGGCGGCGTGCACGGCCAGTTCGCCCGTCGCCACCCTCCGCGCGAGGTCGGGCTCGGCCGCCAGTCTGCGCCGTACGTTGAGCACATGGGCGTTGATCGTCGCGTCGACGCGGGCCTCGCCCTGCGTGCTGCGGTCGATGGAAGGCCGTATCTGATCGGCCAGGTACTGGACATGAGCGGGGAGCGGTTCGCCCGTCCCGTCGGCGCGGACCGCCGCGGTGACCGCCCCGCACGACTGGTGCGCCAGGACGAGCACCAGCGGTACGCGCAGCTCCAGAACCCCGTACGCGATGCTCCCCAGCACGGCCTCGTCCAGCACCTCACCCGCCGACCGGACCGTCAGCAGATCACCCAGCCCCTGGTCGAAGACCAGTTCCGGCGGAACCCGCGAATCGATGCAGCCCAGCACGATCGCGAAGGGCTGCTGGCCGTGGGCGAGCCGGCGGCGCAGGGACGCGGACTCGTGCGGGTGCTCCTGTCCCTGGGTCCTCCACCGCCGGTTGCCGGCCACCAGCCGGCTCAAGGCCTGCGCGGGGGTGCTCACGCGCTCGGCGCCCTCCTGGTCCCATGAGGTGGCGAGAGCGGGAAAGGCCGCACCGAGGGTCAGACCCGCTCCGGCGGCCGCCGTACCCGCAACGGCGGTGCGCAGCAGGGCGCGTCGGCTGCTCCGAGCCGGTGCGGTTCGTGTGTTCGAAGACATGGCCGGACCGTAACCCGCTCTTCCCGTAAGGGAGTTGATCAGGCGGGCACAATGGCGTGATCCGCTCGCGGGCGGGCCTGATGGGGGCGGGATCTTCTCAGCATGCGGGCGCCGGGGTCAGGGAGCGCCTTCCGTGCCCGTGGGCCGCGCCGGAAGAGTGTCGCCGTCGGCCTGCCCGGCGCCGATCCGGGAGGCGAGTCGCCGGGTCGCGGCCTGCGCGCCCGATGCCATCCGCCGGGCCTCCGCCTCGAGTGCCGCTTCGCCGCGGCCGGTCAGGCGGTAGTACTTGCGAAGCCGGCCCCGGTGGGTCTCCTCGCGGTCGAGCTCGATGGCTCCCTCGGCCGTCAGCCGGTCCAGCACCCCGTAGAGCGTCCCGATGCGCAGCTGCACCTGCCCTTCGGACAGGGCGGTGGTCTCCCGGACGATGCCGTAGCCGTGCCGGGGCTCGTCGGCCAGCGCGGTCAGTACGTAGAACGCCGTACGCGTCATCTCTCGCGGGGCCATGAAGCCAGCATATCCTGACAATCAGGATATATTGGATGCATCTCGGTCAGGCGGCGGCCTGTGCCTGCAGGGCCGGGTGCCAGACGGCCCGTACGGACTTCCCGGACCGGTGGGGCCGTACGGTCACGGACGAGGCCAGCTGCTGCACGATGCCCCAGCCGAACCCGCCCCCGTTCTCGGGGTCGCCCGGCCGCGGCGCCGGGAGGGTACGGCTGCCGTCGTGGACCTCCACCACGAGGCCCTCCTGCCGGCACGACATCCTCAGCAGCCAGGCGCCCTCCGTGTGGCGGACGGCATTGCCCAGCAGCTCGCTCACCACGAGCAGCACATCGTGCACGTCGGCCCACGGACACCTCGCCTGCAGGAAGCGCCGTGCGGCGCGCCGGGCCAGCGCGGTGTTCGTGCGGGAGGAGTCGAGGACGAGCATGGCAAGAGGCTCCTGCTCAGGAGGGAACGGTCGGAGGCGGGCCGAAGGGCCGTACACCAGGTTCCCAGCGGCCGAGCCGGTAGGGCCATCGGCATTTCGGCCGACCCGGGCCCACGTGCGAGGCTTGCCCCGCACCCGGGAGGAGACCACACCATGCACACGCCGAGCCGGCCCGAAGACCTCGAACACCCCGAACTGCTGTGGGCCAGGGCGGTGACGATGGCGGTGGTGGACACCGCCTGTTCCACCGGCACCGAGTTCGCCCTGGACGACGACGGTCTGTGGTGCCACTCCACCGGTGGCGACGGCTGGTGGCGCCTGACCGTACTGGACGGGGGACACGCGGTGTTCTGCGGCCAGGACCCCGACGGCAGCCACACCCACGTCGACGGCGAGCAGATCGACTTCCTCGCGGACGGACCCGACTGGCTGCCCTGGGACCTCCTGCGGGACGACGCCGCGGGCAACCTCTTCGGCTTCGTCTACTGGTGGCAGGACGGTGCCTGGCACCGCATCCCGTACCCGGACGAGCTGCAGGAGGACGGACTGGAGGGGGCCGCCGCCTGGGTCGGCGCGGACGAGGAGGAGTTCCTCGGACTGACCGTGTCCTCGTTCGACGTGCCGGGCAGGATTCCCGCGAGCCTGACCGGGGCCGTCGCCCGGTTCGCGGCGCTCGCGCGGGAACGCAAGGCCGACGCGGCCGCCGTGGCGGCCCTGTTGGCGGCGGGCCACACCGAGGGGCGGCCCGCCCCGCGCCTCGACGCGGCACTCGACCTCGCCACCCGCGCGGGCATCCTCGCGTAGGGACCGTCGGACCGCCGGTCCCCGTGGCGTGACGGGAAGCACCCGGCATGACCGGGGACCGGGGGACCGGCGTACGGCAGATGGCGGACGGCACTTGTGGAGCCGCGCTGCGGTCAGCACGCTTGATCCATGACCACTCCCGCCCCCGGTCCGGTGCGGCCTCCTGCGACGGCCCGGCCGGACGAAGCACGCCGGGCGCTGGTGGCGGGATCCGTGGGCAACTTCATCGAGTGGTACGAGTTCGGGATCTACGGCTACTTCGCCACCGTCATCGCGGCGCAGTTCTTCACCCCCGAGGGCGGCAGCGCGGTGGAGGGGCTCGTCAAGGCGTACGCGTCGTTCGCCCTGGCCTTCTTCTTCCGTCCGGTCGGCGCCGCGGTGTTCGGGCGGTTCGGTGACCGGGTGGGCCGGCGGCCCGCGCTGGTCCTGGTCGTCTGTCTGATGACCGGTGCCACGGCGATGATCGGCGCGCTGCCGACGTACGCCTCGATCGGCGCGGCCGCGCCGTGGCTCCTGACGCTGCTGCGGATCCTGCAAGGACTTTCGGCGGGCGGGGAGTTCGGCGGGGCGGTCTCGGTCATGACGGAGTGCGCGCCACCGGGCCGCCGGGGCCTGTACGGAGCCTGGCAGTCCTTCACGGTCGCGCTCGGCCTCCTCGCGGGCGCCGGTGTGGCCGTGGTCCTGGCGAGCGTACTGACCACCTCGCAGCTGCACGGGTGGGGCTGGCGGGTGCCCTTCCTGCTGACCCTGCCGCTCGGGCTCGTCGCGCTGCGGCTGCGGTTGCGGCTGCCCCCGGACGAGCCGCCGGCCCCGGCGCGGCCCGCCCTCACGGCGCCCGCCCTTGTGCCCGGGCGTCGTTCGGCGGAGACGGTCCGGGCCGTGGCGTCGGGCATCGGGCGGATGATGGGCTGGTCGGCGGCCGGATACACCTTCCTGGTGGTCCTGCCCTCCTACCTGCAGAGCACGCTCGGCACCACCTTCCAGCAGGCACTGCTGGGCACCGTCCTGGCGAACCTGGGGTTCGCCGCGTCGATCCTGCCCGCCGGCGGGCTCAGCGACCGGATCGGGCGACGGGCGGTGATGGTGGCGGGGGCCCTGCTGGTGGCCGTGCTCGCACTCCCGCTGCTGCACGTGGTGCAGGACCCCGACGGGTCGCCGTACGCCAAGGGAGCGGCGCTGTTCGCCGCCGGGGCCTGCGTCGGCCTGATGGCGGGTCCGGGACCCGCGATGCTGGCCGAGATGTTCCCGGCCAGGGTGCGCTGCACCGGGCTCGGGCTGGCGTACGCCCTGTCCAACGCCGTGTTCGCCGGCTGTGCGGGACTGATCATCACCGAGGTGGCCGAGCGGACCGGGGACGTCGACGTCCCCGGCTACTACGCCGCTGCGACCTGCGCGGTCAGCGTCGCCGCACTGCTGACGCTGCGCGGGGACGACCACGAGCGGGCGCTGCGGTGAGCCGCCTGCGCGTGATCGGGCTGATGTCCGGCACGTCGTACGACGCCATCGACGCGGCCGCCGCCGACCTCTCCCTCCATGGCGACACGCTGGTGCTCACGCCCCTCGGGATGATCAGCACGGCCTACGACGACGAGCTGCGGGCGGACCTGGCCGGGGCCCTGCCGCCCGCCGCGGCGGACCTGGCCACGGTGTGCCGGCTCGACACCCGCATCGGGCGCGCCTTCGCCGCGGCGGCGGTGCGCGCGGACGAGGAGCTGTGCGGCGGACGGGCCGACCTGGTGGCCTCGCACGGGCAGACGGTCTTCCACTGGGCCGAGGACGGCCGGGTGCACGGCACGCTCCAGCTCGGCGAGGCGGCCTGGATCGCCGAGGCGACCGGCCGGCCCGTCGTCTCCGGATTCCGCACCCGCGATGTGGCGGCCGGGGGACAGGGAGCGCCGCTGGTCAGCGTCGTCGACGTGATGTGGCTGCGGGGCCGGCCCGGGGTGCCGGTCGCACTCAACCTGGGCGGGATCGGGAACGTGACGGTCGTGCCGGGCGGCGCGGAGGGGGCCGGGGGAGAACCTCTGGCCTTCGACACCGGACCCGCGAACGCGCTCATCGACGCGGCCGTGCGCGCGCTGGCGGGGCGCGACCCCGCGGACGCGGCGTACTCGATGGACGCCGGCGGAGTTCTCGCCGCGCGGGGCACCGTCCACCCACCGCTGTTGCGCAGGCTGCTGGACGAGCCGTACTACGCCCGTCCGGCGCCGAAGACGACGGGCAAGGAGCTCTTCCACCTGCCCTATCTGCTCTCGGCGCTGGACTCGTGCGGGCCGCTGCCCGTCGAGGACGTCGTCGCCACACTGACCCGGCTCACGGCCCGCACCGTGGCCGATGCGATCCGGCCCTTCGGGGCGACCGAGGTGATCGCGTCGGGCGGGGGGACGCGCAACCCGGTGCTGATGGACCGGCTGCGGGAGGAACTGGGCGGGGCCGGCGGTTGCGCGGTGCGGTCCTCGGACGAACTCGGGCTGCCCGCGAGGGCGAAGGAGGCGTACGCGTTCGCCGTTCTGGGCTGGCTCACCGCGCACGGCCTGCCCGGCACCGTCCCCTCGTGCACCGGCGCCCGGCACGCGAGCGTCCTCGGCTCGATCACGCCGGGCGGTCCGGGGCTGCGCCTGCCGGGGCCGCCGGCGGCCGCGCCGGTCCGGCTGACCGTCGGGGCACGGGGGGATCAGCCGGGCCGGCGGCGTTCGTGACGTGAGTGGCGTCCGTAGCGGGCGCGCCAGCGCGCAAGGAGCTCGGCCGGAGTGCGGGGCGAGGGCGTCGGCTCCGCGGGCCACTCCTCGCTCCGCGTAAGGGGCAGGAGCGGCATGAGGGAGCGCGTTCCCCCGATCTCCAGCGAGCAGAGCGGTGCGCCGCCGGGGATGTCGGCGCGCCCGATCCGGACCGTGAAGGGGCGCGGTGCGCCGCCGTCGGTGAGCTCGCCGCGCAGTTCCGTCACCGCGCGGCTCTCGGATGGCGTGGAGGACACCACCTTGCCGTCGACGAGCAGCTCGGTACGCCCACGCCCCGGACTGCGCACGACGGTGATCGAGTGGCCGTCCTGGTCGAGGTGGAAACGCTGATGGGCCCGAGCCTGCATGGCCGCCTCCTGGATCCGTCCCGCGACTCCAGCCTAGGCAGCGTCTTGTCGATCATTTGTCGAGCCAGATGAGGGTGCTGGCGAGGGTGATCGCGGCCTGGTAGCGGGCGGGATGCTTGTCGTAGCGGGTGGCGATGCCCCGCCATTGCTTGAGGCGGTGGAAGCAGCGTTCGACGACGTTGCGTCGCCGGTAGACGGCCCTGTCGAAGTGGCAGGGCCGTTCCCGGCGCCGGGCTCGGCCTGCGAGTTGGTCGACGCGCTCCGGGATCGTGGCTTTGATGCCGCGCCGGCGGAGGTAGGCGCGGAAGGCCCGGGAGGAGTAGCCCTTGTCCGCGATGACCCGCTCGGGCCGCAGGCGGGGCCGTCCGGGCCCGCCGCCCGCGACGCGGATGAGGCCGATGACGGTCTCGGCCTGGGTGCAGTCGTTGCGGGTGCCTGCGGTCAGAACGAAGGCCAGTGGCCGGCCGCGTCCGTCGCAGGCGAGGTGAATCTTGCTGGTCAGCCCGCCGCGGGAGCGTCCGAGGGCCCGTTGTTCGAGCCCCCTTTGGCGGCGGTGTGCTGGTGGGCCCGCACGATCGTGGAGTCGATCGAGACCAGCCAGTCCACCTCGCCCGTGGTCTGGGCGGCGGCCAGGAGGCGGTCGAAGGTGCCGTCGGCGGCCCAGCGGGCGAAGCGTCCGTGGACGGTCTGCCACGGTCCGAACCGCTCGGGGAGGTCCCGCCAGGGCACACCGGTGCGGAACTTGAACACGATGCCTTCCAGCACCTGACGGTGATCACGCCACCGCCCACGAGCCCGGCCCACCGGCGGCAACAACGGCCCGATCACCGCCCACGCGGCATCAGACAACTCAGCTTCTCTCACGACCGGACCAACGATCCGATGATCGGCAAGACACCCCCTAGGTCCTGTCGTCGGAGTAGCGCCGGTTGCGGGCCAGGCGGGACTTTGACGACAGGGCCGAGGGGGCTGGGCGGTACCTCACCCGGTCGGCAGCGGCGGCCGGTGCTGCGCCCACGGCCGGACGGCCTCCAGCTGCGCCGCCACCCGCAGGATGCCCAACTCGTCGTCGCGGCGGCCGACCAGCTGCACGGCGAGCGGCAGACCGTCCGCGCCGACACCGGCCGGGACGGACGCCGCCGGGTGCCCGGTGACGTTCCACAGGGCGGTGTAGGCGACCATCGGGCGCGAGCGCACCATCGCCGTCAGCAGTCCGGCACCGTCCAGTGCGCCCGCCGGGCGGGGCCGCTCGGCGATGACCGGGGTCACCAGCAGGTCCATGGTGGTGAACATCCGGTCGGCGCGCTCCGCAAGCCGCTCGCCCGCCCTGATCCCGCGCTCCACGGCGGATTCGGGCACCAGGCGGGCCAGCGCGAGGGCGCTGCGGGTCCGCCGCTCCAGCAGATCGGTGCGCTCGACCGCGGCGGCCTCCGCCCGGACGCCGCCGCAGAACTGGGCGACGAACGGGGCCGTCGCGTCGGGGTAGCGGGGGTCGACCTCCCGCACGTCGTGGCCCAGTTCGCGCAGCGCCCGTACGGTCTCCAGCAGGGCTTCGACGTGCTCCGGATGCGGGCGCACCCCCGGCACGGCGGGCTTGGCCGAGTAGCCGATGCGCAGCCTGCCGGGCGGGGTCTCCAGGGCCCGTACCCAGCCGGTGTCCGCGGGGCCGGGGCCCGGGCCGGCGCTCCACCGGTCGGTGGGGGTGGTGCCGGCGAGGACGTCGTAGAGCAGGGCGGAGTCGCGCACGGTCCGGGTGAGGGGGCCCACGGTGCCGAGGGCGTACCAGAGGTGGGCGTTGGGGGCGGTGGAGACGCGGCCGCGCTGGGGTTTGAGGCCGAACAGACCGCAGCAGGCGGCCGGGATGCGGATGGAACCACCGCCGTCGCCGCCGAGCGCCGCCGGGACCAGACCGGCCGCGACGGCGGCGGCGCTGCCGCCGCTGGAGCCGCCGGGGGTGCGGGTGGTGTCCCACGGGTTGAGGGTGCGTCCGTACGCGGCGGATTCGGTGAAGGGCCACTGGCCGAACTCGGGCATCGCCGTCTTGCCGATGACGACGGCCCCGGCGGCGCGCAGGCGGCGTACGGCCTCGGAATCGGCGGTGACGGGGCTGCGGTTGGCGGCGCCGCCGAAGGTGGTGACCTGCCCGGCGACGTCCAGTTCGTCCTTGACCGCGATCGGCACGCCGTGGAGGGGGCCGAGGGGCTCCTGCGCGTCCCGCGCGTCGGCCTCGGCGAGGGCTTCGCGGGCCAGGACGATGCGGAAGGCCCCGAGGGCCGGGTCGGAGCGGGCGATGCGGCGCAGGGCGGCTTCGACGAGGGCGCGGGAGGTGGCCTTGCCGGTGCGTACCTGTTCGGCCTGCTGCTCTACCCCGAGGAACATCGACTCCGCGTCGTCCCGGTCCTGTTCCCTGCCCGCCGCGTCGTCCCTGTCGATGGCCACTACGTGTCCCCCTCGTCCTTACCTGCCGGTAACTGCGGCCAAGGCTGTCCTTCCACGGACCGCGCGTCAAGCGTGTGGGGCCGAAGTCGGCCTGTGAGCAGCCTGGTTGGGGGCGACATGGTCTGACGTCCCGCCGCGTCGCGGAGAAGTCCGGCTACCGGTCGACAGGATCCTGCCGCCAGGCGCATCGTGAACGTGGTGGCCGGCCGGCACCGTCGGCGAACCGGCGGGACTCGCTCGTTCAGGTGACCCCTCTGCTCTCCGCCCCGGCGGGAGGGGACCCGGTGCCACGATGTGGCTCGAAACGCACGTGCGAGCGCCGTGGCATCCGCCGCTGACCGGGGGAGGGCCCTGATGCGCGGAACAGGGAGGCCCGGCGGTGACCGACTCCATGACGGACACCCGGTCCCGGATCCTCGGCGCCGTCCTGCTCGTGGTCGGCTGGCTCGTCGTCGCCTGGGCGCTGACGGCGGCGTACGACGCGCCCTGGGCCACGTACACCGGATCGCCGGAGTGCGACGGGAGGGCGATGCGCCCGGGCGACGTGTGCATCAGCACCGGATCCAACAACGGTACGTACGAGGAGATCGTCGCCCGCAGGAAGGCGCACGCGAAGGCGAATGCCTGGAACACCGTGGAGGCCGCCGGGTTCGTCGGCGCGGGCCTGGTCTACGCCGGGGCGGCCGTCGCCGGGGTCGTCGGCCGCCTGCGGGAGCCACTGCGCACCTCGCTCGTCCTCGGCGCCGGTACGGTGCCGATGCTGGGCGTCGCCGCGGCTCTCTGGCCGCTGCAGGCCCGGGTCGAGGCGGCATCACCCGTGCCGATCGGACTGCTGGGCCTGCCCGCCGCGGCCGTCACGGCCGCCCTGGTCGTTTTCGCCCTGTCGTCCTACCTGGCCGCCCTCTGGGACGGGCCGCAGCAGGAGGACGCGCCCCACGGCGGGGCGCTTCCGCCGACGGGCGAGGAGGTCGAGGCCCGGCGCACAGCCGCGTCCGCGGCCTTCGACCTGGGTGAGTCGGACGACCCCTGGGCCGCCCGGCGGATCACGAAACCGCGCCCGGCCCACTACCCGGTCTTCGCCGTTCGCGGCGTACAGGCCATGGGAGTCCTGGTGTTCGCGGCGTCCTGCCTGCTCGCCGTCGCCCTCCGGGCGGGGGCGGCCGACCTGCCCGGCTGGCTCCCGGCCCTCGGGGCGGGCGCCGGCGGCCTGTTGTTCACCGTCCACGGACTGCGCTTCCCGCACCGGGGCGGCGGACCGGTGCGCCGGGGGTACGCCGTGGCGGCCGTGTCGGCCCTCGCCGTCGCCGCGGGTGAGCTGACGTCCCTCTCTGCGGTGACCTGGCCCGGCCTGCTGAACGCGATGGCGTTCTCGGCCGCGTTCTGGACGCTCGCCTCGTGGTTCGGCACGACCCTGCCGAACGCGCCGGTCGCGGGGAGGGTGGTGTACACGCTGCTGGGCCTGACGCAGCTCCAGACGGCTGCCGTGGTGGTGTCGGCGGCGAGTGCCTCCGCGTCCTCGGTGGTGTCCGAGGTGGCGGCGTACGTCACGGGCGCCGTCGTGTTCGCGTGGGCAGGCCGGTCGTTCGACCGCGCGTCGAAGGCGGAGGCCCTCGGCGCGGTGCCGCCGACCGTCTCCGTCACCTGCCTGGCCGCCTCGTCGGTGCTGCTGGCCGTCACCGCCTACCGGACCGCTGTCGGGGGCTCGGGCTGGTTCGTGTGGGCGGTTGCCGCGGGTTGCGCCCTGGTCGGCGCCGTCCAGGCCCACGCGGCGGCCGCCCGCGTGGGCGCCGCCGACCGGTCCTCGCCGTCGGGAAGCGGCTGAGTACACGCGACGGCGGAGGGGGTTGACCGCCGCCTGCAACACGCAGAGCGGTCGAGCGTGAGCACGCAGTGCGGGCGGGACGCGGACCGGACCGGGAGGGGGAGGAGCATTCGCACACTTGGCTTAGGCTGACCCCATGGTGGGGCACTCAAGTACACGTCAGCGGCTCGTCGTCGCCTTCGTCTCGTTCGTCCTGGCGACCGCCGCGACGGTCGTGGCGGCGGCTTCGTCGACGGGTCCGGCGTCCGAGGCGGACGCACGCTCCGCCGGCGGATTCCAACGGCCCCCCGAGCCGCCCAAGGAGCACGACCTGCGACTCGGCCTCTCCTACGGTGACACCCTCACCTGGAAGTCCGACGACGGCCTGGCCGCCGCCCTCAACGACGCGGTGGGCCTGGGCACCACATGGATCCGGGTGGACCTGTCCTGGAACAACATCCAGCCGGACAGCCCGCGCACCTACCAGTGGCAGCGCTTCGACCGGATCGTCAAGGCCGCCCGCGAACGCAACCTCGACGTCCTCGCCACGGTCGCCTACACCCCCGGGTGGGCACGGGCCGCGTCCTGCACCGGGCACCGGCCCACGTGCCCGCCGGCCGACCCCAAGAAGTTCGCCGCGTTCGCGAAGCTCGCCGCCCTGCGCTACGCGCCCCAGGGCGTGCACACGTGGGAGGTCTGGAACGAGCCCAACCTCCCCCAGTTCTGGCACCCCAAGCCGGACGCGAAGGCGTACACGACCCTGCTGAAGTCCACCGTCGCCTCGCTGCGCGAAGCCGACCCGACGGCGTACGTGCTGATGGGCGGTCTGGCGGCCGTCGGCACCTGGGAGTCGATCAAGTACGTCTCCCACGTGGACTTCCTGGAACAGGTCTGCCGGCTCGGCGGGAACAAGGTGGTCGACGCGCTCAGCTACCACCCCTACGCCTGGCCCCAGCTCCCGCACGACGGCAAGGTGTTCAAGGAGATCAGCAGCGCCGGGGAGAACCTGGTCGGCGTCGCCGAGCGGCACGGAACACCCGGCATACCGGTGTGGCTGACGGAGACGGGTGCGCCGACCAACGGTCCCGGCAACGCCGCCGCCGACGAGAAGTCGCGGACTGAGAACATCACGCACGTCACCGAGCAGCTCCAGGCGCGGATCGCCACCGACACCGTGCCGACCGCCGCGAAGGAGAAGTACGTGGCGGCCGCCTTCTGGTTCGCCCATCAGGACACGGCCACCGGAAACGACAAGAGCCACTCCAAGTACTACGGGCTGCGCCGCTACGACGGTTCCGCGAAGCCCGCGTTCGCCGCGCTCCGGGCGGCCATCGAGGAGTACGTGAAGAAGCAGCCCCGGTAGCACCGGTAACCCGGGCAGTACCGGGGGCGGCGCGGCGGGGTCACAGTGAGCGGAACAGTGCCACGTACCGGGCCAGCAGGCCGTCCCAGGAGAACCGTTCGCGCGCGCTGCGCAGCCCCGCCTCGCCCAGCCGGTCCGCCAGGGCGCCGTCCTCCAGGAGGCGTCGGCAGGCCCCCGCCAGGGCGCCGGGGTCGCCGGGAGGCACGAGCAGACCGGTCCGCCCGTCCTCGACGACGTACGGGATGCCGCCGACCCGCGAGCCGACCACGGGGGTGCCGCAGGCCATCGCCTCCACGAGGACCATGCCGAACGACTCGGCCTCGGTGACGGAGGGCAGTACCAGCACCGCCGCTTCGCGGACCGCCCGGACGAGGTCGGGTCCGGTCAGTTCGCCCGCCGCGGTGACCCGGTCCGCGAGGCCGAGGGACGCGGCCAGGTCGAGGTGGCCGGCGACCGCGTCGCCGCCGCCGACCAGGCGCAGCCGGGCCCCGGGTACTTCGGCCAGGGAGCGGACGAGGACGTCGACCCCCTTCCATGCCGAGGACCGGTCCATGCGGCCGACGTACAGGAGCGTCGGGGGGCGGGTGGAGGGCGGCGAACCCGGCGTGAACCGGCCGGTGTCGACACCCGGGCTGATCTCCAGTGCTCCCGGCCGTCCGGCGGCCAGCGAGACCGGGGACACGGCGACCAGGGCGCGGGCCCGTGCGAACACCCGGGGCAGCACGCGGCGTTCGTACACGCCGATGAGGCGGTCCGCGGCGCCGGTGCCGGGGCCGCCCTTGAGCATCGAGCCCGCGTGATAGGTGAGCACGGCGGGGCGGCCTCCGGCCACGGCCACGGCGATGTCGCCGAGGCCCGGTACGGGGGCGTGGGCGTGGACCACGTCGGCGCCGGTGCGGCGCAGCCAGTACCGCACCTGGAGCGGCCACAGGGGACTCAGGGGGGTGTTGGACAGCCGGAGCCAGGAGCCGAGCCGGACGACCCGCACCCCGTCCTCGACGGAGGTACGGGTGCGCAGCCCGGGGCGGCTGGTGAGGACGACCGCGTCGAGACCGGGCGCGTCGTGCACGGCCCGGGCGACCCGGGCCGCGTACTGCTCGACTCCCCCGAGGTGCGGCGGGTAGTAGGGGGCGACGACCGCCACGGTGCGGGGGTTCACCGGTCGGCCCGCGGCAGGCCGGCCGGCTGCACGGCCGACCTCAGCAGCTCGGGGAAGCGTCCTGCCTCGGCGACGTATTCGGGCAGGCGGCGTCGCAGCTGCTCGCGGTAGCCGGAGTCGTCCTGGAGCAGCGGTTCGACCAGCGCCCACAGCCGGGCGTGGGTCACGTCCTCGATGGGCAGCACGTGGGCGCCGAGGCCGAGGTCGGCCATGATGCCGCGGGTCTTGTGCTCGTACTCGATGGCCACGCAGGGCACGCCGCTGGTCAGGGAGAAGATCACCGAATGGAAGCGGGTACCGATCAGCAGGGCGCACTCGCCGTAGACGCCCTTGAGGTCGCGGTAGTCCACCCGGTCCTCGATCAGCAGGGGCGCCGCGGTGCAGTGGGCGGCGATCCGGCGCTCCACGATGCGGTCGTCGTCGCCCAGGTAGTCGGTGCTGACCTGCGGGATCAGCACGACGCGGGCTCCGGTGGCCTGGACGGCGTCGATCGTCGCGGCCAGGGCCCGTTCGTACGCGTCCTGGGCGGCCGGGGCCAGCCAGCGCCTGGCCGTGACCCCGACCAGCCGCTGCTCCGGTCCGACGCCGAGCCGGGCCCGCCAGTCGGAGGACGGCGGCGGGGCGAACGCGAAGCCCGAGTCGACGCCCCGGGTGACGAGCGCGTCCGGCAGGCCGCATCCGCGCAGCTGGGCCACGCTGACGTCCTCGCGGGCCAGGACGAGCGGGGACCGGCCGAGGGCGCGGGCGACCAGGCGCCGCTGGACGGGCGAGGGGAACGGGCCGTAGGACTGCGGCGCGAAGACGACGGGCACGCCGGCGCGCTGGGCGAGCAGGACGGGCAGCAGGACGAAGAAGACGTTCTGGTGGCCGTCGAGCCCCGGGCGGGCCAGGACGTACGCGCCTCCGTTGGACACCACCAGGTCCGCGCCGGCCAGGGCGTCGGCTTCGCGCCGGGCCTCGGCGGGCAGCGCCCTGCGCAGGAGACCGGCCGCGGTGCGGGGCAGCAGGAGGAGGCCGGCGGCGGCCGCGCCGACGCACACCTTCCGCAGGATCCGGCGGGACAGCGAAGCGGTTCCGTCGGCGACGTGGCGGCGGATCGAGCCGAGGTTCGGGGCGTCCTCGAAGGCGGGGTGGACGGCGGGGTCCTCCATGCCGGCGACGCGGACCTCGGCGCCGGGGAACGCCTCGCGGATCTGGCGCAGGCAGACGGAGAGCAGCGCGGCGTCGCCCGCGTTCTCCCGGACGTAGGCGTTGATCACCACGATCTTCACGGGCGGTACCTCTCGGCTGGTGGTGCGGCAGGTGATGCGGCGGCGGACGGCGCGGGCGGGGCCGTCGGCCCGGGCAGGCGCACGGCGCGCAGCTGAATGGTGTCCACGGGGGACCAGGCGGGTCCGGGGTCGACGTCCGGCTCCGGCGGGCGGGGCGCGGAGGGCCGGCCGCGCAGCAGCGCGGCCGTGGCGAACAGTCCGGCGGCCAGGTTGCCGATGCCCCAGGCGCAGCCGACCCAGACCAGCCCGCGCGGCGCCCACCACGCGGACAGGCCGATGGTGGTGCACGCGAGGATGGCGTTGGCGGTGATGAGCTGCTTCATCCGCTGGGCCAGCTTCAGCCCGAAACACGCCCAGGTGTTGAGGGCGACGGCGAGGGCGGCGACGGCGAGCACGCTGAGCAGCCCGCTCGCGGCCGTCGTGTAGCCGCCCCCGAACACCAGCAGGAGCAGCCCGCTGCCGGCCGCGACGACGGCGACGGCAGGTACCTGCACGGCGGCGATGATCTTCGCGGAGCGGCGCAGTAGTTCACCGAACCGCGACGGGTCGGAGGAGACCTCGGCGAAGACGGCCTCACCCACGGCGGTGGAGACGGAGTTCAGGAGGGCCGCGATCTGGAAGGCGACGAAGTAGTAGCCGGCTTCGGCGGCGCCCAGCTTCTGGAGCACGATCAGCGGAGTGACGAGGACGGGCGCCAGGTTGATCAGGCTGGAGACGTAGCTGGCGACGGAGAAGCGGAGTTGTTCGCGCAGCCGGGTCCCCCGGGTGCGGAAGTCGAACCGGAAGCCGAGGCGGCGCCGGAGCAGGATCAGGGCCGCCGCTCCGGCGACCGCGTAGCCGATGCCCGCCGAGCCGAGGATGCCGGCCGCGCCGAACCCGACGAGGGCGGCGGGCGCGGCGAGTTTGGCGAGGCCCTGGAGGATCCCGTCGAACAGCACGTTGTACTGCGCCATGCGGGCGCTGATGAAGACCGACTTGATCAGGAGGTTCAGCGAGGCACAGGTGCAGGACAGCACGAACAGGGCGGCGAGGAGCGGGTGGTCGCGGACGAAGAGCAGCTTGTGCCCGTACCAGGGCAGCCCGAGCAGGTAGATCCCTGCGGCGGCGCAGGAGACCAGCAGCACCAGGGCCGTGGACTGGGTGATCTGGCCGTTGCGGGCCGTGCCCTCGGCGGGGAACCGGATCAGGGTGCTGTTGAGGCCGAACATGCTGAGGTAGGAGAGCAGCGAGGTCGCGGAGATCAGCGAGGTGGCCAGCCCGACCTGCTCGGGCGGGTAGAAGCGGGCCACGACCACCCAGAAGAGGAAGCTCAGCCCGGCCGTCGTGACGGTGGACGCCAGCAGGAAGAACGAGCTCCGGAACATCTGGTCCGCGGGCCGGGCGTGCCTACCCACGGCCGACGTCCCGGTAGTGCCCGAGCAGCGCCGTGACGTGCCGGTCCCAGCCGAAGGACGCCTCGGCGAACGCGCGGGCGGCGGCGCCCGTCTCCGCCCGCCCGGCGGGGTCCGCGACCAGCGCGTCGAGCGCGGCGCGCAGTGCGGGGACGGTGCGGGGCACCAGCAGGGCGACCCCGCGGTCCAGGCCGTACGGGGCGTAGCCGGGGTCGTCGGTCGTGACGACGGGCAGGCCGGAGGCCATGGCCTCCTGGACGGTCAGCGGGAAGCCCTCGGCGGTGGAGGGCAGGGCGAAGATGTCGCACGCGCGGTAGGCGTCGGCGAGGTCCTCGGCGGACAGGGTGCCGAGGTGGTGGACGCCGGAGCGCCCGGTGAGGGCCGCGCTGTCACCGTCACCGGCGAAGACGAGGTCGTAGGCGGCGGCGTGGCCGTCGCGGTTGTCGAGGGCATCGCCGGAGCCAGCGGAGTCACCGGCGTGGGCGTCGAGGAGGAGGCCGTACCCCTTCTTGGGGACGAGCCGGCCCGCGAAGAGCACCAGGGTGCGTCCGGCCGGCAGACCGAGCCGCGCACGGGCCGCGGCGCGCTCCGCCGGGTCGGCGGGCGGCCGGAACAGGCCGGTGTCCACACCGTTGGCGAGGTGGTGGCGGGCCTCGGCGCGGGCGCCCAGCTTGCGGACGAACGCGGCCACGTCGGCGTTGAGGGTGAGCACCCGGCGGGCGCGGCGGAGCTGGGGCCTGCCCGCGACCGCGTAGACGACCCGCTGGACGGCGCGTACGAGGGCCGAGGGGTGCGCCACCAGGCCGACGTGCTGGGTCACCAGGGTGGGGGTCCGGGTGACGGCCGCGGCGAGTCCGGCCGCCCAGGAGGAGGCGTAGAGGCAGTCGTGGACGTGGACGACGTCGGCGTGGCGGGCCCAGCGCAGGGCGGTGGGCAGCAGGGCGGGCGAGAACAGCGGGAAGGGGACGCCCCACCGGCGCTCCACGACGTTGGACGCGGCGACGCGTACGACGCGGACGCCGTCCTCGTCGTGCGTTCCGGCGCGGTCGCCGCTGGTGAGGACGGTGACGTCGGCGCCGTGCCGGGCCAGGTGCAGCGCCTCGTTGCGGACGACGTTCTCGATGCCGCCCAGGTGCGGCGGGTAGTAGTGGCTGACGAGCAGGACCCGGGGCCGGCGCCGGACGTTTCTCACCGGTAGATCACGGCCCCTTCATTGCTGTAGATCAGGTTGCGCGTGGTGTCGAGGAGCTCGCGCGGATACCGGTACGTCACGAGGTCGCCCCGGAAGAATACGGTGACCTCGTCCTTGCGGGTGGGGGTGGATCCCAGCAGGACGTACGACTGCGAGCGCAGCAGCGCGGGGTGGACGCTGTCCTGCGTGCGGACGGTGAAGAGGGTCTGCAGCCGGCTGAAGGAGTACCGGTCGGTCTGGACGACGAGGTCGTCGCCCGCCGCCCGCTGGTTGAGCCACATGGCGGCCCGGCGGTCCTCGGCGTGCGGGTAGTAGATGTCGTAGGAGGGGCCGGAATTGCTGAGCGCGAGCTGCGCGGGGTAGCCGCCGAGTGCCTTGGGGACGGCCCCGGTCAGGTCGAGCAGCAGCCCGGCGACGAGGACGCACAGCACGGGGACGGCCCGGTGGCCCGCCCAGCGCACCGCCCACAGGGCGCCGGCCGCGATGAACGGTGCGAAGAACAGCAGGCCCTGCTGGAAGGCGCGGAGCACGCTGTAGTCGACCGACAGCTGCGGCACCAGTGTGAACAGGCCCATCATCGCGAGGGCGCCCACGGTCAGGGTGGTCTGGTCGCGGACGGGCGTGAACGGGCTCCGGCGGCCGCGCAGGGCGATCACGAACCCGACCAGGACCAGGACCTGGAGCAGCAGGGCGGCGGCCTGGCGGAGCACTCCGTTCAGGGCGGGCACGCCGATGCCTACGGTGTCCAGCGCCCGGCCGACGGGGGTCAGCGGCAGGTTCTCCTTCTCGGCCACGGGCGTGGGGTACTTCGAGAGACCCTCCAGCGGCAGGTACTTGCCTTCGGCGCGGTCCGCCCGGGTGTAGCCGATGGTGTCCTCGCGGTACTCGGCGAGCCGCTCCTCGGGGGTGACTCCGGCGCCGCCGAAAAGGCTGTAGCGGGTGTCGGAGGAGCCGCCGCGGGCGTCGCCGGACCCGAAGAGGTCGCTCGCGACGACGCGCAGGGTGCTTTCGAGCTGGCCGCCGGTGTGGGTGAGCGGACCCGCCCAGAGCAGGGCGAGAACGGCCGGTACGGCCACGGTCCACCAGGTCAGGAAGGTCCGCATGTGGTCGTGGCCGCGGGCGCGGTGCGGACGGGCGCGGCCCCGGCGCGAGGCCAGCCGCCAGGTCTTGTCCACGATGAACGCGGTCGCCAGGGTGCCGACGATCACGTAGATCGTCGAGTAGTGCGACAGGACCACTCCGGCCAGCAGCACGGTGAACATGACGCGCCGCAGGGGCAGCGGGCGCCGGGAATCCGTCAGGACGAGCATGGCGCAGGCCAGGAGCAGGAAGGCGATGGCCTGCCGGCCCAGGAACGGCATGTCGGTGAAGAAGGTGGGGAACGCCATGAAGAACACGGCGGAGAGCAGCGCCACGAGCGGGGACGCCACATGGCGCACCGCGCGGTGGACCAGCACCGGAGTCAGGGCGAACAGCAGGGGCAGGACGGCCTTGAAGACGTAGATGTCCTCGATGCCCGTGAGCCGGAACACGCTGACCGGGAGCAGGGTGATGCTCAGGCACGCGTTGTAGGGGTCGGTGTAGGCCGAGATGTCCCAGAACTCGCCGCCGAGGGTGAGCCGGAAGTAGAGGTACTCGCGCTGGATGTCGTGCCCGGTGATGTACCAGCCGCGCAGGGAGGTGAGCAGCAGCAGGGTGGCGGAGGCCACGTAGATCCCGGCCTCCAGTACGACCGCGGAGGAGCGGCCGTGGCGCACCAGCAGGAGGACGACCAGCGCTGCGACGAGGACCAGGGCGGCCGTGCTGACGCCGCCGCCCAGGCCGTTGTTGAGCCTGATGGGACCGGCCACGGCGAGCAGCAGCGCGACGGCGGACACCCAGGCCACCGGGCGGGCGCCGCGCAGGGGTGCGCCGCGAAGGAGGGGCCGTTGCGTCTGGGGGGCGAGGATTCCGAGGACGAGGAGCACGACGGTGGTCGCCGAGGCAAGGACCAGCCGGGTCAGGGGCCGTTCCACGCCGAGCAGCGGCAGCAGGGTGTTGACGCCCAGCGCCACGAGGATGTCGAGGAGCACGGCGAGGCCGGCCGCCAGCATGAGGGAGCCGCTGCGGGTGGAGACCACCTTGTCGGTGAGTCCGCGCAGCAGCAGTACGGGGGCGGCGAAGAGCAGCCACAGGCCGACCGGCGCGAGCAGGAGGGCGGGGACGCCGGGCAGCGTCTCGACGGCGCAGGCGGGGCCGAGGCTCAGCAGGACGCCGAGCCGTCCGCGCAGCCAGTGGGGCGGGTTCATATCCCTGCTTTCCGGTACACGAGCTCCACCTGCCGGGCGACTTCCTCCCACGTGTGACGGCGGGCCCGCTCCGCGCTGCGGCCGGCCAGCAGGCTGCGCAGGCCGGGGTCGGCCGCGAGGCGGTCCACCGCGGCGGCGAGCGCGGCCGGCTCCGGTGCGGCCAGCAGGCCGACGTCGTGGAGCAGTTCCGTGTTGCCGGGTACGTCGGTGGCCAGGACCGGGAGGGCGCCCGCCATGGCCTCCAGTGCGGCGAGGGGCATGCCCTCGCGGTCGGAGGGCAGGACGAAGGCGTCGGCGTCGGCGTAGGCGGCGAGGAGGTCCGTACCGTGCAGGGGCCCGGTGAACTCGACGCGCTCGTCCAGGCCGAGGCGGTTGGCCCGGGCGCGCAGGTCGGCGTCGAGTTCGCCGCCGCCGACGACGCGGAGCCTGACCGGGGAGTCGACCAGGCTGATCGCGTCGAGCAGGCGCGCGAGGTTCTTCTGGGCGCTGAGGCGGCCGACGTAGAGCAGGCCCAGGGGCCGGGTGGCGGAGGCGTCCGCGCCGGCCGGGTCGGTGGATGGGTCAGCGGCAGGGCAGGGGTCGGGGGCGGGGGCGGGCCGGAAGAACTCCGGGCCGACTCCGTTGGGCACCACGTGCACGCGCGCGGGCGGCACCCGGTAGGTCTCCTCGACGAAGCGGGCCTGCTGCTCGGTCAGCACGATGACCGCCGCTGCGGCGCGTGCCACGCGTCCGAAGACGTGCTTCTTGTAGGCGGGCAGGAGTCGGCCGAGGCGTCCGCTGGCGTCCACGTCGAGGTGGAAGTGGAGCACGAACGGCTGCCGGCGCAGCCGGGCGGCGAGCGCCACGGTCTCCGGCAGGAGGGCGTGCGCGCAGTGCGCGTGCAGAACGGCGCCGCGCGGCGCGGCCAGGAGCGAGCCGAGCAGCCCGGGTGCGATCGCGGTGTGCGCGAACTCGGTGGCGCGGTGCCTGCGTACGGCCACACCCTCCTCCCGGGCCCGCCGCGGCGCGCCGCCGGAGCCCAGCGTGGTGGTGACGACTCGGACGTCGTGGCGTTCGGCGAGGTGGCGGGACAGGTGCAGCACGACGCGCTCGAGGCCGCCGAGGTGCGGGGGGTAGTAGGGGGTGATCTGGAGAACGGTGCGCATCAGAGTTCCGGGGGCGGGCCGAAGCGGAAGTGAAGGGTCTGGGGATGCCCGGTCAGCGAGACCCGGACCAGGGCGACGTCGGCCCCCTTGGCGCGGACCCGCGCCGTGACCGGGACCGCGGCGCCCTGGTGGGGTTCGACGGGGTAGGTCTCGGTCGCCAGCACCTTGCCGTCCGCGGCCTCGACGGTGAGCGTCGCCACCAGCGAGCGGGCACCGGAACCGCGGTCGTTCACGGCGAAGGGAACGAGGACGCTCGCTCCGTCGAAGCGCGGGTTCTCGGTGAAGTAGAGCTCGATGAAGGCGGCCTGCCGACGGGTGAACGAGTCCAGGAGGACGCCCCGCACGGGCGGCAGCGACCAGGCGCCCGCGCACAGGCCGGCGGCCACGACGAACGCCAGGGCCGCCCGGATCAGACGCTTCCTCATGCCGGGGTGTGCCGCCGTTCGTAGCGCGTGGAGCGGTCCTCACTGGGCCGGCGGAAGCGGTGCTCGAAGAGCTGACGCAGGTTGGCCATGCCGTCGGGCAGCGCGTTGAGCTTCACCTGGCCCTGGCGGTTGCGGTACTCGATGGGCACTTCGAGGTAGCGGTAGCCGGCCCGGGTGGCGGCGTTCTTGATCTCCTGGGAGAAGGCCATGCCCGTCGACTTCACATCGACGCCGTCCCAGACGTAGCGCCGGAAGACCCACATACCGGACTGCGAGTCGCGCAGTCCGTTGCGGAACAGGGCCCGGCTCAGGGCGCTCAGGGCGTGGTTGGCGACGGTGTGGGACCGCTTCATCGCCGAGCGGTTCTCCCGGCGGAGCCGATTGGTCGTCATGAACTCGACGTCGGCCTCGGCCAGGGTGCCCAGCAGCTCGGGCAGGTGGTCGAACGGGTAGGTGCAGTCGGCGTCGCCGGTGGCTATGACATCGCCCTTCGCCGCGCGGAACCCGGCGTGGTAGGCGTTGCCGTAGCCCCGCTCCGGCTGGGAGACGACGATGGCGCCGAGCGAGGCGGCCACCGCTGCGGTGTCGTCGGTGGAGGCGTTGTCCACGACGATGACCTCGGTCTCCCAGCCCAGGGCACGGAGCGCGCCCGTGGGAACGGAGTTCATCACGGTGGGCAGGTTGGGCGCCTCATTGAGCGCCGGAATCACGACGGAAAGCGTATTCAATTCATCCCCCGGTGCCGGACAAGGACTACGGCCGTACGAGCGCCGCGGCAACTGAGGGCCTTCACATCGTGGAGTCTCGGCCGCACACGTCAAGCCGGGCGGTCTGCTGGGTGTTCACTGCTACGGACGTCAACCCGGTATCCGGGCCAGCGGTGACCTTATCCGACTAGTGAGACGACGATCCACCAGGGTGATCTGCCCGTGATGATCGAATCGGTGCAAATCCGTGCGGAAAAGGATCAACCGATGAGCCACGAACCGACAGGCTTGATCTCCTTGTCCAGCTTTCCGCCCTTCAGGGCGAGAACCTGATCCGCGGTCAGGGGCTTGTCCCACACCAGCACGTGACCGATGACACCTGCCCACGGCCCGCTCCAGATCCCGTGGTGGCGGGAGCGGCCCAGCTGCAGCGGCCCCTGGCCCGCCCAGGCGGCCGCCACCGGGGCGCGGCCGGCCTCCTTGCCGTCGACGTACAGCGTCAGCGTCTTGGCCTGGGCGTCGTACACGCCGGTCAGCAGGGCCCAGGTGCGGACGGTGTTGAACCCGTCGGAGACCGCGCCCACGGCGGTCGAGGCCGCGCCCTTCTGGTCGGTCTGCATCCGGAACACCCACGACTTCTTGCCGTTGCTGTCCTCGCGGCCCAGCTCGAAGGAGTACGAGGCGCCGTCGCCCTGGCTGATGGCGAACCGCGAGCCGGCGTCGGCCTCGTTGTAGACCCAGGCGGAGACCGTGAAGCTCTTGGACGCGTCGACGACCTGCTCGGCGGCCTGCGCGTAGGAGTTGCCGTTGCTGCGCAGGCGCAGCACGTTGCCGTTGTCCACCTTGCCGAGAACGGCGTCGGGGCTGAGCGCGATGTTGATCTGGCCGGAGCGGTCGCGCAGCAGGTTCGGCTCGCCCGGCACGGTGGGCGCGTTGGCGTCCGAGGGGTCCCCTCCGGGGTCGGCGGTCGCCGACTGCGAAGGGCCGGGGCCCGGACCGTCCTTGTCGCCCTTGTCCAGGATGAAGAACCCGGCGCCGACGCCGAGACCACAGGCCGCCACCCCGATGGCGATCATCCATATCCGCTTGCGCGTCCGCAGCTGCGACTCCGAACGGTCCGCCATCGCCTGCCAGTCGGGCTGGGGAGAAGGCGTGAACCCGGCCGGAGAAGGCACCGGCTGCGGCTGCGGCTGGGGTGCCTGGGGTGCCTGGGAGTAATGCGGCGGCTCTCCGGCAGGCCCGGGCTGGGGCAGCGGTTGCTGGTACGGATTGGGCTGCCCGGGCTGCTGCGGGAACCCGTAACCGCCGGGCGTCCCCTGGGGGTATCCATAGCCCCCCTGCCCCGCCGAGGGGTCCTGCTGGGGAGTGTTCGCGCGATCCGTACCGTCAGTCATGGGACGGATCGTAAAACATGACTGCCGGGACGCCACCAGACGGTATGCCACGAGCTCCGGAGCACCGCACGGACACGGCCCGCGGCCACCGGCCGCGCCCGCCCGCCAGGAGGGGTCCCGGCCCCGCGGCAACCCCGGTCCGGAGGCGAATTGCGCAGCCAACCGGGGGTCCGCGGCGCGCGCCGCGGACCCTGCGCACCGCTCGGGCTGCTACTGCTGGGCCGGGCCGGGCGCCGCCCGCCCCGGCCGTCCCCGCGCACACCAGGAGCCACGCACATGCCGACCCGTGTCGCCCGCGCCAGCCGAAGCCGCCTCCGCACCGGGCTGTCCGCCACCGCCCTGACCGCCGCCGCTCTCGGAGGACTCCTGCAGCCCGCCCAGGCGGCCGGCGACCCGGGCCCGGGCGACGGCCGCCCGCGCCACGAGAAGGGCCTGCAGCGGCAGCTCGACGGGCTGGTCGCCCAGGCGGACGGCCCGCCCGGAGTGATCGCCATGCTCACCCGGGGCGACCGTACGCAGGTGTACACGGCCGGTGTCGGCGACATCGAGACCGGCCGCGCACCGCACCCCGACGACCACATGCGCATCGCCAGCATCGCCAAGGCGTTCAGCGGGGCCGTCGCCCTCCGGCTCGTCGACCAGGGCCTGCTCTCCCTCGACGACACCATCGGCGAGCGCCTGCCCGACCAGCCCGAGGACTGGCACGCGGTGACGTTGCGCCAGCTCCTCCAGCACACGAGCGGCCTGCCGGACTACTCGGCCGACCCCGAGTTCCTGGAGATCCTCACCGCCGACCCGCGCCACGTCTTCGACCCGCGCACCCTCCTCGACTTCGTGGCCGACGAGCGGCTGCGCTTCCTCCCCGGCTCCCTGTACGAGTACTCCAACTCGGACAACATCGCCGTCGCGCTGATGGCCGAGGCCGTCACCGGCCGCCGGTACGAGGAACTCCTCAAGGAGCTCGTGTACCGCCCTCTGGGGCTGCGCCGCACCAGCCTGCCCCTCGGCTACCGGCTCCCGCGTCCGTACCTGCACGGCTACGACGTCCTGCCGCCGGCCGAACCGGAGGACATCAGCGAGGCCCTGAGCGCCTCGGGCGTCTGGGCCTCCGGCGGCATCGTCTCCACACCCAGGGAACTGGGCGCATTCATCCGCGGTTACGGCGGCCCCTCGCTGCTGTCGCCGCAGACCCGCAAGGAACAGCTGACCTTCCGTCCGGGCGACTCCTCGGAGCCGGCCGGCCCCGGCACCAACGCCGCCGGGCTGGCGATCTTCCAGTACACCACCCGCTGCGGCGTGCTCTACGGCCACACCGGGAACTTCCCCGGCTACACGCAGTTCGCCGCCACCACTCCCGACGGCACCCGGTCGCTGACCTTCTCCATCAACACCCAGACCAGCAAGAGCAACAAGCCCGCGCTGCTGGCCCGACTGCGCACCGTGCAGGAGAACTTCGTCTGCGCCCTGCTCAAGGACCACTGAGCCGCAGCGACGCAGCGACGCAGCGACGCAGCGACGCAGCGACGCAGCGACGCAGCGACGCAGCGACGCAGCGACGTGGCGGTGTGGCGGTGTGGCGGTGTGGCGCGAAAACGATCACGCTCGCCCGCACCGCCACCCGCGATCCCTATGCTGACGCCATGCTCGACATACCCCTTTCAGCGCTGGAAGTCGCGATGGTGCAAACGGGCACCCGAGCCGTCGACACCCTGCGGGACACCGCTGCCTTCGCCCAAGGACTGGAGGCGCTCGGCTACCACCGCATCTGGTACGCGGAGCATCACCACTCTCCCGCGATCGGCGCCTTCCCCCCGGTCGTCCTGACGGCGCACGCGGCCGCGTCGACCTCGGCCGTCCGTCTCGGTTCGGGTGGAGTGCTGGCCCCCAACCACGCCCCCATCACCCTGGCGGAACAGTTCGGCACGCTGGCCGCCCTGCACGAGGACCGCATCGACCTGGGCATCGGCCGCGGTCCCGGCACGTTCGACGAGGCCACCGCGCGGGCGCTGCGCCGAGGCGCCGGCCCGGCGACGGATGCCGAGTACCGCGACGACGTGGCGGCGATCCTGTCGTTCCTGGTGGACGAGGTGGCGCTGGGTCCGCTGCCCGAACCGTGGCTGCTGGCCTCCAGTCCCGCCGGGGGCGCGATCGCCGCGGAACTCGGCCTGCCGATCGCGGTCGCGCACCACATCCGGCCGGACAACACCCGTGCGGTGCTGGAGCGTTACCGCTCCGCCTTCACCCCGTCCCGCTGGTGCGAGCGGCCCCGCGTCCTGCTGTGCGTGGAGACGGTGTGCGCGGAGACGGAGGAGGAGGCCGTCCGGCGTGCGGGGCCGATGAACGTCGTCAAGGCCGGCCTCCTCAAGGGGGAGAGCCAGGCACCCTTCCCCACTCCAGCGCAGGCGGCCACCCACCCCTTCACCGAGCAGGAACGGCAGGCGCTGGCGGGCTTCCGGTCCCAGCAGGCCGTCGGCACACCCGAGACCGTCGTCGAGCGGCTCGCACACCTGGCCGCCGAGACCGGGGCGGACGAGCTGATGCTGGCCACGCCCGTCCATGACCTCGCCGACCGCATCGCTTCGTACGCCCTCATCCGAAAGCACGCCGGATCCGCGACGGCGCCGTAGACCGGCGGGCCGTGAGACTGCTCACAGCCGACGCGGCACCGCGGAAGCGCCCACAGGCGTTGGCGCTCCGCGGTTGTCGGCCTCCCGCCGGGCCGCTCGTGTGCACTGAACCACACAAAATGGGCCATTTGGTTGAGGGAGTGCTCCAAACGGATGACCTAGCCTGGACCGACCAGCGAGATCCGGGGGCTGAGGGCAAAGGAAGAGCACGTCCATGCGCATCACCACCAGTTCCGCACGTCGTCGACGGGCGGGATACGCCGCTGCGGCCGCCCTCCTCGGCCTCCTGGCGGCAGCCGGCACCCCGGCGTACGCGGCCACGGACGGCTCGGCGGACCGCGCCCCGGACGCACCCCCCGCCGGCAAGCCCGCACCGGCCCGTGCCGCGGGCACGGCCGCGGGCGCCGCTCCGGGAGCCGCCCAGGGGGCCTCCGGGGTGCCGGTGGGGATCTCCCGGCTGGCGCAGGGCGCGGGCCGTCAGGTCGCGATCACCATCGACGACGGCCCGGACCCCCGCTGGACGCCGCAGGTCCTGGAGACGCTGCGAAAGAACCACGTCAAGGCCACCTTCTGCATGATCGGCACCAAGGCGCAGAAGTACCCGGAGCTGGTGCGCGCGGTCGCCGCCGACGGGCACCAGCTGTGCGACCACTCCGTCGATCACGACGTCACGATGGACCACAAGCCCGTCGCCTACCAGCGGCAGCAGATCCTCGAGGGCAAGGCCATGATCGAGAAGGCCGTTCCCGGGGTCCCCGTCACCTACTACCGCGCGCCGGGCGGAGCATTCACCCCCGAGAGCCGCGCGATCGCCGCCGCGAACGGGATGCGGCCGCTGGGCTGGAGCGTCGATCCCCAGGACTGGAACAGGCCGGGCCTGAAGGCCATCCTCTCCAGCGTGGAGGACAAGCTCCCCCACCGGCCGACGGTCCTCTTCCACGACGGGGGCGGCGACCGCAGCGAGACCGTCGCCGCGCTGAAGAAGTACCTGCCCTGGCTCACCGAGCAGGGCTACGGCTTCTCCTTCCCGGCCCGCACCACCCCGTAGCGCCCCGTAGCACCCGGTTTCGACCCGTCCGCCCCCTGCGGTGCGGGGAGGCGGAAGCCGTTGAACAGGTCGTCCATGCCGCGCAGGGCCAGACGGGCCGGCGTGGCGCGGACCGCGAGATCACGGACGGCCACCACGACCGGATTGCGCAGCACTCCCAGACGGCCGACGCGGCGGGCCCGAAGGCGCACGGCGTCGGTGCGGTCGAGCCGGGCGGCGGTGTACGCGGCCAGGGCGGCCGGGACGGCCGTGTCCACGCCGTCCGCACCCTCCCTGGCGCTGTCGCCGCCGTTTCCGTCGTCTCCGGGTTCCCCTCCGGCGGGCAGCAGGGCGGCGAGGATCACCGCGTCCTCGATGGCCTGGCAGCCGCCCTGGCCGAGGTTGGGGGCCATGGCGTGGGCCGCGTCGCCCAGCCAGGCGATCCGGCCGTGGTGCAGGCGCGGGAGCGGGGCCGCCAGGTCGTAGAGGTCGTTGCGCAGGACTTCGGACGGGCCGAGGCGCCCGACGCGGTCCAGCAGGGCCGGAATGGGTTCGTGCCATGACCCGAAGCGCTGCCGCAGTTCGGTGCGCGGGTCGGCGAAGCCGGTGTCCGGCGGGACGACGGCCGTGGCGTAGAGGTAGTAGCGGCCGTCGACGAGCGGGGTCACCCCGAACCGCCTCCCCGGCCCCCATGTCTCGCTCATCGCCGGGATCCGCAGGTCGGGGGCGTCCACGATGGTCCGCCAGGCCGTCTCGCCGATGTAGTGCAGTCCGGGGTGCGCGGGGAAGTGCGCACGGCGCAGCGGGCTGTGGATGCCGTCGGCGGCGACGACCAGATCGGCGGGAAGGTCCGGCCCTGCCGCCGTACGGACGGTCGGACGGCCCTCGGCGTCGTCGACGCCGGTCACCTCGGTGCCGTAACGGAGGGCCGACGGCGCAAGAGCGGCGGCGAGGGCGGCGGTGAGGGCCGGCCGCGGGACGGCGAGGGGCGCCCGGCCGTAGCGGGCCCTCATGTCCGCGGTGCCCGCCCGGGTGAGCCACCGGCCGTCGGGGCGGCGTACACCCATCGCCGTGGGTACGGAGCCGCCGATCGCGCGGGAGACGTCCACGCCGACGGCCTCGAGCGCGCGCAGGGCGTTGGGGGCGAGGCCGATGCCGGCGCCGGTGACGGGGGATTCGGGAGCGCGTTCGCAGACGGTGACGTCCCAGCCCCGGCGGTGCAGTGCGACGGCGCTCGTGAGGCCGCCGATCCCGGCTCCGACCACCACCGCACGACGGTTCGTCATGACCAACCCCCCTGTTCGGGCTACCACTTTAGAACGGTGGGTCCGTGCACACACCCACAGCCGGTCCCGGGCCCGGCCTTGTCAATGGGCGAGCCGGGTGGCGAGGCCGTCGAGGACGATGTCGAGACCGTCGGCGAACTTCCGGTCGCGGTACGCGGCGTGGTCCGGGGCGGGCTGCCCGCGGTCGGTGCCGGGCTCGGTGGGGAGGATGTGGGCGAGGAATTCGGCTTCGGTGCGCCCGGAGCGGGCCACGGTGGTCAGCCAGGCGGATTCGGTGGTGCTCATGCCGATCGCGTAGGAGAACACGACGTCGATCGCGCCGTGGGGGTCGGGGAGGCCGACGGTGGTGAAGAGGTCCGCCAGCCGTTCGGAGATGGCGGCGAGGTTGGGCCCGAGGTAGGCCAGGCCGGCCCGGCCCAGTTCCGCGCACAGCCAGGGATGCCGCAGGGCCGTGCTGCGGAAGGACATGGCGCACTCGGATACGCCGGCCCGCCAGTCCGGGCCGTCGGTCCGCGGCAGGACGACCTCTCCCAGGATCTCGTCCACGGCCAGTTCCATCAGCTCGTCCCTGTTGGCGACGTGCCGGTAGAACGAGGTGGCACCGGCGTTCAGCCGGGCACCGAGCTTGCGCATGCTCAGCGCTTCACCGCCGGCCTCGTCCAGGATCGCGATCGCCTCGCGGACGATCACGGCGCGGCTCAGCGCGGGCTGGCGCGGCGCCATCTGGGGGCGTGTCCACACGGAGGGGACGGGATCGCTGTTCGTCTTCGCTGCCACGCGGGCTTCCTTCCAGGGTGCGCACAGTGTTCGCCTGAAGGGTACAGGTGGACCACAGCCCCTCCGGGGGACCGTCGAACTGTCTCCGGAAAAGCATTTGCGCACAGTGTGCTCATGTGCATACGGTGTGCTGGCTGTGGTGCTCGGCACGCCATTCCGGCCGGTGCCGGTGGCAACGCAATAGGCGTACCCGACGGGGGTGGGTACGCACTGTGCGAGGACCGCGGGCGTGGGCGGGCCCCTCGGAACCGACTGCCGCTCCGAGGGCCCGGCACCGCGCGCCCCCGGTCGGGGGAGGGTCCACAACGTCCACCGCCTCGAGCGGGACGAACGACCGCCGCACCCGGCAGGCCCGGCCTCCTCCGTGACGCGCTCGTCCGGGTCCTCGACGCCGACGACCCGCTCGATCAGCACCTGGCGGTCGAGGCGGTGGCCGCGGCGGCTCTCGTCGCCGCCCAGTGCCCCGGTGGCCGCCCCGTCACCAGCGGCTACGGGCCGGACCTGCCCGTCCCGGCGCTCCCGGCCGACCTGCGCGAGACCGCCGTCCGTGCCCTGGACCGGATCACGGCCGAGTCGTCGGAGCTGCGGGAACTGTGGATGACGTCCGACCGCTACCTCTACTGGCTGCACAGCCTGCACCTCCTGCGCCGGGTGCTCACCTTCCCGGCAGCGCAGCCGGTGGGCGATTCCTGGGCCAGGATCGACGCGTGGATGCAGCGACACGCCCCCGCCTCCTACGCCCTGCTCGCGCCCCCCGCCGATCCCGCCGAGGTCGAAGCCGCACAGAAGGCGATGGGGATACGTTTTCCCGCTGACCTCCTGGAATCACTGGCCTGTCACAACGGGATCACCGAGTGGGACAACCTGGTCCCGGGCCGGCCGCCCATGTCCGTCGCGGGGATCCTCGCCCACTGGCAGATGTGCGTCGAGATCGCAGGGGACGATCCCGACCTGGCCGAGGTGTCCGACGGGAGCGACGAGGAGCCCTGGTGGCACCCGCAGTGGATCCCGTGGGCGCAGAGCGACGGCGACTCCGACGTCATCGACATGCGTGAAGGGCCCGGCCAGGGCCGCCTGGGCAGCGCGGCCCACGATGACACAGGCCACTTCCATGACGGCTGGCCCAGCCTCGCCACCTACCTGACCGCCGTTGCCGACGCCTTCGAATACGGCTCCGAGGTCGATGGGGACGTCCCGTTCCTCACCACGGAGGGCACGGTGTGGTGGGACGGGTCCGGGACGACCGAACTCAACGGGACCCCCCTCACCCCCGCGCCACGCTCGCCGGGGCAGGCCGCTGCGCGCCGGCCGTAGCACGGCGGCCCGGCCGGCGCTCCGGGCGTTCCGGCCGGTTTTCCCCAGGCCTTGTCCCGGAGGCCCGATGGCCGCAGGATCGGGACATGATCCATTCTGGGGAGGGGAAATGATCAAGGGGGGCAACGGCTTTGTTCCGACGGTGCCGCTAAGGCTCGCCGTGCGGAGCGGAGTTGATGTCGCAGTCCTGCTTCTGACGGAGCAGGGACGGGTCAGGGGGGACGGCGACATCGTGTTCCACGGTGCGCCGGTTCATCCTGCGGGTGCGGTGCGGCTGTTGGGGGAGGAGGCCGGCACCGTGTGGGTGGAGACCGGACTCGCCGCCATCGAGGAGCAGATCGTCCGGGTCCTGGTGGTGGGATCCACGGAGGTCGGGTCGCTGAGGGATGCGGGCGAGTTGTCCGTGGAGGCGTTCGCGCCGGACGGCACGTCGGTCGCCCGGTACGACGTGACGGACGCGGGCGGCGAGACGGCGATGGTGCTCGCGGAGGTCTACCGGCGGGCGGGGGGCTGGAAGTTCCGTGCGGTGGGCCAGGGTTATGTGAACGGCCTCGCAGGCCTGGCGAAGGACCACGGCGTGGACGTGGCGGAAGAGGCCCCGGCGCCCCCGCACCAGGTTCCGGTGCCGGCCCCGACGCAGTGGCAGGGCGTGGCCCAGGCTCCGGGCGTGGCCCAGGCTCCGGTTCCGTTCCAGGTCCCGGCGTCGGCTCCGGCTCCGGTTCCGTTCCAGCCGCCGGCCCCGGCCGCCCCGGCCGCCCCGGCGCCGGCCTTCGCGCCCGCCGCCGCTCCGGCGCCCGTGTTTCAGGCCCCCGGCGCTCCGGCGCCGGCCGTGGCCGAGCAGCGGCCGAGCGGCCAGGACTGGATGTTCGGCGCCGTCTTCGAGCCGCACACGTGGACGGGCCGGGACAACGACGTCATCACGGCGAACGGGCTGCCGCCGGGGGCGGTCGTGGTCGATCTCAGCATTCGGGGAGACGGGTACACGGGTCTGTGGCCCCTCACCCGGTTCAACAAGGAGGGGGAGACCCTCGTCAACAGCACGGAGGAGAACTTCCGCGGCCGCGTGCTCGTCCAGGTCCCGGAGAACGGACGCCTGCGTCTGCAGCTGAAGGCGGAGGGTCCCTGGCAGCTCCAGGTGCTGCCACTGGCCGCAGCCACGCTCCTGACGGAGGCCGAGCTGGAGTGCCGCGGCCCCGACGTCCTGCTGCACACCGGCGGCATAGCCGATCTCGCACTCCATTACCGGGGCGACGACAATCTCATAGTCAATCTCTTCGAACTGGAGGGACACGACGACCCCGCGACCCTGCCCACGAGCGACAACGTCGTGAATGAGATCGGCAAACGGCGGGAGACCGTTCCGCTCCCCGAGGGTCCGGTCATCGTGCAGTTGGAGATGGCGGACGGTCCGTGGAAGGCGAGGCTGAAGCACCTGGAGCCGCACAGCCGGCCGTCGCACGGCGGCGGTACGCCGAGGGGCGCCGGTCCGGTGCCGGTGGCCGACGTGGGCAAGACCAAGGGCTGGCTGCGACGCACCCGAGGCTGAGCCTCCACCCTGCCGGTCGCCCGCCGCACAGGGAAGCCGGTATGGCGGGCGACCGGCCGGGCGAGTGTGCCTGCCTTGGGTCCGGACGACACGGATCCATGGCCGGCAACCCCTCTGAGCGCCGCTGTGGCGCCTTCGCGGGTTGGTGTGCTGCCGGTCGGGTCAGCAGCACTGCCAGGCGAAGCCCGCCCGGTCGAAGCGGCCCGCGGCGAGGTCGGCGGGGGTCTTGCCGGGAGGCGCCGGGCCCGGACACCGCGTGGGCGATCTCCCACTCCGCCGCCCCCTGTACGGGCACGGGGTGGCCCCCGAGCCGGTGTCCCACGTCGCCCGGGCCCGAGTCGGTGTCGACCCTGCCGACGGTGATCGTGCCTGCGTGCCGGGCGACGAGTCGGCGCGCGTGCCGCGGTGCAGGAGTCGGCTGTCAGGGTCTACCGGGCGGCGGCATCGGCGGTACCCGCCGACCTCCGCCCCCGGCTCGACCTGCAGAATGCCACGGTATGAACTCTCAGTCACTGCGGGGTCCTTCGGACAGAGCGCTCCGCGCCGTGCGGGGATACCCGCGCCGTGCGCCGCTCACTCTCGCCTATGTCTGCCTGCTCCTGATCAGCCATGCCTGGGTCGGCTACGGACTGTCCGACGAGCGGGCGGCCTCCGTGTTGGGCCACGTCAGCACCAACCTGGACAACCTGCGAGACCATCCGGTTTCGGCGCTGCTCGGCAGCGTGATGTTCTTCGACGGCACGCTCACGGATGTCACCTCAACCGACTTCGTGGGTACCTTCATCACCTTGGGCCTCGGTGTCTGCTGCTGCCTGGCCTGGGCTGAGCACCGGTGGGGGAAGCTGCGCGCCGTGGCCGTGTTCCTCGGCGGGCATGTCGCGGCGACTCTCCTCACCGCGGTCGTCATCGCCCTTGCCCTGCGGCACGGTTGGTACCCGACCGCCGTGCGGCAGTCCTTGGACTACGGGGTCAGCTACGGAGCCCAGACCGTGCTGGCGATCGGGACGCTCGCCCTGCCGCGCTGGGGTCGCCTCCCTTGGGCCGTCTTCGTCCTCGCATGGCCTCTCGGTGGCGCCGAATGGACGACCGGGCCGCTGCCGGACTTCACCACGATCGGCCACCTCATGGCAGCGGTCCTCGGCTTCGGGCTGTTGGGCGTCCAGGCTCTCAGGCGGCAACGGCTCCGCCCCGCCGAACCGGCCGCCCCCACGGGCGACTTCGAGCCGCTCAGCCGAAGCTCCGCACCTGAGTCGGCGTCATCGGCGTCCGGAACGGAAACACCTCCATCGGTCTGAGATCTGAGCCCCAGCGACGGCGAGAGCGAAACTCGCCGCCGGCTCGGTCAGTCACTCCAGTAGTTGCGTTCCGGCAGCTCGACCCACACGTCCGGAGGGCCCACCACAGCGCGCGCATCGGTCGGACTCACTCCGGCCGCGGCGCAGGAGTGGGCCACGGCCCTGTGCCGGTAGAGGTAGGAGTTCAGCACTCCCGCCGAGGTGTCGTTCTCGTACGGTCCGCCGCCCGGGTGGCCGTCCCGGCTCTCGATGGTTCCGTGGCGCGCGAGGCTCCCCTGGTTGCCGCTCTTGGGGTTGGCGTACAGGCCGTAGCAGACGGTGCCGACGGACAGCCGGGCCAGCACGCCCGGCATCTGTGGTGCGTATCCCCAGGGCTGGGACACGATGCAGCCGCCCGGCACTGACGTCACGCCGACGATACGCAGGCTCTCGTCCATGTCGTACTCGTACGGGGCCTCGAGCAACTCGTCGATGACCTCGTCCTCCACCGGCACCGCATCCAGGCGGCGAACAGCTTCGGCGGCGTCGATCCCCGCCACGCAGGCCAGTCCCGTGCCGTCGTAGTGGAACTCGCCCAGCGCCGCCACGAGTCGAGCGGCCTCCTCGGCCGCCGCGCGCTCCGTGGTGGTCAGGTCCACCCCCGCCGGTATCGGGAAGAGCCCCGGCGTCGGTCCTGCGAGACTCAGCCGACCCGGCGACCACCCGCCGATCGACGGCTGCCAGGGATCGGCCCCGGCGGCTGCAAGGGCGCGCGCGTTCTCCGGCTTCCGGGAGACGACGGCCTCCCACAGGGCCGTCACCCCGCCCTCCAGTGCGTCCACGTCGGCCACGCGACCGGCGATCTCCGCGACGACCTCCGAAGAGCCGAACACCGCCGCACGATGCAGTGGGCGGCCCCCGCTCCATCTCTCCGGGTCGGCTCCCTCTTCGAGGCGCCGACGGATGTCGTCGTGGTCCGTCCACTCCCAGCCCATGCCGGCCCAGCCGTCATCCACTGCTGACATCGATACCCCTCCATCGCCTGACGCCACGGTTTCCCCGCCCGCACACGCCCTCACACGCTCGCACACGGGTCTGACAACCCGCCGCTCGCCGAGATCCTCATCGACACGCCGATGGGCACGGTCTGGAACCTGCATAACGACGTCGAGCGCCGGCCGTCCTGGCAGGCCCCCGTGACGACCGCCGAACGACTCGACCGCGGCCCGCTTCGCCGGGGTCCGGTCTTCCGGTGGACCACTCCCGATGAACCCCGCGTGGGCCGGCAGCGCCAGGTGTGTCGCGGTCATTGCGGCCGGGGGGACCGCGCGCAAGCTGGGAGCAGTGGCGGCCGGGTCCCGCCGTGCGCCGGACCCTACGGGGAGATGTCCCCGGCCGGGGCCGCATGACCGGCCGGTTCGCGGGAAACCGGCAGGGCGGGGGCGATCGAGCAGGAGGGATCACAAAGCGATGGCATCCACCGCCTCGTCGCCGGAGGACTCCGTACCGGCCGGAACGGGTACGGTCACCACGGCCGTGCCGGCCCGTCTCGACCGGCTGCCGTGGTCCCGGTGGCACTGGATGATCGTGATCGGCCTCGGCACCGTATGGATCCTCGACGGGCTCGAGGTCACCATCGTCGGCAACGTCGCCGGCCGTCTTGCGGAGGAAGGCAGCGGCCTCGACATCACGGCCGCCCAGGTCACCGGTGTTGCCGCCGCCCTCTACGTGGCGGGTGCCTGCTCCGGGGCGCTGTTCTTCGGCTGGCTGACCGACCGCTACGGCCGTAAGAAGCTCTTCATGGTGACCCTGGCCGTCTACCTCGGCGCGACCGCCATGACCGCGCTGTCGTTCGAGTCCTGGTGGTTCTTCCTCTTCCGCTTCCTCACCGGCTTCGGCATCGGCGGCGAGTACGCGGCCATCAACTCGGCGATCGACGAGCTGATCCCGTCCCTCTACCGGGGCCGGGTCGACCTCATCATCAACGGCAGCTACTGGCTGGGCGCGATCGGCGGCGCCCTGCTGTCCGTGGTGATGCTGGACACCGACATCTTCCCGCAGAACCTCGGCTGGCGGCTCAGTTTCGCCCTCGGGGTCGTCCTCGGCCTCGTCATCCTCCTCGTACGACGGCACGTTCCGG